>JBOHZJ010000346.1:0-26047 GCA_050738395.1 Steroidobacter sp.
ATTCTCTAACGCCCGCGCGGTGCGAACCTTCTCGCGCGCGGCGCCCAGCGCAATCCCGCACTTCCAGTTCAACCAGTGCGCACAGGAGTGCGTCGCACTATCTGACCAGCCTTCGCAGCGATCGAACTCGGCAATCAACACCAGGAAGCGATGGTTGCCCGCGTTCAAGTGACCGGCGAGCTCGGTGATCTCGTTCGCCAGATTCTCGATTGAGAGCGCGCGCTCGGCGCGTTGCTCGTACGTATCAAACGCCCGCTGCGCGTTATCGGGGAAGCGCTCGTGCAAGGTTCCTTTCACACCCGAAAACGTAGCACCTGCGACTTCCATGAGCATCTTCCATCGGCTGATCGTATGTACAGTAAGTGTACTCCGAATGCGCCGAGAAGAAACGCTAAAACGCTATGTTTATCCGCGAGTTCATATCGTGATGCAGCGTCGCATCTAGTGTTGTAGCGCGACCAAGATCAAGTCGTTAGAACTCGCCAATCCGTGCGCGGCTACACCTTAGTCCAAATTCCGCTTTACGAATGGCAGGCTTGCTTCGCTGTCTTGTCTCCCGCTTGTGGCGCGGACGGCAAGGCAAATGAGATATTGAAGTAGAGGTCTGTGTTGGGTCTGTTGATTCGCAGATCGCCCGAGGCAGGGCGCGAGCCAGAAGCGATGGCTTAGCCCGGAGCTGTTTTCGCGACGTTCCAGCCCATCTTCAGCCGGTCGGTAAATGTGGTTTCCTTCGCCACCCGGTCGGTAACGCCAGCGCTATCGAACTCCGAGAAAACCCAGTCGGTGACGGTTTTCACAAGAGCAGGCGTGACCTTTGTAAGGTCGAGCTGCCTGATCCTTTGCGCCGGAAGCGTGACATTTTCGTTCAGCGCCCATCCCAGAACCATCAAGACGTGAAACCGCAGATTATTGCGATGTCCTTGGTTTGCTGCCACCGCAATCGCCCGGAAATGATCCTCCACTGCTCCCATCATGCGAACGACCGCTCCGTACATTTCAGACTGGATGATGAACAGCTCAATATCCACGGGCTGCTTGATACCCTCGTACTCGAAGTCCTCGGTGAGGAGACTTCGGTTTACGAATACATAGGCGGCATCGACACCGGCGTCCTTGGGGCCGTCAACGATGCCGTCGTTGATCTCCTCGGTGCTGAGGTCATAGTTGAGCAGAATGTTGTCTGCGCAATAGATCTCGAAAAACTCATCCTCACTGAGTTCGGGATATTGGATTTTTTGCTGCTTCAATATGCTGTCTAAAAGGATCATGACGTTTATTCTCACTCCTTTGCGACGACAGCCTAGTTTATCGCTATGCCAAGGACCAGGGTGGTCTCACTGGTCGCTCATCGCTGTTATTCAAATTCGTACTCCCAGGACGAGTCGTAGACCACCCAGCCATCAAGGGCGCAACAATATTCACGATTGCCATCGCACGCGCGGGTCGCTGGATCGGTGCTGACCGGCAACCTGATCCGAGGTAGACCCCTGCTTTTCCAGCACGTCAGTGCGAGTGCTTCTCGTAATGCTGTCTCAGCAAGTCTTTCCCATAGTCATTCCCGTTTGGCGTACGTACGACGACGTGAATGTGCTGTCGATTGGGGACGCCGGGCTTCATCAGATGACGCAGGTTCGCCGGGGACTGATGGTCGAACTCGATGAGAACGACCGGGTTGTGAATGCGATAGTAGAAGACCGCATCGTCATCGGCCTCGCCAACCCATGCGAAGTACGTTTCATCCAGATGGGCCGCCACTTCCTCCATGCGCACGCGAGCCTGGTCTTCCTTCATGTTGTGGATGTAGAGCCCGATCAGGTCCAGGAGCTGTTTCTTCTGTGAGCCGGTGAACGTCTTCGCGGCGACGCCGGCGTAGTCGAGGATCAGGTTGTCCTTGAACGCCTCGCCGAGATTGTTGTTGGCCGTCTTTGAGACCTGGATCAGCGCCGCCTTCTGCTGCTCCGGCGTGAGCGCCGCGTACATTCGCAAACCGTCGTTCTGTTCCTGCCGCAGTATCGCCGTGCCCTTGTACTTCCCTGATTCCGCAGTCACTGGCTCGGAACCGACGAACAGCGGCGTCATGACGACCTGATCGCCGAGTACGAAATAGTTGATGATCAGATGATGACCATCGAGCTGCCAGCCCCAGGGCTCTGTCGCTGAGGGTTCGCCCATGATCGTGATCCAGTACAGCCACTCGCCGTACTCGACGAAGTTGTCGTTGTTGAGTTCGCCGAGCGTGTGGTTCAGCTTCATGATGTCGCGCGACAGCTTGAGGCCCTTTGCGCTCAACGATGCGCGCAACAGGTCGAGCGCCGCTGCGCGCTGCGGCTCGATCATCTCCTCGAAGCTGACGCCTTGCCGCACATAGAAATGCTGATTCATCCATTTTCGCCACTCGTCGTCATCGACGCCGAATGCGGTGCGCGTACGCTGCCCGGCATCCAGTGAACCGAGGAAGCGCTCCGCGGAGCGGCGAACGGGTTCAGTGGACACACCCGTGGAACGCAGCGGGAACAATCCACGAACCGACTGGCCGCTGGTGGTCACGCCTTTGAAAGGCTCGGCGAGTCCGCGGCTTTCAGCCTGCTGCGACATCGAGCGGAACCGCTCCAGCAGGTCAGTTTGCGCGAACGCACCTGCGGCGATGACGCAGGTGAATGCAACGAAGAGGGAGCGGCGATACATATATATGTCACCTCAGGCTGCGGATGGTCCGAATCCAGCTTCGATCATTCGATCTGCGGAAAATCTGCCCGCGCCCTCGGACGAGATATACACCGCCAGGAAGAACATCAGCACGGGATATTCGATCCCGCGGTCGATCCACGGCCAGGTCGGGCCCAGTGCGAAACAGATTCCGATCATTTCCAGCGCGAGCAGCGCAGCGACCAGCCGCGTCCCAAGGCCCACTGCCAGCATGACGCCGCCGACGCCCTCCAGCAGCGCGACGAGCATCGCGAGAACGGGTGCGCCGGGAAGGTAAAGCACATTCTCGATCAGGTTGATCGAGCCCGCCATGGGGTTCGCCATCGAGCCGTGTGAGGTTCCGAGCAGCTTGGGAAGCCCGTGGGTCACGATGATGAGACCGAAAGCTCCTCTCAGCAGCGCGTAAACGGCCGTCTCCGCTCCTGCATGGCGCGCTTCGAAGAGCCGGACGATCAGTTTCGATGCGAGCTGCCTCATACGGCCTCTGCTTGCGGCTTGCTCAAACGTTGCTGGACGAAGCTCGCCAACCAGCCCGCAGCGGATCCAAGCGTCGCCGCGGCGCCGAGCTCCACGAATGCATCCAGGGAAGGCGGCAGGTGCGAAGCGAAGTACGCCACCAGTCCCAGGAAGAAGCCGAGCAGGTTGTTGAACACGGGAGCGAGCCGCAACGACAGGACCACCATCGCCAGCGCGAACACGACGACGGTGAGGGAGGCTGCACCGAGATACGGCGTCAATGCGGAGGTCGCCAGCGCGGCGACGATTCCGAAACCGAGCCCGATCAGCACGCAGGCGAGATTGACCAGACCCTGGCGCAGATTGACGCCTCGCGTGAAGTAGGCGATCCAGCCGACGAACATGGCCCAGACGGGTACATCGATCACGAGAGCGCTCACCGCCGCGGCGAGCGCGGCGACGATCGACTCGCCTACCGTGACTCTGAGATGCGCGGGCGTGAGCGCAAGGGACAGTGCGTGAAGCATGCGATTCTCCTGAAGGTTGGAATTGTGCGGTTCAGGCGCTTGCGCGCGGGACGAGGAGATCGCCGAGTCCGATCCGGCGGAGGAACTCCGCGCGAATACGATCCGCCACGGCGTTGACGACTTCACAGCCGTCATCCGACGGGTCGATGTGCACTCGGAACGGACGCCTGCCATGCGGCAGACCGATCACGTCGACAATCGCCGAGGCGACGGTCGCGACGTCTGCATCCGGCGGTTCACACGCTGCGAGTCCGCGCAGTATTTCGTCGGCGAAACCTGCGCAGGGGCCTGCGTCGTACGCAGCGACCCGATCCACATCGGCGGGTGAGCCGGAATGAGTGAAGTGATTCGTTCCGGAAGTGAAGGCGCCCGGCACGATGATCGAAGTCTCGATGCCCCAACGCGCCAGCTCGCCCGCGTAACTGACGGCCAGCGAATCCATCGCGGCCTTCGCGGCGAAGTAGGGCGCGAGGTAGGGCGGAGTACCGCCGCGAGCGCTGCTGCTCGATATCCAGACGACGAGTCCCTTGGCCTGCGCGCGCAGATGCAGCAACGCCGCCCGGTTGACGCGCTGCGTGCCGAGCACGTTGACGTCATAGAGCTGGGCGTATTGCTCGGGCGTAAAAGCTTCAGCCGGACCGAAGACCATGTGTCCGGCGTTGTGAATGACGACGTCGAGCCGGCCATGCGTCGCTACGATCTTTTCGATCGCAGCATCGGCAGACGATTGCAGCAAGACATCCAGCTCGATCGCACGCAGATCGACGTGATGTTCTTCGGCGCATGCCTCGATCGCCGCGACCTGCGGCGCATTGCGGCCCCGAGTCTCGCGCATGCTCGCGTAGACGGTATGACCGGCGCGAGCGAGCGCGCGGGCGGCGAGTGCGCCGAAGCCGCTGGAGGCGCCTGTGATGACGATGATGTTGTTCATGACACAGACCTCACGCCATTCCGCCGTTGACACGCAGCACTTGCGAATTCACCCAGGCGCCGTCGGGGCCGGCGAGGAACGACACCGCGTTCGCGATGTCCTCGGGCGCACCAAGTCGCTCGAGCGGCGAGAGCTTGCTGATCTGCGCGATCTGCTCGTCGCTCTTGCCGTTCAGAAACAGTTCGGTGCCGACGGGCCCAGGTGCGATCGCGTTGACCGTGACGCCGCGGCCGCGCAGCTCGTTCGCGAGAACATGGACGAGCGCTTCGACGCCGGCTTTCGATGCGACGTAGGGTCCGTAGGTCGGAAACGCCTTCGCGATCACGCTCGTGGACAGCGTGATGATTCGATCGCCTTGCGTCAGATTCTTCGCTGCGTGCCGGAGGACGTTGAAGGCGCCGCGCAGGTTGGTCTGAATGATCTTGTCGAAATCGGCCAGCGCGAACTCGGTGATCGGTGCGTTCTGCATGATCCCGGCGCTGTTCACGACCACGTCGATCCGACCGAACGTCGTTCTCGCGATTTCGAATACTTTGGCCACGTGCTCGTCATTCGACACGTCGCCCTGCACGGCGATGGCATGGCCGCCTGCGACGGCGATTGCGTCGACGACCTGCGCAGCCTTGGCAGCGTTGCCGGCGTAATTGATGACGACCGCGAAACCATCGCGGGCCAGGCGCGGGGCGACAGCACGGCCGATCCCGCGCGATCCGCCGGTCACAAGAGCGACCTTTTCGGCTGTTTTCATGGCAATGCTCCTTGAGAGCGCGAGGGCGGCGACATGCCGTCCCTTTCGCATGGGCGCATTGTTCTTGTTGTGTCTGCTTGGATAAATAGCCTAGCTTTGGCAAGACTATTCAATTCGGACCAACAATGGAGCCGCGATGGACCACCTCGAGGCGCTGCGCCTGTTCACGCGAGTCGTCGAACTGGGCAGCTTTACCCGCGCCGCCGACGCCCTGGACATTCCAAGAGCGACCGCCACTCACGCGATCAAGGAACTGGAGGCGAGGCTCGGAACGCGTCTTCTCGAGCGCACGACCCGGCAGGTTCGTCCCACGTTCGACGGCCAGGCCTTCTTCGAACGTTGCCTTCACGTGCTTGCGGACCTGGAAGATGCGGAGGCCTCGTTGAGCAACGTCGCCGCGAATCCGCGCGGCACGCTTCGCCTGGATCTGCATGGTGCGCATGCGACGCTAATCGTGCTGCCCCGCATAGACGAGTTTCGCAGCCGCTATCCGCACATCGATCTGATGATCAGCAGCGGGGATCGGCTGGTCGACCTGGTGCGCGAAGGCATCGATTGCGTGATCCGGGCGGGCGTACCCAGAGATTCATCGCTGGTCGTGCGTCGCCTGGCGGTAATGCCGGAAGTAATGTGTGCGAGCCCCGAATATCTGCGGCGCTCCGGCGTTCCTCAGCATCCTGACGAACTGGCGTCTCATCATGCTGTCGGTTTTTTTGCGAGCAATCGCGATATCCAGTATCCGTTCGAGTTGCTGGTCGACGGCGAGATGCGCGAGTACCAGCTAGCGAGCTGGATTTCAGTCAGCGACGCTGAGAACTACGTGACGTGTGCGCTGCGCGGTTGCGGGCTGGTGCAGTTGCCGCGCTTTCACGTGGAGGAGCATTTGCGTCAGGGGAGTCTGGTGGAGGTGCTGTCGGATTGGTCGAGCAACGGCATGCCGGTTTCCGCCCTGTATCCACAGCATCGCCAGCTTGCGCCGCGCGTACGCGTATTCATCGATTGGGCGTCGAAGCTGTACGCGGACCGATTCGGAGGGCGCGGTTAGCCTACCTTTGCGCGCTCAGAGACAGTCCCGGCACACGCTGGAGCTCGCGCGAGATCTGTATGCTGATCTCCTGCAGTATGGGCAACCGCTCGCGAATCAGTCTGGCTTTCGTGATCTTCTTCGAATGGCTGGAGTTGTTGAGCGCCGCCACGACTCTGCGCGCCTGGTCGAATACAGGCACGGCGACCGCCACTACGCCGTAGGCGAGTTCATCCTCGACGGCCGAATAGCCGGCGCGTCGGCACTCCTCGACCAGCTTCATGAGCTTCGTACGATCCGTCACGGTGTGATCCGTGAGCGCACTGAAGGTCGTTTCGCTGAAATACTTTTTTAAACGCTCCGGGTCGAGGCCCGCCAGGAGAACACGGCCCATCGAAGTTGGATAAGCGGGGAAGCGGCTGCCGACGTGCGCTTCGAGCCGCATCAGCGTGCGCGTTGATGCGCGCGCGACGTACACGATCTCGCTGCCGTCCAGCACGGTGAGCGCAGCCGAGTCGCCGGTCTGACTCGCAAGATCCTCCAGGTACGTCTTCGTCAGCGCCTCGATGTTCATCGATTCCAGGTAGGCGGCGCCGAGCTCGAGCACTTTCGGCCGCAGCAGAAAGTTTCTTCCCGACTGCATCACGTAGCCGAGCTCCGCGAGCGTGAGCAGGCAGCGCCGCGCCGTTGCCGCGGGCAGTTTCGCAAGGCTCGCCACTTCACTGAGCGTCAGCGTCGGCGATTCGCCCTTGAACGCACGGATCACGTCCAGGCCCTTGGCGAGACCGCCCATCACTTCGCGTCGTGGCTCCGAGCTGCTGCGTCGTTTCATGCGAGCACTTTATTTCGCTATTCGAAAAATGGAAGTGATCTCTGACTGGATCACCGCCATCGATATTGACAATGCGGCGCACGGAAGATCAGCATGTTCGCATTACGAAGCATATTTCGATATGCGAAATAAACACGAGAGGGGACCGGCGCGCAATGAAGATCGGCTCGCAGGCGCAACGCACATCGGCGATTTCCGCTTCGAACGAGGAGACGATCATCGTGCGGGGGCGGGATCTGTGCGGCGAACTGATCGGGCGCGTCAGCTTCACCGAATACATATGGCTGCTCGTCACCGGCGAGACGCCCACGCAAGCGCAGCGCCAGGTGCTCGATGCAACGCTGGTGGCGATCGCGGAGCACGGACTGGTGCCCAGCGTGCAGGTAAGCCGGATGACGCTGGCGGCGGCGCCCGAAGCGCTGCAAGGCGCAGTGGCTGCCGGCATTCTCGGCTGCGGTTCGGTGATTCTCGGCGCGTCCGAAGCAGCCGGCCTGCTCCTGCGGGAGGTCATCGAGCGCGCGACGGGCTCATCGTTGGATGAAGCGGCCGCGGCCGTCGTGCGTGACTATCGTGCAGCGCGCCGATCCATTCCCGGTTATGGCCATCCTTTGCACAAGGGCTATGACCCGCGAGCTAAACGCCTGCTCGACGTCGCTGCGGAGGTTGGCTGCGCCGGGCGCTTCATCGAGGCGTCCCATGCGATCGAGCGTGTGCTGCCTGAGATCACCGGCAAGCCGCTCGCGATGAACGTTTCCGGCGCCATTCCTGCTGTCCTTCTGGATGCTGGTTATCCGCTCCTCGCGTTGAAGGGCGTGCCGATTCTGGCGCGCACCGCGAGCCTGATCGCGCACCTGCTCGAAGAACAACAGAAGCCCATCGGGTTTGTGCTTTCCCACGCGGGTGCGGCAGCGATCGAGTACGACGGCGCGGCTCCCGAAGATTTCGTCGCACGCGATCAGTAAGGCTCACGAATGGCGCCCGTTCTCAAAGACATACGCATCGTCGAGCAGGGCACGTTCATCACCGGTCCGTGCGCCGGGATGATGCTGGCCGACCTCGGCGCCGACGTCGTCAAGGTGGAGAGTCCCGCCGGGGACCCGTATCGAAGCTATCAGGAGGGACAGTTCTCTCCCCACTTTCAGGCGTACAACCGCAACAAGCGCAGCCTTGCGCTCGACATGAACGATCGGAACGATCGCGCACTCTTCGACCAGCTCGTTCGCGACGCCGACGTGTACATCCAGAATTTTCGCCCCGGCACGGCGGAACGATTGGGCGCCGGCGCGGAGCGTCTGCGTGAACTCAACCAGCGACTGGTCTACTGCTCGATCAGCGGTTTCGGCTCCAGCGGTCCGTATGCGGATCGGCCGAGCTATGACTCGGTCGCCCAGGCGCTCAGCGGATTTCTCAGCGTCGTCGTGGATCCGGAGCGCCCGCGTTTTCTCGGTCCGGCGCTCGCCGATGCAATCACCGGCATCTATGCGGCATACGGCGTGCTCGGCGCATTGCTCGAACGCAGCCGGACAGGGCGCGGACGCCTGGTCGAAGTGTCCATGCTCGAAGCGATGGCGCACTTCGCAGTCGAACCGTTCGCCGCCTTCTTCGCACTCGGCAAGGCGCCGAAATCGAGCGACCGGCCGCGACTGGCGCAGGCCTACATTCTGCGTACTGCCGATGGCGGACTCGTCGCGATACACCTGTCCTCGCTCGAGAAGTTCTGGCTGGGACTCACGAGTGCAGTGGATTCGGAACGGCTGAGCAGCGATGAGCGGTTCCGCACGCGCCAGGGACGCATCACTCACTACGAAGCGCTGGGCGCAGAACTGGATGTGCTCTTCTCGCGGCGCTCCACTCAGTACTGGGTCGACCGGCTCGGTCAGCACGATGTGCCCTTTGCACCGATCAATCGGGTCGATGAAGTCGTGAACGATCCGCAGGTACAACACCTCGGACTGATCGTCCCTGTCGAAGCAGCCAATGGAGGCAAAGAGGCGGTCAGGCCTGCGCTGCAATTCGACGGCGAGCGCTCGGCGTCCGTCCGCAGCGCGCCGTTGCTCGATCAGCACGGCGCGGCGATCCGTAAGGCGCTCAGCGAAGGCGACGGCTGGCGGCCTGCACCTGATCAATCCGGCGTGGCTCGAAGCAAATGAAACAGAAGAACACCATGTTGTTTCCCACCACGCTGGTCGGCAGCTATCCGCAGCCTGACTGGCTGATCGACCGCGAGAAGCTGGCCGGTCGATTTCCGCCACGGGTTCGTGCTCGCGAGCTCTGGCGGATACCCGACGCGTTGCTCGCGCAGGCGCAGGACGACGCCACGCTGGTCGCCATCAAGGCGCAGGAAGATGCCGGTCTGGACATCATCACTGACGGTGAAATTCGCCGTGAAAGCTACTCCAACCGGTTCGCCACTGCGCTCGAAGGCGTCGACATCGACAATCCGGGGAGCGCGCTGGATCGCAGCGGCCATCCGAATCCCGTGCCGCGCGTCACAGGAAGGATTCGCCGCATGCGCGCCGTGGAGGTCGACGATCTCCTGTTTCTGAAGCGGCATACGCAGCGCAGGGTGAAGATGACGGTGCCGGGGCCGTTCACGATGGCGCAGCAGGCGCAGATCGAGCACTACGGCGGCAGCCGCGAACTCGCTTCGATGGATTACGCCGCGGCCGTCAATGAAGAGATCCGCGACCTGTTTGCGAACGGCGCGGACATCGTGCAAATCGACGAACCCTACATGCAGGCCCGACCCGCGGAGGCGCGCGCATACGGCCTGAAAGCGCTGAATCGCGCACTCGACGGCGTCGAGGGGACCACGGCCGTGCACATCTGCTTCGGTTACGCCGCCATCATTCACGAACGACCTTCCGGATATTCGTTTCTGCCCGAGCTTGCGCAATGCAGCTGTTCGCAGGTGTCGCTCGAAACTGCGCAGTCGAATCTGGATTGCTCGGTGCTCGGCGCACTCGCGGGCAAGAAAATCATTCTCGGCGTGATCGACCTGTCGAGCATGACGCCGGAATCGCCGCAGGAGGTCGCAGCACGCATTCGCAAAGCGCTGCCGTTCGTCGCTCCCGAAAACATCGTCGTCGCGCCCGACTGCGGCATGAAGTATCTGCCGCGCGAGGTCGCCGACGCGAAGCTCCGGGCGATGGTCGAAGGCGCCCGGATGATGCGCGCAGAAGTGGGATGAGGCTGAAATTCCGATAACGCTCAATTCGTCAGGGGGAGTTCACATGAGCATCATCAAAAGGCATCACTTGCTGGCGGGCGCGACGGCGGCGCTGCTGTCCGCGACGCCTTGCCAGCTCGGCGCGCAAACGCCCGGAGCCGCGGATGCGCGAGAGGCCAATGCGCTGGAGGAGGTCGTCGTCACCGCGCGCAAGCGCAACGAGTCCTTCCTCGACGTGCCGGTTGCGGTGAACGTTTTCACCGCAGCCGACATTCAGGCGGCCGGCATTGAACGACCGCAGGACTTCATCGACCTGACCCCGAACATGAGCCTGGTGCAGACGCAGAACCAGGGCACGTCGTTCGTGACCGTGCGCGGAATTTCCCAGGCGAGGAACAGCGAACCCTCGGTGGCCGTGCTCATCGATGGCGTCGCGATGGCGAATCCATCGCAGTTCAACCAGGAACTGGTCGACATTGAAAGCATCGAGGTGCTGAAAGGGCCGCAGGGAGCGCTCTACGGGCGCAATGCGATCGGCGGCGCGATCATCATCAGGACCCAGGCGCCCGCCGATGAGTTCGAAGGCAACGTGCTGGTGGGCTACGAATCAGGTCCGGGCTACAAGGTGCGCGGTGGGCTGAGCGGCCCGATCACCGACACCCTGAAGTATCGCGCCTCGCTTTCGTATTTCGATACGGACGGATACATCGACAACGCACTGCTGCGCGAGGAGGCGGATCCGTTCACGGATTTGTCCGGTCGACTACGCCTGCTGTGGGAGCCAACGGACGATTTCACGGCTGATCTGCGCTTCTCCATGTCGCAGGTGGAAACGCAGGCGCTGTACTTCAACATCACTGAAAGCGTCAATGACACGAGCCTGCCGGTGCGGGTCAACAACCGCGGGATCAACGAGCGGGACATGTATAGCCTCTCGTTGAAGCTCGACTACGACACCTCGGCGGGTACGCTCACCTCGATTACAGCGTACGACGACCTGGAAGAGATTCTCACGGGCGATCAGTTCGACTTCCTGCCGATCCCGCAATCCGTTCTGTTTCAGTTTTTCGGCGCCGATCAGGCGCAACACCAGTTCCTGGATGTGGAGGCGGTCAGCCAGGAGCTGCGCTTTACGTCGCCCGCAGACAACCGCTTGCGCTGGATCGCCGGCGCTTATGCGATCGCCACTGACCGGTTCATTTCCACGGGCAATGTCTTCGACCTGGGAACCGGCGTGGTTCCGGAAGTGCGTCGGACGCCGCTGCCGCTGTTCAATCCGCAGTTCACCTTCCTGGCGGACTCGCAGGAAAACTTCGCCTGGGCGGTGTTCGGCGAGCTGGCTTTCGACGTCACCGAAAAACTGGAAGCCTCCTTCGCGCTGCGCTATGACAACGACGAGCGCGAGAACACGACGGAGACGCCCGCGGCGTTCATTCCGGCGGCGCTCGTGGGAGTCGCCTTTCCGGGCCAGGTGAGAAAGGAAAGCTGGGATGAGTTACAGCCGAAGTTCACGCTGCGCTACAAGCCTTCGGATGACTCGACTGTGTATGCAGGCTATAGCCGCGGCTTTCGCAGCGGCGGATTCAATCAGACCGGCGTCGGCGCGGCGGGCATTGCGGGCATCAACGATCTGTTCGACTCCGAAACGGCCGATACCTATGAAGCGGGCGCCAAGGCGGAGTTCTTCGATCGCAGACTGAGCGCCAATGTGAATCTGTACTACACGAAGGCCGAGGGCTCTTATTACTTCGTGTTCGACCCCAACACGAGCACGCAGAATCTCGGCAATCTGGGCGAGGTCGACTATCAGGGCCTGGAGTTTGAATTGCGGGCGCTGGTGGCGGAGGGCTTCAACGCCTACCTCGGCGTGGGTTTCACCGACAGCGAGATCAAGGAATCGACGCGCGCGGCGAGCGATGTCGGCAATCAGGCGCCGCTCGTCTCGGAGTACAGCGTCAATCTCGGTTTGCAGTACCGCCGGGATCTCCAGGCGTGGGCCGGAGTCAGTGCATTCGTTCGCACGGACATGGAAGTCATCGGGCCGACCTGGTTCTACCCGGACAATTTCACGAAGCGCGATCCGGTGGAACTCGTGAACCTGCGTCTCGGAGTGGACGGCGGTTCATGGTCCGCCACAGCATGGGTGAAGAATCTCACCGACGAGGAATACAACGCCGAATGGTCGCCCGGCCCGATGTTCTTTCCGAGCCCGGGCTACACCAACAATTTCGTATTCAAGGCGCTGCCGCAGCGCTGGGGCGTGGACGTCGCCTATCGCTTCTGAGCTGGACGGCGCGCAACAACCACGAGGAGTACCTGACATGGCCGATTCAAAGCAACTGCCTTCGCGCCTGCACCACACCGCATACGTGTCGAAGAATCTGGAAGCCACGCGCAAGTTCTACGAGGACGTCATCGGTCTGCCGCTGATGGCGACCTGGTGCGAGTCGGACATGCTCTTTGGCGCCGAAAGGACGTACTGCCATTTGTTCTTCGGGCTCGCGGATGGCGGCGCGCTTGCGTTCTTCCAGTTCGTCAACAAGGCGGACCAGGAGCTATTCGGGCCGAAAATGCCCGAAACTCCATTCCATCACGTCGCGCTGAAAGTCGAACCGCAGGTGCAGGAAGCGATCGAACGGCGTCTGAGGGACGCAGGATACGAAGAACCGCAGATGTACGTGCTCGAGCACGGCTACTGCCGGTCCGTCTACGCCGTCGACCCCGACGGCATGATCGTTGAGTTCACCGTAGATCACCCGGACGTTGAGAAAATCAACGCGACGCGCCGGGCGGATGCGCACTCCGAGCTCAAGCGCTGGCTTGCAGGGGATCACACGTCGAACAACATGTTCCGATGAGAGCGGCGCGTTGAAGACCAGCACTGACCGGATCCTGACGACGCACGTCGGCAGCCTGCCCCGATCGCAGGCCGTGGTCGACGTCGTATTCGCTCGCGATAAAGGCGCCGATCTCGATGAAGCCGCCGCGAGTGCAACGATCGCCGGGGCGGTCAGGGATGTCGTGCGGCGGCAAGTCGACACTGGCGTCGACGTCGTAAGCGACGGCGAGATGAGCAAGATCAGCTACGCCACCTATATTAAAGAGCGTCTTGCCGGATTCGCAGGTGACACGCCTCGCGAGCCTGGGCAGGACCTCGTCGAATTTCCGCGGATTCTCAGGAAGTTGGCGGAGCTGGGCGCGACCGCGAAGTACACGAGGCCCCGCTGCGTGGGCGAGATTCGCGTCCGGACCACTGAGCCCTTGCGCGCGGATCTGCAGAACATGAAGGCGGCGATGCAGGCGGCGGCGCCCGAAGAAGGGTTTCTGAATGCGGCTTCACCGGGCGTGATTGCGCTGTTTCAGCCCAACGACTACTACCCGACGCAGGACGCCTATCTGGAAGCCGTGGCTGAAGCGATGCGAACGGAGTACGAGGGAATCGTCGAGGCGGGCTTCCTCGTGCAGATCGATGCGCCGGATCTGGGCATGGGCCGGCACACGATGTACCGGGACCGCAGTGTGGATGAGTTTCTGCAGCGCGCGGCGTTGCACATCGAGGTTCTGAATCATGCATTGCGAAACGTCCCCCCGGATCGAGTGCGGATGCATGTGTGCTGGGGAAACTACGAAGGCCCGCACCATCACGATGTGCCTCTCGAACTGCTTCTGCCCATCGTGGTGAAGGCGAAGGCCAGCGGATTGTTGTTCGAGGGAGCCAATCCACGCCACGCGCACGAATGGATCGTGTTCCGGGATCAGAAGATCCCGGACGACAAAATCCTGATACCGGGCGTGCTGAGCTCAACGACCAACTATGTCGAGCATCCGCTCCTGGTTGCCGAACGCATTTGCCGTTATGCGGATTGCGTCGGCCGCGAACGCGTGATCGCCGGCAGCGACTGCGGCTTCGGAACCTTCGCGGGGTTTGGCCCGGTCGACCCGGATGTCGCGTACCTCAAGCTGCACGCGATGGTCGAAGGTGCGCGGATCGCATCGGACCGACTCTGGAGCACGCGTCGACGGAATGCATGAGGCGCATGTGCGATCGGGATCAGTTCCTCGAATGCGATGGTGCACGCTTGCGTTTTCGCGTCGCGGGCAGCGGCCCGGCGGTCTTGCTGATTCATGGATGGGCGCTGGACATGGATATGTGGACGCCGCAGTTCGCGGCGCTTGCTGCGCAATGCTGCGTCGTCGCCTTCGACCGGCGCGGCTTTGGCCAGTCCACGGGCGAGCCGGACGTTGCACAGGATGTCGAAGATGTTCTATGCCTGCTCGCCGCACTGGGGATCGAGCGGGCGGCGATCGTAGGTATGTCGCAAGGCGCTCGCGTCGCCCTGCGTTGCGCGCTGCGTTTCCCGCACGCGGTCACATGCATGGCCCTCGACGGTCCGCCGCAGGAACGCGCGACGCAGGAGGCGGGCGCGGTCGAAGAACTGCCGATGGCGAAGTATCGTGAGCTGATGAGACGCCTTGGAATTGAAGCGGTAAGAGAGGAGTGGGCGCGCAACCCGTTCATGCTGTTACGGACTCGCGACGAGCGCATGCACGCGTTGCTCCGGAAGATCATCGGGCGCTACCCGGGGCGCGACCTGCAGAACGCCGCAGCGGAACACCCGATTCTCGTCGACCGCCCGGACTCGGTGCGTGCGCCGACTTTGGTGATCAACGGCGAGCACGATTCGAAGCATCGTCTGGCGGCCGGCGCCTGGATCGCCCAATGGCTCCCCGACGCACGCCGTTCAATCGTGCCGGGCGCAGGCCACCTGCCGAATCTCGACAACCCGGTTGCGTACAACAAATTGCTCGGCGGATTTGTACGCCTTCATGCAGGCGCGCCGATGTCGGAAAGAGAAAATTGAGCGGCTAGCCGGTTTGTTGGAGTTCTCGACCATGCAGCAGAGAAAAGTCGGAGTCATCGTGGGCAGTCTTCGCCAGGGCTCGTACACGCGCATGATGTCGCGCGCTCTGGTCGAGCTCGCACCTCCCTCGCTGAGGTTCGAGAGAATCGAGATCGGAGATCTGCCGCACTACAACCAGGACCTCGAGACGGCGACGCCGCCGCCCGCCTATACAGAATTCAGAAACAAGGTCCTGGCCTCGGATGCAATCCTGTTCCTCACGCCCGAATACAACCGCAGCATTCCCGGCGTTCTGAAGAATGCCCTCGACGTGGGCTCGCGTCCGTGGGGACAAAGCGCATGGACCGGAAAGCCGGCAGCGGTGATCAGCATGACGCCCGGCGCGCTCGGCGCGATGGCGGGGCACCACCATCTGCGGCAGGTTCTATACGCAGTGAACCTCGCTGCGATGGCGTATCCGGAAGCTTATATTCCCGCTGCGGCATCGCTGTTTGACGAAAAAGGGCTCCTCAAGAGCGCCGAGACACGCGAGTTCATGGCCTCATTCCTGAGGTCGTTCGAAGCGTGGATCGATCGGTTCGCCAGTTAGCGCCTGCGCTTGTTCGCCGCGCACGACTCATCGGTCTTCTGCGTTCGCCCTGAGCTTGGTCGAAGGGTTCCTTTCTTGTAAGAGTGCTCGACAAGCTCAGCACGAACGGATCAAGAATCACTGGCTAATTGCTGTCCTTGCACGAACATTTGTGGGGAAGCCTCAGCCCAGGGAGAGGAGAGGTTCTTTTTCCGGCGTGACGTCGTGACGCTTTGCCCTCACCCTGGCCCTCTCCCGCAAGCGAGAGCGGATGTTTTTGTCAGCGCTCGTTTGACGGAGAGCGCGCTTCTAGAAAATCCCTGGGACATCCGCCCAGGTTTTGCCGTTGCCAGCTTCGGACAAAGGTAAGCACGCCTTGAATGCGCCGGGCACAGCGTCGTACTGCAACGTCCTGGTTGCGCCGGGGAGCGACAGGAAGTAGCCCAGCAGCGTCAGCTCTTTCATCATCAGAATGAAGGGGCGCTCGATCGGAGCGCTCGGGTCGAGCAGGCGATTAGCCCGCACTGCTGCAACGTGGATATCGCCGACGAGCGCGGATTGCTTGTCAGGGGGGAGGTCAACGAAGGCTTCGCCGTGTCGCTGCAGGGATGCTTCGTTCAATGCGGCAAGCCCGCGGAGGAAACGCTGTTGATCCTTTGGGGGGTAAACATCTTTCAGCATGAGATCGATGAAACCCGGCGCTCCAACATCGTTGGCGCCCGGCGTATCCGTGCGCGGAATGATCAGATCGGCGATCGTTTCGACGATCAGCGCCTGCTCCTTGTCGAGGAAGACGGCCGTCCAGTTGCTGTCGGATCGGCTGGTACATCCGTTGAGTACACCGAGAATGGCGGGCGCGGACAGCGCTCCACCCATCAGCACGGCGACGCGTTTCAGTACTTCTCTTCGGTCCATGGACGATTCCTCGATGATGGGCTCGCGCAGTATGAAAAAGCGGTTGGCGGTTAGCGGTTGGCGGTTAGTAGAGAGGCGCTGACGCGCTTTCTCTCCTTCGGGGCCGGCCGTAGGGCCGATGGACAACTCGTATGAAAGGTCGTAGGCAGAGGCGCGCGGTAGCGTCCTTCCGGACTAACCGCCAACCGCCAACTGCTATCCGCTTTCATATTAGATATTGCGCTTCTTCAATTCCTTCACCGCATGATCCACTGCGCGCGCGGTCAGGGCCATGTAGGTGAGCGATGGGTTCTGGCACGCCGCGGAGGTCATGCACGAACCGTCCGTGACGTAGACATTCTTGCAGGCGTGCACCTGGTTCCATTCGTTCAACACGGACGTGCGCGGGTCGCGGCCCATGCGGGCAGTCCCCATTTCATGGATGCCGAGTCCAACGCCGGTCTCCCGATCGTACGTGCGGACGTTGCGATAACCGGCCGCTTCGAGCATTTCTGCCGCGTCCTGGGCCATGTCCTTGCGCATCCGAAGCTCGTTCGCCTTGAGTTCCGCGTCGAACGCGAGCACTGGCAAGCCATGTTTGTCCTTGCGGCTGCGATCGATCGTGACGCGATTGTCGTGGTACGGAAGGATCTCGCCGAACCCGCCCATCCGCACCCCCCATGGTCCGGGATTCACCGCTTTTTGCTTCAGTTCAGCGCCGAGCACCGGTTCGTCCATAACGCGTGTCCAGCTCAGGCGGCCGGCGCCGCCCTGATAGCCGAAGCCTCGCAGGTAGTCGCGCTTGTCCGCGCCGCGATTGCGATAGCGTGGAATGTAAAAGCCGTTCGGACGGCGACCCGAGTAATAGCTGTCCTCGAAGCCATCGACGAGCGCGAGCGCGCCGACGTCGAGATGGTGGTCCATGATGTTGCAGCCAAGTTCGCCGCTGTCGTTGCCGAACCCTTGCGGAAAGCGCTTCGAGGTGGAGTTCAACATGATGAACGTGGACCCGAAGGTGGACGCGCACAGGAAAATGATATTGGCGAAGTACTCGGTGTGTTCTCCCGTTTCGGCATCGAGCACTCGCACGCCGGTCGCGCGCTCCTTCGCGTCGTCATAGATGAGTTCATGGACGACCGCATTCGCTCGCAGCGTCATGCGTCCGGTTTGCTCCGCGGCCGGCAGCGTACTCGAGTTGCTGCTGAAGTACGCACCGTAGGGACAGCCCCGAATGCACATGTTGCGATACTGGCACGTACCGCGTTGCGGGCTGTGCGGCAACGGCGCGGTTGCATGCGCAACCCGGCCGATCGTGAGCGTGCGGCCGAATTTCTCCGCCATGCTCTTCTTCAGATGGTGCTCGACGCAGTTGAGCTCCATTGCAGGCAGGAACTTGCCGTCCGGGATCTGTTCAAGCCCATCGAGGCTGCCGCTCACGCCAATGAATGCTTCGACATAGTCATACCAGGGCGCGACATCGTCGTAGCGGATCGGCCAATCGACCGCGACGCCGTCTTTGGCGTTCGCCTCGAAATCCGCCCGTCCCCAGCGATAGGTCTGTCGTCCCCAGACGAGCGAGCGGCCGCCGACGTGGTAGCCGCGCATCCAGTCGAAGCGCTTGATCTCGGTGTAGGGATGTTCGAGATCATTGACGAACCAGTGCTTCGAGGACTGGCCGATCGTATAGCGAGTGCGCGCCTGCACGCCTTGCTTGCGCAAGTCCTCCTGTGTCGGACGATTTCCGTACGGCAGCTGCCAGGGATCCAGCGTGGCTGTCGGATAGTGCGGATGCTTGACCATCCGGCCACGATCGAGCACGAGCGTGCGCAGTCCTTTCTCCGTGAGCTCCTTCGCCGCCCAGCCGCCGCTCATGCCGGTTCCGATCACGATCGCGTCATAGGTATGCGATGTGTCGGCTGTCGAGTTATCTGTCACGATCCCCCCAAAAAATTCAAAAGACAGTCTGAGTGTGATGTCCCGAAGATGACTTTCCCAACTCCGTTCGCGTTGAGTCCGTCGAAACGATCTCGATTCGCTGTTTTCGTCCGGAAGATCCCTTCGATAAACTCAGGGTGAACGGATAGAAGACAGGATCAAGGGACCTCTTCATCTTCTTCCGCTCGCCCTGAGCCTGAGCTTGTCGAAGGGTCGAAGGGTTCTTCAGTCTTGCAGTCACTGGTTCATTGCCGGGTCTGCATCGTACCTGCACGCGCTCTTGTCGGAGCGCACGAAGTATTTCCGATAATTGCTCGCCTTGCGATCCATGCAGCCCTGCAAGTTCAGCAGCTCGATCTTCCGGAAGTCGATGGGATGAGACTCGCTCTGCAGGGCGATGTAGCCGCCTGCCAGGGGCTGACCATCCTGTTTGATCGCCGGATCGATATTCGCCGTCATGCCGCCGCCGATCTGCGACATCGAGTACTCGAGCACTTTCTCGCCATTCACGATGTGCGTGATGAGGGAATCGCCCAGCACGATGATCTCGAGCCGCACCCACTGATCGCCGTCGTAGGTCTTCGCCGAGGACTCGAGACAGTGACTCGGATACAGCGCACCGTTGTAAACCACCTCGGCGCCAGGCGAGCACATATTGGCCGTCGGTCGCGCCTTGCCGTCGCCGAGTCCGCCCAGCAGCTGTACTTCGATGGACAACGGAAAGTCCTGCTGCTTCGTCATCGTCGCGGCCGCTTGCGAGTGGATCATGACGCCGCTGTTGCGCTTCGCCCAGGCGCCGGGACTTCTGGCCGCTTGCTCGCCGACGAAGCGATATTCCACGGCAAGACGGTAATGCGAATAAGGTGTATCGAAGAACAGGACGCCAAACCGGGTGTTGAAGCCGTCAGGGTATTCGTCATACCGAACCTTCAGCAGCCCGTCCTCCACCCTGAAGGTGCGGCCGAAGTTGTCGCCCGACTCGTGATGCGTGAGCTTCGGCGTCCAGCGTGTCAGGTCGCGACCGTTGAAGAGATGAATCCACTCCTGCGCCAGGGCCTGCGACGGTTCGTCCGCAGATGCACCGAAGGCCGGCGCCGAAGAGCTCAAGGCCGCGCAGGCGAGCATGCAGAGGCGGCGGATCACCCGCTGAGTTCCGGTCGTGCAAGCCTTCCGGCGCCGCGGTCGAACAATCATGCGTTCCTCGCCAGACGGGAATTCATATCGCACACTGTCTCGCAGGCGGGTGCGACGTGCAATGCCGGAGCGATCGCGATTCCCAGGCTTACGACTCTCGTTCAGGCTTTGGATGAGCAGGTGATATGCAGGCAACATAGAACGGACTTATTCTCTGGCGCGCAATGGGCTGCGGCCGGGACGCAGGACCTTCGCGTTGTGTGAACTGAATAATAGGGAGACGACATGTGGTCGCGACGTACTTTTCTTGAACACGGCTCGCTCGCGCTCGCGGCCATGACTTGCCTGAGCGTACGCGCCGCGGGGCGGCAGCACGGGCCGCTGGGGCGACCGATCGGATTGCAGCTCTACACGGTGCGCGAGGCCATTGCGAAAGATCTGCCTGGAACGCTGCGACAGCTCGCGGCCATTGGCTATCGTGAAGTCGAACTGGCCGACCTGCCGGCGCAGCCCGTCGCCGAGATGAAAGCCTTGCTGGAGGACTGCGGTCTCACCGCGCCCAGCATGCACGCCAGCATGGTCGACCTGCAGACGGGCCTGCAGCAGCGTATCGACTATGCGAAGGGGCTGGGCGTGCAGTACCTCGTGTGTTCCTTTCCATGGACCTCGGACGCGCGCTTCCGGAACGCGCCCGGCGGTCCCGCTCAGGCGCTGGCAAGCGGCATGACCCTCGATGACTGGAAGTGGAACGCCGAGCAGTTGAATCGCATCGGCGAGATCACGAACAAGGCCGGCCTGCGTTGCGGCTATCACAACCACAATATGGAATTTCGCTCGCATGACGGCGTCGTCGCCTACGACGAACTGTTGCGCGCGACCGATCCGGCGCTGGTCGCCATGGAGCTGGACATCGCGTGGGTCGTCACCGCGGGCGTCGATCCGCTGCATTACCTGAGCAACCACGCGGATCGCATTTCTCTGCTGCATGTAAAGGAAGTGCGCAAGAATGCGCAGACCGCGGTCGATCGCCTGAACGCGCAGACCACGGAAGTCGGCAGCGGTCAGATCGACTGGCGCCGATTATTCGCCGCGATGAGTCCCGATCGCATCCGGCACTACTTCGTCGAGCAGGAGAATTTCGAACGCCCGCCGCTCGAGGCGGTGAAGGTCAGCTTCGAGTATCTGCGGCGATTGGAGGTGAGTCGTGAGCCGTGAGCCGGGAATCGGCTTCATTGGAGAGTTGTGCGTTCTCCGTTGTGCGTTGTCCGCAGGAGGCGCGCAGCATTCCGGCCGGACAACACACAACGCACAACGCACAACGTGAATTGGTGAGCCGATGCGCATGATCAAAGGTCCAGCCATTTTTCTCGCGCAGTTCGCGGGCGCCGAGGCGCCGTTCGACAGCCTGCGCTCGATCGCGAGATGGGCTGCGGGACTGGGCTACAAGGGCGTGCAGATTCCGACGTGGGAAACGGGCCTCTTCGATCTCGACCGCGCCGCGACAAGTAAGACCTACTGCGATGAAATCACAGGTGTACTCGCTGAAGAAGGCGTCGTAATCACGGAGTTGTCCACTCATCTGCAAGGGCAATTGATCGCAGTACATCCCGCTTACGATGAGGCGTTCGATGGATTCGCACCCGCCGCCCTTCGGGGTAAGCCGCAGGAGCGTCAGCGCTGGGCTGCAGACCAGGTGCTTAAAGCCGCTCGCGCTTCGCAGCATCTCGGACTGACGGCGCATGCAACGTTCTCGGGTGCGCTTGCGTGGCCGTATCTATATCCGTGGCCGCAGCGTCCGGCGGGGCTTATCGAAACCGCATTCGACGAACTTGCGCGACGCTGGCGGCCGATCCTGGATGCCTTCGATGCGGCGGGCGTGGATCTCTGCTACGAAATCCATCCGGGAGAAGATTTGTTCGACGGCGTGACCTTCGAACGATTCCTGAGCCGGGTCGGCGGTCATCCCCGCTGCAACATGCTCTACGACCCGAGCCACTTCGTCCTGCAGCAGCTCGACTATCTGGGTTTCATCGATGTGTATCACTCGCGAATCAGGATTTTTCATGTGAAGGACGCCGAGTTCCACCCGACGGCGAAGCAGGGCGTCTATGGCGGCTTCCAGCCGTGGGTCGATCGCGCCGGGCGCTTTCGTTCCCTCGGCGACGGTCAGGTGGATTTCGCCGGCATCTTCAGCAAGCTCACCCAATACGGCTATGACGGCTGGGCCGTGCTGGAATGGGAGTGCTGCATCAAACATCCGGAGCAGGGCGCAGCGGAAGGCGCGCCGTTCATTCAGCGTCATCTGATTCGCGTCACCGAAAAGGCGTTCGATGATTTTGCGAGCGCCGGTACGGACGCCGCCGCAAATCGCCGCATGCTGGGTCTGGACGATTCATCGTCGGAGAAGAGAAAGAGGTAATGGCCGCAAAAGGCGTGACCGAATGGGAATCCCGCGGGACAAAAAGCGCAAAAGCGAAGGCGAGAAGACCGATACTGGTCAGGAACATCGCGGCGACAGGGTTTCTCTTCCGATTCTCCGCTTTGTCACACAGCCTCCTTTTTGTGCTTTTTGTGCTTTTTTGCGGCCAATCATCCTGTCCTGCTCTTCAAAAGTTGATGCCCATCAATGTCATTGAATAAACCCTCAATCGCGCCGAGTTCCCGCCGTCGGCTGCGGCTCGGCATGATCGGCGGCGGACGCGGTGCATTCATCGGCCCAGTGCATCGGATGGCGGCGCGGCTCGATGATCGTTATGAGTTCGTCGCGGGTGTGCTGTCAGCCGATCCGCAACGTGCGCGCGACAGCGGGGCTGATCTGCTGCTCGAAGCGAACCGCTGCTACACAACCGTCGATGAAATGCTGCGCGCGGAATCGGCGCGCCCGGACCGGGTGGACGTTGTCGCGATCGTGACGCCCAATCATCTGCATCACGCGTCCGCGAAGAAATTTCTCGAAGCCGGGTTTCACGTGATCTGCGACAAGCCGCTCACCACGACGATCGCTGATGCGGAAGACCTGCGCAGCGGCGCCGAGCGCATGCAGCGCGTTCTGGCAGTGACGTACAACTACAGCGGCTATCCGCTGGTGCGGCACGCACGAGAAATGATCGCGAGCGGCGAACTCGGTGAACTTCGCGTGGTGCAGGTCGAATACGCGCAGGACTGGTTGAGCACGGCGCTCGAGACCGAAGGTCAGAAGCAGGCCGCCTGGCGCGCCGATCCGGAAAAAGGCGGAGCGGCGGGCACGGTCGGGGATATCGGCGCACATGCCTTCCATCTCGCCGAGTTCGTCACCGGAGTACCTGTCGCGCAGATCGCCGCCGACCTCTCGACACATGTCGCCGGCCGCAGTCTCGATGACAACGCACAGATGCTGTTGCGGTTCGCGAACGGCGCCCGCGGCGCGCTCTGGGCGAGCCAGGTCGCGTCCGGCAACGAGAATGGTCTGCGCCTGCGCATCTATGGCGAGAAGGGCGGACTCGAATGGTCGCAGGAAGCGCCCAATCACCTGCGCTTCACGCGCTATGGCGAAACGCCGCGGCTCATCGCGCGCGGCGGCGCCGGCGTCGGACTCGCAGCCGCTTCGGCGACGCGAATTCCAGCGGGTCATCCCGAAGGCTACATCGAGGCGTTCGCGCAGGTGTATCGCGACATCGCCGACCTGATCACGGCGTCTGATGAAAAGAGCGCGCCCAGCGCGGGCGCGCTGCTCGTTCCCACTGTAAAGGACGGCGTACGCGGGGTACGCTTCATCCACGCAGCCGTGGAGTCGAGTCGACGCGATGCGGCCTGGATGACAATCTGACAATCACCTCTGGGGGATCGATGGCGCTCGCACACGTATCCGAATCACCTCGCAGCAACACACTCTTCATCACCTGCTTCGCCGCACTCGTGGCGACCGCCTTCTGCTTCGTTCTGCGCGCCTTCGTGATCGACGACTGGGGTCAGGAGTTCAATCTTTCCGCCACCCAGAAAGGCGAATTGCTGGGCGTCGGGCTGTGGCCGTTCGCGATCAGCATCGTGTTGCTCAGTCTGTTGATCGATCGCGTCGGCTTTCGCGCCGTGCTGTGGTTTGCGGTGGCGTGTCATCTCTTTGGTACGGTGGTGACGCTGACGGCCACAGGTTACTGGTCGCTCTATATCGGGACGTTCGTCCTCGCATTGGGCAACGGCGCAGTGGAGGCCGCCGTGAACCCGCTCATCGCTACTGCGTACCGTCACGATAAGACGAAATGGCTCAACATGCTGCACGCCGGCTGGCCAGGCGGCCTCGTGCTCGGCGGTCTGCTCGCGCTTGCACAGGGCGGCGATGTGGACTGGCGCTGGAAGATCGGGCTGGTGATCGTTCCCGTCGTCGTGTACTCGCTCCTGCTGCTGCGGGAACGCTTCCCGGTGAGCGAGCGTGTGGCCGCAGGCGTGTCGTATCGCGAGATGCTCGCCGAGGCCGGTTACGTCAGCGCACTGGTCGTGGCTTCGCTGATCGTCATCGAGATGGGACGCGTGTTCGCGTGGCCAATGGCGCTGCAGATCGCGCTCATCGCCGCATCGACGGGCTACTACGCGTTCTATACGAGGTCGCCGGGCCGGCCGCTGTTCATCATCATGCTGCTGATCATGGTTCCGCTCGCGACAACCGAACTTGGCACGGATAGCTGGATCACCTCGCTGCTCGAACCTGAAATGGTCAGCATGGGACTGCAGCCGGGATGGGTGCTCGTTTACACCTCGGCGTTGATGCTCGTGCTGCGTCTGTTCGCCGGACCGCTGGTGCATCGCTTCTCGCCGCTGGGCCTGCTTGCGCTGTGCTCTGCGATCGCCGCCGTTGGGCTGTACAGTCTGTCTGTCGCGACTGGCGCCGCCGTATTGCTCGCCGCCACGTTGTACGGGATCGGCAAGAGTTTCTTCTGGCCCACCTCGATCGGCTTCGTCGCCGAGCAATTTCCGAAAGGCGGCGCGGTCACGATGAACGTGCTCGCAGGCGTCGGCATGCTCGCCGTCGGCATCGTCGGCTCGGTGCTGCTCGGTTCGATTCAGGATCGCGCGATCGGTGATTCGCTGGCAGCTTATGACGCGCAGCATGGCGCGCAACTGCGCGAGACATACTTCACGAATGAAAAGACGGGCGTGTTTGGCAATTATCTGGCGCTCGACGAAGCGAAGGTCGCGAACAGCGATGAGCAGACGCGCGCCGTGGTGAGCTCGGTCGTGACGGGAAGCAAGAAGACTGCGCTGAAATCGGTCGCGATCCTGCCGCTGATCATGCTCGCCGCGTATGGGCTGCTGATCCTCTACTTTAGACGGCGCGGCGGCTATCGGGCGGTCGCGCTGCCGTCGGCGTCTTCCGCCGGTTAGCCGCCGTCGGACGAGGATGGGTCTCTCGCAGAGAGCGCAGAGCTCGCCGAGGGAGAACGGGAATTTGAATGGAGAAGATTCAGATCTCCTCATCTCACTGCGTTCTCAGCGATCTCTGCGAGAGAGTGACGACGCAATTCGATCGGAAGTACTCAACGCGGAGTTGCAATTATGTCTTTTCGAGCATTCGTAACGTCGATCTGCCTCCTGATGATTGCCGTTTGCGCTTCGATGAATGCATCTGCGCAGGACGAGAAATGGCAACCGCTCTTCAACGGCAAGAACCTCGATGGCTGGAGCCATGTGGGTCCGGGACAGTTCGTCATTGAAGACGGCGTGCTCAGGACCGAAGGCGGCATGGGTCTGCTGTGGTACGCGCGGGAGAAGTTCGGCGATGCGACGATTCGCGTCGTGTACCGCGCGCCGCAACCGAAGGGCGCGGGCAACTCGGGTATGTTCATTCGCATCCCGGCGGAACCGACCGAGCCGTGGATGCCGGTGCACAAAGGCTACGAAGTGCAGATCGACGAGAACGACAGCGACTTTCATCGCACCGGCGTGCTGTACTCGTTCACGAAGGCAAAGGGGACGCCGCCCGCGCGTGAGTGGAACACGATGGAAATAACGCTGGATGGCGATCGCACCGCGGTGGTCGTGAACGGCGTGACCGTGACGGATTTCCGCGAGGGCGACGCTGTGCCCGAGCGAAAGAAGCCGCATGAGCCCGAACGTGGTCGCCGGGCCGACGAAGGTTACATCGGGCTACAGAACCATGGCGCGAAGGACGTGGTGTTGTTCCGGGAGATCAGCGTGAGAAGAAGCGGGGAAGCGACTAGCGACTAGCGATTAGCTGGATGAAGAAGAGTAGCCACAGAAAGGAGTGCATAAAAGATCGGAGATATAGCG
>JBOHZJ010000347.1:0-6765 GCA_050738395.1 Steroidobacter sp.
ATCGAAGTCCATCGCTTCCTCGAGGCAATCTCGCACCGTTTGCCGCACGAGCGGATGGTCGGGCACGACGATGTCGCCGACGAGGTTCTCGCCGCACGCGACCTGATCCGGGAACACCGACGCCAGCAGGTCTTCCGCGTTCATACGAGCGAGCGGCGGCGGCACTTTCTTGCCGCCGCGGAAGCGCGGCAGCGCAAGCGCGATCGATGCATCCCAGCGCCAGCGCGTCGTGAACATCGGCGCAGCGAGCAACGCCTGAATCAGAATGTCTCGCGCTGTGTTCGGGTGCAGGTACTTCGCCACATCGATCAGCTCGAAACTGTGCGCGGTTGTGAGCGAGAGGATGATCGTGTCTTCAGTCGCCGCGGCTTGCAGCTCGAAGTTGAAGGTGCGGCAGAAGCGCTTGCGCAGCGCCAGTCCCCACGCCCGATTGATGCGGCTGCCGAACGGTGAGTGAACGACGAGCTGCATGCCGCCCGCTTCATCGAAGAAGCGTTCGAAGACGACGGTTTGCTGAGTGGGTAGGCAGCCGAGCGCGGCGTGGGCGGAGGAAAGATAGGCCAGGAGTTGGGAGGCGGCGGGTTCGCAGAGGCCGACGCAATTGATGAGGTAGTCCATTGCGCTGACGTCAGGGCGGGTGAGGGGTGCGCGTGCGCGCTCTTCAGGTTCAGAAATATGTCCGTCGCCCGCGCGAAGTCGCTGCGCGATCTCATCGCGCAACCGCGACACCGCCGCCGACAATTCATCCGTGCGGCCGGGCGCCTCGCCGAGCCAGAACGGAATCGTCGGCGCCTCGCCGCGCGCATCCTCGACCCGTACGGTGCTGCGCTCGACGCGAATGATGCGGTACGAACTATTGCCAAGCTGAAATACATCGCCCGCAAGGCTTTCGACGGCGAAGTCTTCGTTGACCGTGCCGACCAGATGACCTTCGGGCTCGAGCATCACTTGATAATCGGCAGTGTCCGGAATCGCGCCGCCTGAGGTGATTGCGGTGAGTCGTGCGCCCTTGCGGCCGCGCAGCACGTGATTCACCGCATCGTGATACAGCAGTGCGCCCCGGCGACCGCGACGCGTTGCGAAGCCTTCTGCAAGCATACGGACGATTTCGTCGAACGACTCGCGCGTGAGATCGCGGCAGGGATAGGCGCCGCGCAGCATCCCGTAGAGTTCCGCATCGCCGCACTCGCGTGCAGCGACTTCCGCGACGATCTGCTGCGCGATGACGTCGGTGGGCAGTTGTGGAATCTTCAGCCGATCGAGTTCGCCAAGACGAACGCTGTCGAGCAGTGCTGTGCATTCGACGAGATCGTCGCGCGACAATGGAAACAGGCGGCCCTTCGGCGTGCCGCCGACGGCGTGGCCTGATCGACCGACGCGCTGGAGGAAAGCATTGATCGAACGCGGCGAGCTCAATTGGCAAACGAGATCCACATCGCCGATGTCGATGCCAAGTTCAAGCGACGCCGTGGCGACCAGCGCTTTCAATTCACCGCGCTTCAATCGCTGTTCGGCGCTGAACCGCAGTTCCTTCGCAAGACTGCCATGGTGCGCGGCGACTACCGAAGGTGACTTGTGACTAGTGACTGGTGATTGGCCAGAAGCGCTCCGCGCCCCCTCACCCCGGCCCTCTCCCTCCAGGGAGAGGGGGACTTCTTCTTCCGCCTCTGCTGCTTCTTCCTCTTCGTCTTCTACTCCACCTGTCCCTGGGGAGAGGTCGCGCACGGCGCGGGCGAGGGGACCGCCTGCCGCGCTTTGACCATCAGCCGCCCGCCGCCCGCCAGTCACCGGCGTATCAAGCCGCTCCGACAAATGCCGGCATACCCGTTCTGCGAGCCTGCGTGTATTGACGAACACCAGCGTCGTTCGGTGTTCGCGAATCAATTCTGCGAGTCGATCGTAGACCTGCGTCCACACTTCATTCGACATGACCGCTTCGAGCGGCGAGTCGGGCAATTCGATGGCCAGATCGCGATGGCGGACGTGGCCGCTGTCCACGATCGTACAGTCGATTTCGCCCGCGGCGCCGTTACGTTTACAACCAACCAGAAACCGGGCCACGATTTCAATGGGCTTCTGCGTGGCGGACAGACCGATGCGCGTCAGTCGACGGCCGGTCAGTGCTTCGAGGCGTTCGAGCGAGATCGCGAGATGCGTTCCGCGTTTGCTGCCGGCGATCGCGTGGATTTCATCGACGATGACGGAACGTGTGGTCGACAACATTTCCCGACCCGATTGGGAACCGAGCAGGATGTACAGCGACTCCGGCGTTGTAACGATAATGTGCGGCGGTTTGCGACGCATCTGGGTGCGTTCGTATTGCGGCGTATCGCCCGTGCGAACCCAGGTGCGGATGTCGACGTCGCGCACCGTGTGCGCTCGCAGCTCTTCGCGAATCCCGGCGAGCGGCGCTTCGAGATTTCGATTGATGTCGTTGGACAGCGCCTTCAGCGGCGAGACATACACAATGCGCGTTTCATCGGGCAGCTCCCACTGTTCGCCTTCGCGCACCAGCTCATCGATCGCCGCGAGAAACGCAGCGAGCGTTTTGCCGGATCCGGTCGGTGCGGCGATCAGCACGTTCTTGCCGGATTGAATCGCCGGCCACGCATCGACCTGCGCCGGCGTAGGCGCCGAAAATGTTCTGGCGAACCACGCCGCGACAGCGGGGTGGAAGAGGTCGGAGGTATTCATTCGGGAGAGCCGCAGCATACTCCCGGCGCTGCTCAGGAAAAGTGAGTTTTTCCCGTCATCACGAGAACGCGTCAGGAGATGTCATGTTTGGGAAGTGACTAGAGATTAGCGACTAGTGATCAGTCAAAAGCTAGTGCGCCGGAGCGCCGCTTTTCGGCCAGCACTCCTTCTGGTCACGATTCACATTCGAACACGCGTGAATACGATATGGCGGCAGCATCGCGACACGGATTTGGGGAACGCACCGATTCCTAGCTGATCTTTACAGAGCGTGATCTGCCCGTAGCTGCTCCAGCTCCATACGGAAGCGCTCGATCATGGAGCGCGTGTAAATGCGCGCAATCTCGCCGTGATTTTGCATCTGCACGAGCTTGCCCAGATCGCTCAAACGGTCGCGCCAGGTTATGCCATCGGTAACCAGCAAGAAATCGGTATCAGAACGTTTCTCAGCGACGATACGCCGAATGTCTCCAAGAACGTCGGTCTGCTTGCTGCCGGTTGCGCCGTAGGCTTTGACTTCGATGAGCACTCGAGGATCGCTCTTGTTTGGGATCGCGAAATCGGCTTTCTCAGTACTGAGACCACTGGCTCCGCGAAACCGACACCGAGGATGGTAGCCTTCGACGCCGAATACGCTTTTTACGACATCCTCGACGAAGTCTTCGAGGGAGCGGCCGCGCCGCTGGCCCTTAATCGCACTACCGCGTCCACCTTTCAATCGCTCCGTCAGCAGCGCGTCCCACGTCAGCGGCGTGTTCACCAACTGGGCCATCTTCTCCTGTAGCTCGAATTTCTCGAACGCTGCCATGAAAGACTCGGGCTGCGCGAGAAAACGCGTGACACCACACCCACCGGGGCGCAGTTGTTCGCGGAGTTGACCCATGAACTCATCCTTAGACAGGTCCAGGAACAGTCTCACAGCAGTAATGTTGGCTTCGAAGTGATCGTTTCTCTGCGCTTTGGATACGTTGGTCAGGCTGAGCCATGCAGCGATATCAACCCGGGCATAAGCAGGCTTGGCCGGTAGCGCTTTCAGACGCTCGATCACCCGGTCAGCGGTCTCGTCTCGCCAGCTGCTTTCGACTGGAGTAAGTGCTGCCTCGATCTCCTCGACTGTTTGCCGGACTCGCTGCATTTCTTCGGGTGCTTTACGTGCCTATTATCAGGTACTCGAGCGCGGCAGTGCGCTTTGCCGCGGCATGTGTTCCGAAATGATATCGATGCTGGCAGCTCACAACGTCGACGTGAGGCTTGTAGCGGCGCATCGTGCGGGAAATTTCATCCAGGTCCGGGTAGCCGTTTGACGAGTACGACAACACTAGCGTGCTATCGGCGAATTTCCGAAAAATGTGGTCGAAAGCTTCGAGCGCCGTTCTTCGGTAAGAAAACGGCGTGAAGCGCTTCTCGAGCTTTCTGACCCTGGATTCCGGGAGCAAATTCATTCCTTCCCAATAGCACGATAACCCTTCGAGGAAGTGATACCTCTTGATGTAGCAGTTGTCGTCTGCGCGTGGCACGTACGGCGGATCCATGTACACAAGATCAGGCGAGCCGCTGTTCCATGTGAATATGTCGCCGCATCGCGCACTATTTGAATATCCATTTGCTAGTACGGCTCGGTTGTACGCGGCAACTTGCTCGATGAAGTGCTCCCGTATCGAGAGCTTGAGATCGCGTCGGTCATCCTTGTAACGCTCCGGGTCTCCCGCCACAGTAAACACTCCGCGCGGCTGCCGTTTCGCACAGGACCTGATCAATGCCGCCAGCGCCAGCGCCTGCTTGTGTGGGCTGCGAAATTTGCGGACGTTCCATGACGCACGGTCCAGAAAACGCAAATCTTCGGGCGTGTAAAAAATGCCGCTGAAAGTCTGCTCAATAAAGCGTTTGTGCCGTGGGTCGTATTCCAGCAACGTCTCAAGATCGTTTTCGCTCAGCCGGGTCTTGTCGTTCTCCACAAGCGCGCGAGCAACCGTAGCAGAGAGATTCAAGAAATCATTGGAGGAGACCTGCTTGCCCATCGCCTTAAACAGGTAGCTGACGCAGCCGGAGCCGGAGAAGGCGTCGAGAACGGTTTCAAACCGTAGTTCAGAAACAGTGCGATGGATCCACGGGAGAAGCCGAAACTTGCTCCCCATAAATCGCAGCTGCGGGTACTGATAGGCAGCAACGGGGAAACCACCATCAAGCAAGGGTATCTGGTCGGGATCGATTCCAGGCTCAGCCAAGTCACCGCTGGAAGGCATCGTGCGGTCCGCACGCAATTTGTACCGAATCGATTTTGTCGAAACAGCCATACCGTCACGCACCAGATACGGAGATCAGAACTGCGCTCGCCGCGTTCTTATGTGTGAGAGGGTATCACGAGGGTCGTGGTGGATATTGCAAAAGAGTCTGTCTCTGTCCAGATATTCACACACCTGATTCTTACGAGGCCAAACAAGGAAACGTGTACGCACCGCGCGCCCCACTTAATTTCGCACCTCTACATGGAGGCGCGTGTATCGATCGGTCGAAACCCGCCGCCCAGCGCCTTGTACGTCGCGAGCAGCGCGGTCGCGGTCTGCGTCTCGCTCTGTGCAAGCTGGTCTTCGGCGGCGAGTGCGCTGCGTTCGGCGTCGAGCACCGTAAGGAAGTCCGTAACGCCGTTATCGAAGCGCGCGCGGGCGAGCGTCGCAGCTTCCAGTGAGGCGGTGGCGCTGGCTTGCAGATGTTCCTGCTTCACCAGCGCCTTGCCGTAAGCGGTCAGGCTCGCGTCCGTTTCTTCCAGCGCGCGCAGCACGGTCTGTTCGTACCTCGCGAGCGCTCCGTCGGCGGCGGCTTCGCGTTGATGAATACGCTGTCGTACGCGTCCCAGATCGAACGCCGCCCAGCGGATGCTCGGACCAAAGGACCAGGCTTCGCTGCCGGCCTCGCCGAGCGCGCTGCTGTCGATTGCATCGAAGCCCCAGCGGCCGATGAACGAAATGCGCGGAAACAGATCCGCAACAGCGACGCCGATGTTCGCGGTCGCTGCAGCGAGATCGCGTTCCGCTCCCAGAATGTCGGGGCGACGACGCAGCAGCGCTTCGGGCGTGCCGATGCTGTGCGCAACGGGTAGCGTCGGGAGCCCTCGCGGTGCGCTCAGATCGTCGACCAGCACCTCGGGCGACTCGCCAATGAGCACGCCGAGGCGCAGGATTGAACGCAGCACCGATTCCTCCAGATCCGGAATCGTCGCAAGCGTCGCCGACAACTGCGCCTGTGCACGCGATGAATCGAGTTGTGCGCCACGTCCAGCATCGAGCCGGACCTGGGTGATGCGCAGCGTCTCACGCTGATTATCCGCGTTGCGACGTGCAACTTCGAGACGCTGCTGGGCGCCGCGCAATTCGAAATAGCGGCGCGCGACTTCTGCAGTTACGCTCACCTGCGTGCTGTAAACCGACGCTTCGGCCGACTGCACCTGGGCCGAACGTGCTTCGACGCCGCGCCGTACGCGCCCGAAGAAATCCAGTTCCCAGAACGCATCGAAGCTCGCCTCGTAGAAGTCCTGATCGCGCGGCGCGCCTGCTATCGGGCCCTGCCGCTCGCTCGCGCGTGCATCTACCGATGATCCAGAGGCTGTAATGGTCGGCGCAAAATCGAGTCGCGCCTCGCCGCGCAGCGCTCGTGCTTCACGCAGTCGCGCCGTCGCAATGCGGATGTCGTGATTCGCCGCGAGCGCGCGCTCGATGAGATCGTTCAGCTGCTGATCGTTGAACGACTTCCAGAACTCGCGTTCCACTTCCGCAGACGAGGTTTGCGCGCGCTCGGCCGCAATGAACTCATCAGGAGCCGGCGTCTGCGGCGCACGGTAGTCCGGGCCGACCGCGCACCCGGACAGGACTGCCGCCAAGGCGATGCTGATGAGTGCTTTGATGTGTGTGTTCATGATTGATGCCTCTATGCACACCGCACTCTAAGAACCGAAGCGCTCGCCGCCAATCGGGTTGAGCGCATGACATTCATGACGATCGATCAGTAATCGGTGAGTCGTGAGCCGTGAGCCGTGAGCCGTGAGTCGGAGGAACGCCGAATCGACCTGTCCGGTCC
>JBOHZJ010000348.1:0-5451 GCA_050738395.1 Steroidobacter sp.
CCCTGAGCCCGTCGAAGGGATCTTCCCAGCTCCAGTAGCTCGCCTTCGTGCCGGATAGGTATTCGGCAAAATCCGAAGATCAACGAGTCTTTCGAGTCAGCAGGGACCGGATGATGAGAGAGCGCCGGCGCAAGAACGGCAGACTGCCGCTCGCCTACAGCTCTTTTCGTTTGCCGCTCCACTTCCCGTCGCCGAAATCACCGAACACGACGTTGCCGCTCATCGTGTCCCCGGCGACAGCGCCGGAATAATTAATGTTCATGTTCTGTCCCTGAATCGTCACGTTGATGCCGAACGTGATCGCATCGCCTTGCAGTGCGCCAGTGAGCGGCGTTTCGCCGCGTGAGCCCTTGATGACGCCGGTGAGCTGCTCGCCCTGCTGCGTGAATACCGCCTCGTTCTCGCGCGTGCCCATCGGGCTGTCGACCGTCAGCAGCCAGGCGCCGGTGACTCCGGCGGACGCGGGCTTCGCAGGTTCCTCCGGCGGCGTGGAAGTGCACGCCGCGGCGAATAGAAGAAGGACGGTCGGCGTTAGCGTGCGAAAGCGGCGCATGGATGTCTCCGGAGTCTTGTTGTGAAACGTAATGTACAGCACTGACCTGGGAGAACGAGCTTTGGCGGAAAACCCCATGTCTGCTTGTGGAATTCTCCGCTTCATCTCTTCAGTTCCCGCTCGAAAAATCTCAACACCATCTCGTAATAGTGCCGGCCCTGCTGCGGCATGCGCACCAAGCCGTGTTTGCCGCCGGGATAGGTCATCACATCGAACGGTTTGCCGAGTGACTGCAGCTGTTGCATCAGCATCGTGCTGTTCGTGAAGAGCACGTTGTCGTCCGCCATGCCGTGTCCGAGCAGAAGGGCGCCATGAAGTTTGCCGGCGTCCTGCAGGACGCCGCTCGCTTCGTAGCCATTCTTGTTGGCGGCGGGCGTGGATAGATAACGCTCGGTGTAGTGCGTGTCGTAGAGACGCCAGTCCGTCACAGGCGCGCCTGCGACGCCGGCGCGAAACGCGTTCGTCGTCGTCAACGCCTTGAGCGTCATGTAGCCGCCGTAACTCCAGCCCATGATGCCGATGCGCTCTGGGTCGACGAATAGCTGCGTCTTCAGGAACTCTACGCCGCGAAGTTGATCCCTGATCTCGACATCTCCCATGCGGCCTGCGATCGCGGCCTCGAAGGTATTGCCGCGAAAGCCTGAGCCGCGGTTGTCGAGCGTGAACACGACGAATCCGTGTTGAGCGAGCACCTGACGAAAGTAACCCTGGGCCGCGCGCGCGCCGCCCATCCAGTCTTTCTTCACATACTGAAAGTGCGGGCCGCCGTATGTGTCGATCACGACCGGATAGCGCTGGCCGTCCTTCATGTGTGCAGGTCGCAGCAGCCGGTAGTAGAGCGTCTGACCGTCGCTGGCCGTCGTCGAGCCGAACTCCTCCTTGACGTGATGGCTCGAGAATGGGTGATAGGGATGCGTCGCATCGAGCGCGTTCTTCACGAGCCAGTGCTTCACTGAGCCATCGAGCGTTCGCAGACTGGCGGTCGGCGGTTGTTCCGGCGAGGACCACTGATCGAGATAAGCCCCGCCCTCGGGCGCGAGCTTCGCGTCGTACCAGCCTGGCTGCTTCGTGATGCGGCGAGGCGCTCCCGGCGTGCGCGTGTCCAGCGACGCTACATACAGATGCCGCTCGAGCGGCGAGCCTTCATTCGATGTGAAATACACCAGGCTCTTCGCTTCATCGACGCCGACCAGTCCGCTTTCCTCGCCGTCGCCGACGACCATCCACTCGCCGGACGTCAAAGGACGGATCAACTTGCCGTCGAGGTCATGCAGGTAAAGGTGCTTGTAGCCGGAATGGCGCGAGGACCAGATAAAACCCGGTCGCTTGTCCAGAAACTTCAGATCGTCGTGCAGCTCGATCCAGTGCGGGCTGGTTTCCGTCAGCAGAATCGACGCGGCGCCCGTCGCCGCATTCACTTTGAGAATATCCAGCCGCGTCTGATCGCGCGTTTGCCGCTGCACGGCGAAGTGCGTGGAGTCCGGCAACCAGTTCACGCGGGCGAGGTAGCCGTCCGCCAACGCCAGATCCGCGTCCGTCGCCTTGCGTGATGCGACCTCGAGCACCTTCAGCTCAACGCGTGTGTTTGGCGTGCCCGCTGCGGGATAGCGCTGCCGATACATGCGCGCGCCTTCAGCGTTGATTTCGAATCGCTCCACTTCCTGCACGGGTGAGTCGTCGATACGCGTGAAGGCGATGCGCTTTTCATCGGGCGACCACCAGTACCCGGTGTCGCGCCCCATCTCCTCCTGCGCAATGAACTCGGCGACGCCGTTCTGCACGAGTCCGTCGCCGCCGCTCGTCAGCTCGATCTCCTGACGGGAACTCAGCTCGATCGCAAACAGATCCTGGTCGCGAATGAAACTCACATAGCGGCCGCGCGGCGAAAAGCGTGCATCCGTTTCGTACGGCTTCGTGGTCGTGAGTCGTGTAACCGGATTCGAGCGCGCGGTGAGATCGTAGAGATACAGGTCGCCGCCGAGCGGAATCAGCAGCCGTTTCCCGTCGGAAGAGAACTGGTATTCGACAATGCCGCGCAAGGACGCGGTTCGCTGGCGTTCGCGGCGCGCCTCCTCCTCCGCGGACAGTTTCTCGTCATCGCCGATGAGCGCGCGGGAATCGACCAGCAACTTCGCCTTGCCGCTGCGTGTATCGAAAGCCCACAGATCGAGCTGATCCTTGTTGTCCTCCTTGCCCTGCAAATACGTCACGTAGCGTCCGTCGGGCGAGAACTTCGGCTCGCGCAGCCGTGGGCCGCTCAGGTCGGGCGCCGCGAAGATCCGTTCGACGGTGAGCGGCTCGCTCGCGGCAGGTGTCGCGTGGGTTGCGATGAGCAGCGGCGCAATCAGGGAAAGGAGGAGTGTTGTTGTATACCGCATGGAAGGAGCCGGAGGTTGTAGGCTGTGAATCGTGAATCGTGAGTCGTGAATCGTGAGTCGGAAAGCCTCGCGCCTGATTTTCGGCTCACGACTCACAGCTCACGATTCACATTCGGGATAGAAGACTTGCGTGATTCCGGCGACCATATCAAAAATCGGCTGGCCGTATCTTCCCCTCTCCAGCGTTGCGGGGAGGCAGAGCGGCGCTCGGCGTGTGATTCGATCCGGTGGAGATCATCTTGATGAAGCAGATTTTCCTGTTCGCGAGCCTGGCGCTTGCGTCGGCATGCAGCGTTGATTCAGCACGTCGGACGGATGAGGCGCACGCCCTGGCCTATCCAGACACGAAACGGGTCGATCACGTCGACACGTATCACGCCCGGCGCATCGCCGATCCGTACCGCTGGCTGGAGAACGAAAGCGCCGCCGACACGCGGCAGTGGATCGAGGCGCAGAACGCACTCGCGCAGCCGCATCTCGAAATAATTCCGGCGCGCGAAAAGATAAAAGATCGTCTGACGCAGCTGTGGAACTACGAACGCTATGACATTCCGGTCAAACGCGGCGGTCGATACTTCTGGCTACGCAACGACGGACTGCAGAATCAGAGTGTGCTCTATGTGGCCGATACGCTCGAGGCGACGCCGCGTGTGCTGCTCGATCCGAACACGCTCAGCAAGGATGCGACCATCGCGCTGGGCGAATTCGTGCCCAGCCCGGACGGCAAGTTGCTCGCCTACAGCCTGTCTGACGGCGGCACGGACTGGCGTTCATGGCACATACGCGACATTGCGACCGGACGCGATCTACCGGACGTGCTGCGCTTCATCAAGTTCGTGCCGGTGGCATGGACCGCCGATTCACGCTCTGTGTACTACGCACGCTATCCCACGCGCGCCGACGGGGCCGGCGACGATACGAAACAGCGCGAGATCTATCGCCATGTGCTCGGAACCCCGGCGGCGGCCGATCCACTGATCTTCGAGGTCACGGACCACCCCACGCGCAACCCCTACGTGCAGATTTCCGACGACGGCCGGTATCTCATCATCTGGTTGTACGACGGTTCGCAGCAGACTGGCATCTATTACCGCACGCTTGGCGGCGACGGCTCTCCCTCGGGCGACGTGGTGCGGCTCTTCGATACGTTCGATGCGAGTTACCAGTTCGTCGCCGAGATCGATGACGTTTTCTATGTGCACACAACCAAGGACGCGCCGAACGCGCAGGTGATCGCGGTTCCGGCCGCTTCGGCGGCCAAATCGAACTGGCGCGTAATCGCGCCCGAGAGCCGTTTCGCGTTGACCGAAGCAAGCGTCGTCGGCGGCCGACTGTTCACTCAACATCTCGAAGACGCACGCTCGGTCGTGCGGGCGCTCGATCTGAATGGCAAGCCGCTTTACGACGTACGGCTTCCCGGACCCGGTCAGGCGATTGGTTTCCATGGCGATGTGCGCGATGACGAAACGTTCTTCGCTTACACGGATTTCCTCACGCCCACGTCGATCGCGCGCCTGGACGTCGCAACCGGCGACTCGAGCGTGTTTCGCACGCCGAAATTCTCCGCCGATCTGAGCGCATTCGTGACTGAGCAGGTGTTCTACCGTAGCAAGGACGGCGCGCAAGTTCCGATGTTCATCACTCGCAGGCGCGACCTGGTGAAGGACGGCTCCGCGCCGCTGATGCTCTATGGCTATGGCGGCTTCAGCATCCCTCAGCTCCCGGCGTTCAAAGTGCCGGTGCTCGTGTGGCTGGAGATGGGCGGCGTCTACGCCGTTGCGAATCTGCGCGGCGGCTCGGAGTACGGCGAGGCGTGGCACAGTGCGGGCACGAAGTTGCAGAAACAGAATGTGTTCGATGATTTCATCGCAGCCGCGGAGTACCTGATCGCGAAGAAATACACTTCGACGGCGAAGCTCGCGATCCATGGCCGCAGCAATGGAGGGTTGCTGGTGGGCGCCGCGATCACGCAACGCCCGGATCTGTTCGGCGCCGCGCTGCCCGCGGTCGGTGTGCTCGACATGCTGCGCTATCACACGCCGAGCGCCAATGCGCGTCAGTGGTCGAGCGACTATGGCCTGAGCGAGAACGAAGCGGAGTTTCGCGCACAGCTGGAGTATTCGCCGGTCCACAATGTTCGCAAAGGAACCTGCTATCCGCCGACGCTCGTCACCACCGCCGATCGCGACGATCGCGTCGTACCCTGGCACAGCTACAAATTCACCGCCGAGCTGCAACGCGCCCAAGGTTGCAGCAACCCGATTCTGCTGCGCGTCGAGACCCGCGCAGGCCACGGCGCTGGCAAGCCGGTATGGATGCAGATCGAAGATTTCGCGGATCAGTGGGCGTTTCTGTCGCGGTCACTGCGGATGCAGTGACGACGAGAAGCGGTTAGCGGTTGGCGGTTAGCGGTTAGTCAGAACGCTTCGCGCCGGCATCTCCGTCCGCTGACGCGCCAGTGAGCGCTGCAAACACGGGTTCCTTCTTCACCAACCGCTAACCGCCAACCGCTAACCGCTT
>JBOHZJ010000349.1:0-4383 GCA_050738395.1 Steroidobacter sp.
GCTCAAGACCTGCACTCGCTCGTCGAAGCCGCACGCACTGGAATCGCTGGCAGCTCGACCATCGAAGAGCTCGAACTCGTTCGCGTTCGCCTGCTCGGCAAGAAGGGCGAAATCACCGCACTCCTGAAGACGCTCGGATCGATGGAGCCGGACGCTCGCCGCGCGGTCGGTGCGCAGATCAACGAAGCTAAGGACGCGATCGGCAACGCACTCGATGCGCGACGCGCCGCTCTCGAAGCAGAGAAACTCGCCGCGCAACTCGCGAGCGATTCCGTCGACGTCACGTTGCCAGGCCGCGGTCAATCGATTGGCGGTCTGCACCCGATCACTCGAGTACGCAGGCGTATCGAACAGATCTTCCGACAGGCCGGCTTCATGGTGGCCGATGGTCCGGAAATCGAAGACGACTGGCACAACTTCGAAGCGCTGAACATTCCCGCGGATCATCCCGCGCGGGCGATGCACGATACGTTCTACTTCCCTGACGGTCGCTTGCTACGCACTCACACCTCGCCGGTGCAAGTGCGTGTGATGGAAGGGCAGAAGCCGCCGGTGCGCGTGATCGTTCCTGGCCGCGTTTATCGCATCGACTCCGACATGACGCATACGCCGATGTTTCATCAGGTCGAAGGCCTGGTGGTCGATGAGGGAATCACGTTCGCCAATCTGAAAGCGGTGTTGCACGGCTTCATGCAGGCGCTGTTCGAGAAAGACGTGAAGATGCGTCTGCGGCCTTCGTACTTTCCGTTCACGGAACCTTCGGCCGAAGTGGATATTTCGTGTGTGTCGTGCGGCGGCTCGGGCTGCCGTGTGTGCAAGAACACAGGATGGGTCGAAGTCGCCGGCTGCGGCGTGGTGCACCCGAACCTGCTGCGCGCGGTGAACATCGATCCGGAGAAGTACACCGGCTATGCGTTCGGCATGGGCATCGATCGCCTGACGATGCTGCGCTACAACGTCACCGACATCCGCATGTACTTCGAAAACGATCTGCGTTTCCTGAAGCAGTTCGCATGAAGAAGCGGACAGCGGACAGCGGACAGTGGACAGCGTGCCGGAAGGCGCGTGCGAGCACCTCTACCTCCAGCCTCCAGCCTCCAGCCTCCAGCCCATGAAGATAAGTCTGCACTGGTTGCGCGAATGGGTTGATACGGGCGACGACGTTCCGGGGCTTGCGCATGCGCTCACGATGGCGGGTCTCGAAATCGAGGGCGTTGATCGCGCCGGTCCGGATCTGCCCGGAATCGTCGTGGGTGAAGTGAAGCGTGTAGACAAGCATCCGGACGCCGAGAAGCTCAGCGTGTGTCGCGTCTCGACCGGCCGCGAAGAAGTACAGATTGTCTGCGGCGCACCGAATGTTCGCGTGGGGATGAAGGCGCCGCTTGCCACAGTCGGCGCGACGTTGCCAAACGGAACGGAGATCAGGAAGGCGAAGCTGCGCGGCGTCGAATCCTTCGGCATGTTGTGCTCCGCCCGCGAAATCGGTCTGGACGACGACGCCAGCGGACTGCTCGATCTACCGCGGCATCTGAACACGGGCGATGCGTTGACGGCGGCGTTGGGACTGGACGATTCAATTCTCGACGTCAATCTGACGCCCAATCGCGGCGACTGCATGAGCATCGTCGGCGTCGCACGTGAAGTCGCCGCAGCGCGCCGCGTCGCGATTCATGCGCCCGCAATCAAATCCGCTGCTGTAACGATCGATACAACTTTCCCCGTGCGCCTCGAAGGCGGGGCAGGGTGTCCGAAGTTCGTTGGGCGAGTGATTCGCGGCGTGCGAACCGGCGCCAAGTCGCCCTTCTGGATGCAGGAGCGTTTGCGACGCGCAGGAATTCGCTCGATCAGCGCAGTGGTCGACATTACCAACTACGTGGTGCTTGAGCTCGGTCAGCCGATGCATGCGTACGATCTGCACCGACTGCATGGCGCGATCGTCGTCCGGTTTGCGAAGGCGGGCGAGAAGTTGGCCTTGCTCAACGGCAGCGCGGTCGATCTGGCGCCCGACGTTCTGGTGATTGCCGACGAACAAACTGTGCTCGGGATCGCGGGCGTGATGGGCGGTGAAGCATCAGGCATCAATGACGCCACGACCGATGTACTACTGGAGGCGGCGTTCTTCGATCCATCCACCGTTGCAGGCCGCGGCCGTCGCTATGGAATCATCACCGATGCGTCACAACGTTTCGAACGCGGCGTAGATCCGGAGCTGCAGGAACGCGCCATCGAACGCGCGACGCAATTGCTGATCGAATGCGCGGGCGGCCAGGCGGGACCTGTCAGCGTGACGCGAGTCGCGAACGTGAGTCCGGAGCGCCGTCGCGTTGCTCTGCGGCATCGTCGAATCGAACATGTGCTCGGTGTGAAAATCGAAGCCGCCGTGGTGGGAGACTTGCTGACACGGTTGGGTATGAGCATTGAAGCGTCCAGCCCCGAGCCCACAATCTGGCAGGTCACGCCGCCGTCGTGGCGCTTCGACATTCGAATCGAAGAGGATCTGATCGAGGAAGTCGCTCGGCTGTACGGCTTCGACAATATCCCGGAACGCGACGCGGTCATCGCGCAATCGATGTCGCCATGGCCGGAAGCGCGCGTACGCAATGAGCGCGCCGCAGACTTGCTGGTCGATCGGGGCTACCGGGAAGCGATCACATACACGTTCACGGACGCGGGCAAGCAGGCAATTCTCTGCCCCGAGCCGGCTTTTGCACTGTCAAATCCGATTTCGGCCGAACTCAGCGTTATGCGCGTGTCGTTGTGGCCCGGCCTGATTCAGGCGGTACGCGAGAATCAGCGACGACAACAGCATCGCGTACGGCTCTTCGAAATCGGCCGTCGCTACGCGGGCGACAGCGGCGCTGAAACAGAAGTCATTGCTGGCGTCGCGTCCGGTCCCGCAATTCCGGATCAGTGGGGCGCCGAGTCCACGAAAGTCGATTTCTTCGATATCAAAGCTGATGTCGAGGCGTTGATTGCGATCACCGGCGCCGCCGCCGAATTTCGCTTCACCGCGGATCGACACTCGGCATTACATCCCGGCCAGTCGGCGCGCATCTGGCGCGGCGATCGCACCGTAGGTTGGATCGGCGCCATTCACCCCGAGCATGCACGTCGTCTCGATTTGACATATCCGGTCTTCGTGTTCGAGCTCGAGACGGAGGCCGGCCTCGCCGCACCGCTTCCCGAATTTCGCGAGATCTCCCGATACCCCGCCATTCGAAGAGATATTGCGGTGATCGTCGATGAATCGGTGAGCGCGGACGACCTGTGCTCAACCGTGCGCGCCAGCGCGGGCGGGCTGCTGAATGAGCTCAATGTACTGTCGGTTTATCGCGGCAAGCAGTTCGAGAAAGGCAAGAAAAGCATAGCCTTAGGCCTGCAGTTGCAGGATACTTCGCGCACACTCACCGACAATGAAGCCGACGCCATCGTGGCGCGGGTCATCGAACAATTGAGCGCCAAGCTCAACGCCACGATTCGGGACAGATAAGCATGGCACTGACGAAAGCTGAAATTGCGGAGGCGCTGTTCGATCAGCTTGGCCTCAACAAGCGCGAAGCGCGCGAACTGGTGGATCTGTTCTTCGAAGAATTGCGCGCGTCTTTGTCGACGGGCGAGCAGGTGAAGCTCTCCGGCTTCGGCAACTTCGACCTGAGAGATAAAAACCAGCGGCCGGGACGCAATCCGAAAACCGGCGAAGAAATTCCGATCAGCGCGCGTCGCGTTGTGACTTTCAGGCCAGGACAGAAACTGAAGGCGCGAGTCGAGGCATATGCTGGAACCAGGCAATAACAGCGAACTGCCCGCGATCCCGGGCAAGCGCTATTTCACGATCGGCGAAGTCAGCGAGCTGTGTGGCGTGAAGCCGCACGTGTTGCGCTACTGGGAACAGGAATTCCCCCAGCTCAAACCCGTGAAGCGCCGCGGCAATCGTCGCTACTACCAGCGCCAGGACGTCCTGGTGATCCGGCAGATCCGCAGCCTCCTGTACGAACAGGGGTTCACCATCGGCGGCGCCCGCAACCGCCTTCAGGGCGAGGAAGCCCGGGAAGATCTGACGCAGGCGCAGCAGATCGTCCGCCAGCTTCGGGGTGAGCTTGAGGACGTACTCAGGATTCTGCGGCGCTGAGCGTCAAACGCTGAGGTCCGCTCTCTCTATCAAACGCTGATGTCCCCTCTCCCTAAGGGAGAGGGTCAGGGTGAGGGTGAGGGTGAGGTCTCTACAACGGTAGCCTGCCGCCGCTCACTCCCTTATCATTCGCCGCCTCACACGAGCCCAAGGATTGCGGCTCTCCAAACCGGTCGGGACGTGGCGCAGCCTGGTAGCGCACTTGCATGGGGTGCAAGGGGTCGGAGGTTCGAATCCTCTCGTCCCGACCAATT
>JBOHZJ010000350.1:0-5635 GCA_050738395.1 Steroidobacter sp.
ACTCACGACTCACCACTCACGACTCACCACTCACCATTTACGGGTCGCAGCTACAAACTACAAACTACAGGCTACAGACATGATCAAAGATCGTCAGATCGTTATGAAATGGGATAGCACGCGCGACGCCTCATGGCTACGCAATCGCGAATGGCTGATTACGAACGGACTTGGCGGTTACGCCTCGGGCACACTTGCCGGCAGTCCCGCGCGCAAATACCACGGCCTGTTCGTGCCGAATCTGTCATCGCCGAAAGGTCGGCACATCATGATTTCGCGCTGCGATGAAATCGTGCCCTGCGGAGATGAGTTGCTGAATCTCGGCGGCGCGGAATTCGAGAACGGAGTCTTCAGCGGCGATGCGCATCGATGCCTGAGGGAATTTCGACTCAACCATCTCATGCCGACCTGGCTGTTCGAGGTCGACGGCGTCGTTTTTGAAAAATCGATCGTGATGCCGCACAGCCACAACACCGTGTGTGTGCGGTATCGAATGATCAAGGGAGAGTCGCTTGATATCCGCATCCGGCCCTACATGTCCTTCAGGCGGCACGACGAGTCGCCGCTGGAGGCGCCGGGCAATGACTTCACGCTCGATGTGCGGCGCGGCAGACACGAGGTTCGTTATGAAGGCAGATCCCTCGCGCTACGGATGGATGTGCGTCCGCGTCCCGCAGCGTTCGTGACCGATGAGCTCGATGAACATCAGTTCATGTACTGCATCGAGCGCGATCGCGGCGACCCGGCGTATGAAAGCGCCTTCAGTCCGGGGTACTTCATTACGCGTATCGAAGCGGGCCACCCCATTGTGTTCGTCGCGACCACGCACGCCTGGGAGCGGCTCGATTTCGACGCCCTGAGCATCTTCGACGCCGAGCGCCGCCGCCTCGGCAATCTTCTGACGCTCGCGCCGCGACTGGAAGGCGATCCCTTCGCCGAGCAGCTCGCCATGGCGGCCGATCAATTCATCGTCCTGCCCGGCAGCCGCCTGGAGGAAAGCGTGATGGCGCAGGCTGAAGGCTCCGAACTGCGCAGCGTCTACGCCGGCTATCACTGGTTCGGCGACTGGGGCCGCGACACGATGATCAGCCTCGAAGGTCTGACGCTATGTACCGGTCGCTATCGTGAAGCTGGCGCCATCCTGCGAACGTTTTCTCACTACGTGAAAGATGGATTGCTGCCGAATCTGTTTCCGGAAGGCGAGCGACTGGCTCTGTATCACACTGTCGATGCGACGCTCTGGTACTTCCACGCAATCTCGCGTTTCGTCGAGAAGACCGGCGATCGCATGATCATCGCGAATCTCTTCCCGGTGCTGCAATCGATCATCGAACATCACATCGCGGGTACTCACTTCAATATTCACGTCGATCCGGCCGACGGGCTGATCGGCGCCGCAAAGGAGGGCTATCAGCTGACCTGGATGGACGCGAAGGTCGATGGGTGGGTCGTAACGCCGCGACGCGGTAAGCCGGTCGAGATTCAGGCGCTCTGGTACAACGCCCTGAAACTGATGGCGGCCTGGAGCGCCAATCTGGGACAGTCGCCCGGTCAATACGAGGCGCATGCGCAGCGAGCGCGTGAGTCGTTCAATCGGCGCTACTGGAATGAGCGGCGCGGCTGCCTCTACGACGTGATCGACGGGCCTGACGGCGACGATCCGAACCTGCGGCCCAACCAGGTGTTCGCGATCTCTCTCGCGCACCCCATTCTGGATGAGCGCCGCTGGAGCGCGGTGATCGATGTCGTCCGCGATCGATTGCTCACGGACTATGGCCTGCGCACGCTCAGTTCGGACCATCCGGACTACAAGCGCCACTACCGCGGCGACCTGCGCTCGCGCGACGCCGCTTATCACCAGGGCACCGTCTGGCCCTGGCTGATCGGCCACTTCATCGACGCCTTTCTCAAGGTGCATCCCGATCCGACCGCCGCGCGCGCGATGCTGCAGCCCTTTCGCGAACACCTTCAGGAGGGCGGCGTCGGCAGCATCAGCGAAATCTTTGATGCGGAGGCGCCGCATGCGCCGGGCGGCTGCATCGCGCAGGCCTGGAGCGTGGCGGAAGTGCTGCGCGCGTGGGTGAAAACGCAGAAGAGAAGTGACTAGTCACTCGGCCGGGAACTCCCCGCGCGTGCAGATCATTCCTCCTCGCCAGCCACACATCCAACTATGAGGAGAGACGCCATGGCACGAGCGACTGACGGTAGAGCGAGCGATGCGCCGCGCGATGCGGTGGCGTTGCTCAAGCAAGACCACCGAATGGTGGAAGCATTGTTCGGAGAATTTGAAGAGGCGGAGGAAGAGGAGCAGTCGTCTCTCGCGGAGCGCATTTGCAACATGGTGACCGTGCATGCGCAGATCGAGGAAGAGATTCTGTATCCGGCCGCCAAAGAAGCGCTGTCGGAGGACGAAGAGGAAGCTGAGCTCGTGACTGAGGCGGAAGTCGAGCACGCCTCGGCGAAGGAACTCATCGCGAAAATCGAGGCGATGACTCCGGACGATGAGACTTTCAAGGCGACGGTCAAGGTGCTTGGCGAATACATCAAGCATCACGTGAAAGAGGAAGAGGGCGAGATGTTTCCGGCGCTGCGGAAGACAGAGCTCGATCTGAAGGAACTGGGCTCGCAGCTGGCGGAACGCAAGTTCGCGCTGATGGAGGAGATGGGCATCGAGGAGGAGGCGCCGCCGCCGGCCAAGCGCAAACAGTCGAGCAGCTCGCGGTCGAAGTCCGCATCGAAGAGCCGTCAGGCGCGCGCAGGCGCGCGCAGCAAGTCCAGCCGCAGCTCAGGGAGTCGCACCCGGCATTGAAGCCGAGGCGTGAACGGCGAGTTGTGAGTGGGTGACTGAGTGGTGAGTAGTGAGTAGTGAGTAGTGAGTAGTGAGTCGGCAGAACGTCTACGACTTACGCTTCAGAGCCTCGATTCCGATCTCGCCACTCACGACTCACGACTCACGACTACCGGCTCACGACTCACGGCTCACGACTCATGTCGCCACCGCTCACCCCGCTAGCTCGCCCCCAGCGCGTGACCAATCTGGGTGCACGCGTTGAGGACCGAGTTGGAGAGCGCCTTCAGCCGATCCTTTGGCAGGCGCTCGGCAGGACCGGAAATGCCGATCGCGGCGAACGGTTCCTGGCCCGGGCCGAGCACCACGCCTGCGACGCTGTGCACGCCTTCGCGCCAGGCATTCATCGAATACGCGTAACCCGTCTTGCGGATTGCGGCCAGTTCCTCGAGCAAGGTCGGGACGGAGACCTTGCGCGCCCCAAAGTTGGTGCGTTTCGCGCAGATCGCACGTACTCGCTTGTCTACGTCGGGTAGATAGGCCAGCAGAGTCTTGCCAGTCGCCGGAAATACAGCGGGCACACGCTGACCCACCGTCGCCAGCGGACGAATCGTCGTTCCCGTGGTGATCTGATGCAGATAGAGGCAGTCGCTCCCGTCGAGCACGGCGAGGCTGATGGTCTCCTGTGTCTCGGCGTTCAATGCGTGCATGAATGAGATCGATGCGCGACGAATGGGATCGCGCCGGATGACCTTCATGCCCTGCTCCCAGATACGACGCGTGGGCCGATAACGTCCTGCAGGGTCCTGCTCCGCGTAACCCAGTTCGACCAGGGTCGCCAGCGTGCGATGAACGTTGCTTTTCTGCAGGTCCAGTTCCACGGCCAGCGCGGAAACGCCGAGCGGCGCATCCGCATGGATCAATCGCTCGAACAGGCGCATGCCCTTAATAAGTGTCGTATCCACTTCGCTCCCCGGTGCGCAGCTTCGAATCGGCTGCATTCCAGAGTCTAGAACGATGCGCCAGAACACAGCACGAGTTTTTTGCAGGTCGTATGGACGGCGGGACGTGGAGACGTGAGGACGTCGGATGCGAGCGCGCTTGTCCGCCCGTCCTAACGTCCCACTCCCACGTCCTTGACCAGCTGTCGGGAAGGCGCCGGGACCCGTGGCGGGAGCTGGATCGTTTACGGGAGGGTCACAGACGGGAACGCCTCCATGAATTCATCAATGCCGCCGGCTGCGGGCTACTTTCAGCACTTCGCCATTCGCGCGGCGGACAGGGTTGGCTCGGCGGGAGCATTCCTGATCGCGGTGCTGGTCGTCATCCTGTGGGCTGTGACCGGCAGCCTCTTCAGCTACTCCGATACCTGGCAATTGTGGATCAACACCGGCACGACGATCGTAACGTTCCTGATGGTGTTCCTGATTCAGTACACGCAGAACCGCGACGCGCGCGCAATGCATCTAAAACTCGACGAGCTGCTGCGAGCGATGCAGGGCGCACGCACGGAGATGGTGAACCTGAAGGATCTGTCGGACGATGAACTGCAGAAACTCGAACACGCGTTCGATCGACTGGCGCGTTTCGCGACACGAGCGCGCGGAGCGCCCGAATCAAACGACGTGGGCCAATCGGCGAAACAGATCGCTGACTGAGATCTGAAGCGCGCGATTCGAATGCGCGTTGCTCGGATCCTTAAGATGTTTTCGACTGACTCTGTCCGGAGTTTCAGCGGGGCGTATCCGCGGCGCGCCCTGATGCAGTGCGGTTCCTGATACATAGGGAACATTTACGCACCTGCGCGCCTTATCTGCGCGATCGTTTCTACGTTCTCTTTTTCACACTCAGCACCCTAAGCGCGGAGAAGAACATGGCTACTCGTTCACGCGGGACTCCGGCACGCACCCCAAAATCACCAGCGCCGCCGCCGTTCGCGGGGAGCGTTCTGGAAGATGATGACCGCATGCAGTCGCGGCGGGATTCGCGAAGCGACGGTAAGGCGACGGACGCACAGTTCTCAGGCGATCAAACCGGGTCCGCAGCGGGCGTCACCAACACAAAGCTCCGGCGTCGTGAGATTCCGTCGTTCTCGGCCAGCCGCGAAGCGCGCATCGCCGAAGCAGCTTACTGGCGCGCGGAGCGCCGCGGCTTCACGCCAGGCCAGGAACTCGACGATTGGCTGGAAGCGGAACGGCAGGTCGATGCGGGCCAGGAAGAAGATGAGGACAGGCGAGACGCCTGAGTCGTTGAGCCGGAATTCATGCCCCGATCTCGCACGATTGCTGCTGCCGCAAGGCCCGTCGCGAAGGCGGCATACGCCGCGAACATGGATCGAGGTTTCAGATGCTTCCTGAAACCGGGCCGGAAGCGAGGGGGCGTCAGGTAGTAATCGACGACGTACGCGGTAGCGGATGTGGCGCCTGCTTCGAGGCAATGTCGCGCCACGCTCTTGCGCTCGCATCCGAAGGTGCGTTCATGCAGCGTCGCCCAGAAAATCGACATGCCGTGATGGATCGCATAGCCGACCGCCGTGTGCTTTGCAGTGGCCTGGCGCGTATGCGCTTCCTCTTCGCCCCGGAGCCACTGACTCGGCCCGTTGAGCGCTCCCGCCGGAGCATCCTCATCGATCTTGCTGCACACCGACAATGCAACGCCGGATGAGACGCTCGCAGCGCTGCCCGAGACGAGCGCCCGTCGCGCCGCACACCGCCACTGGTGCCGTTCTGAATCGTCATCCACGTGCGAGCGAATTCTGCTTTGCGCGAACCACCCCTCACCCGCGCTTCGCGCGACCTCTCCCCCGGGGAGAGGTGCAGAAGAAATCTCCCTCTCCCTGGGGAGAGG
>JBOHZJ010000351.1:0-8907 GCA_050738395.1 Steroidobacter sp.
TCTGGGGTTGCAGTCAGCGAAATACTCGCCGGATACCTTCGCGAGCGTCGGATGCGTCGCGACGTAGCAGGTCGTCGCCGCGCCCTGAGCCGGAGACTTCGGATAGTTCGCCGTGCTTGCGGACACGTTGCGCAAAATGTTGGTTCGCACGCCGCCCGGCGTCACGCAGTTCGACGTTGCGCGCGTTCCCTGCAGCCGCTTCGCAAGCTCGAGAGAGAAAAGTCCGTTCGCAAGTTTCGAGTGAGCGTAGCCCAGGCTGCTCCAGCCCTTGCCGGACAGATTGTCGAACTGAATGCCGCCCTCGGGCGCATTGCGATGATTGCCACTGCCGACCACGACCACGCGTCCCTGGCGCGCGGCCTGCACGCGATCCATCAAGCGGTTCGCCAGAATGAAGTGTCCGAGGTGATTGACGACGAACTGCTTCTCGATCCCGTTCACCTGCTGAAGTTCGCCCAGCACGATGCCGGCGTTCAGGATCAGCATATCGATCGAAACCTTCATCGCCTGAACTGCATCAGCACATTCGACGATCGAATCGAAGTCGGTCAATTCGAGGACGACCGGCGTCGTCCTTCCCTTAACGCTTTTGCAAGCCTTCCGCCCCTTCTCGAGGGTGCGCGCCGAACCAATGACGTGCGCGCCTCGCAGTGCGAGTACACGCATGGTTTCGTACCCAATGCCGGAATTGCATCCAGTCACGACTGTGGTCATGCCGCTCAGGTTCAGACCCGCCGTCACTTCCTCCGCCGTCGAATGCGCTCCGAATGGACTTCGCGGCGTCGGAACATCGGCGTAAGCCGAGGATAGTTCCGTCGCAAGCCATGTAAGCGCGGCTCCGTGGATGAAGGTTCGGCGATTCATTCTTGTTTGCATGTCACTCTTTCGGATGGTTCAGTGGTCTTGCGCGTGCGTCTCGCTCGCATTCGCCTGCTACGATCTCTTCAGGACGAGACAATGCTTCACCGCCGTCATCAGGATACGCGGGATCAATCCATACATACTCGTAAGTGCGTGCGAAATCCATCAAGGCAGGCTGGAGGACAAACCGCAAACCGCGGCCGCAGTGTTCCTCCGGATTTCTGAAGAGCATTGCGGAACTGGATCACCAATGCAGTGTCAGTGTCATATCCAAATGGAATGAAGAGGCGGGTCATGCAGATTCGAATGATGGCGATCGTGGGGACGATGCTGATTGCGTGCTCGCCTGCAATCGCAACGGCGCAGGAGTGGACCGCGGGCAAGCACTACTTTCTCGTGCAGCCGGCGCAACGAACCCAGACGTCTGACGGCAAGATCGAAGTCGCTGAAGCGTTTTCCTATGGATGCCCGGCGTGCGCTCGCTTCCATCCGATCGCGGAGCAGTTGCAGGCTCGCCTTCCCGCCAATGCACAGCTCGTCTATGTACCGGCGTCCTTCAATGCAGCCGAGAGCTGGCCTTTGTTTCAGCGCGCATTCTTGACGGCGCAGGCGCTCGGCGTCCTCGAGAAGACGCACACCGCGATGCTCGACGCCGTGTGGAAGACGGGCGAACTCGCGGTCGTTGATCTGAAGACTGGAAGGCTCAAGCAACCTCAACCAACACTCGAGCAGGTGGCGAGCTTCTATCAGCGGACCGCGGGCATCCCGCAACAACAGTTTCTCAACGCTGCGAAATCGTTCTCCGTCGAGAGCAACATCAAACGCGCTGACGCCTGGATGCGCGCGGGCCGTGTCGATCAAACGCCCAGCTTCGTCGTCAACGGGAAGTACCGTCTGCACTTGGGCTCCGCGGGAGGAGTCGAGCAGATGTTCGAGTTGATCGACTGGTTGATTCAGAAGGAGAGTGGAGGGAGTTCAGCTTCGCCGTGAACGCGTCGCAGTCAGGACGCAGGTGGTGGCAGCGTTCACTACGGGTGATCCGTGCTCTTAGTCGTCGCTGGACAACGAATCGCGGCGGCAACTTGGCGGCCAGGCAGCGTTCGTCTCGGCGGACAGATCGATCAGGAATAGCTCTCCCGAGCGATCACCGTCTGTCTGCGCAAACAGGAGCCGGTCGGCTCCCGGCGAGAGCAGCGGCCCGACTTGAAACACATCAGGTCGGGCAGGGATGCGGCCCTGTTCACGCCACTGTCCGCCACGTATTTCGAATCGGTACAGGTGAGAGCGATCGCCGCGGTCGGCGACGACGATCATCGTGCGCTCATCACGCGAGATCTCCGCTTCGTACTCGAACGCCGCCGTACTGATCGGTGGGCCGATATTGCTCACATGCCATTTACCGTTGGCGTCGACAGCGGCCACATAGATATCCCCTTGCCCGAATCCACCCGCCCGGTCGGAGCCGAAATAGATCCGGCCCTCGGCGGTGATGCGCGGAAGTAATTCGGAGCCGGTGGAATTGACAGGCTCCGGCAGTCGATGCGCCTCGACCCAACTGCCATCGGTCTCGCGGCTCACGTACCAAATGTCGAAGTCGTCATCGTCATCCTTCACGTTTTGCCGCGTCGAAATGAAGTACAGGCGTTCGCCGTCCGTCGTCACAAACGGGTCCGCCTCCAGCACGGACGTGGGCGCCGCGAACGGCGGCGGTTGGGGAGGCGTCCAGGCGCCGTTGCTGCAGCGGGACCAGAGGATGCGGAACCGCTCGAAGCGCGGATCGCTGCGCATGAAGAACATCTCGCGCCCGTCTGGCGTGAAGGTCGGCGTGGATTCGTACTGATCGCTGGAAATATTCTGCGGCGTCCACCGTGTCGCGACTTGTTCGCGCCCATGTGCGAGAGTCAGGGCCGCGATTACCACCGAGAAGAATGCGAAACCAGCTGCACGTCTGGCCTTGCAGATCGAGCTATTCCGCCGCAATCGCTTCGATCTCAACGAGCCAGTTCGGGTCATAAATTCCTGTGATGATGATGGTCAATGCCGGCGAGCGCTCGCCAAGCACTTCGCGCCGGATGCGCGAGTTCTCGGCGGCATGGCGCCGGTCCGAAAGGAAGGTCGTGACCTTGACGAGATCATCCAGCGACATATCCGCCGCACGCAGTTGCGCCGCGATGTTGGCCCAGACCAGTCGACATTGGGCGGCGAAGTCCTCGGGCACGGCTCCCTCGAGATCGACGGGAATTTGTCCGCTGATGTAGAGCACACGGTTTGGAGTGCGCAGCTCGATGGCCTGCGAATATCCGCCTGAGGCGGCGGGAGCATCAGTAGCATTGATCGGGCGTGTCTTCATCGAGGCTGCCTGAGCGGCGAACGCGTGACCCTGGACGAGCCCGATGCTCGCGAAGAGCGACCAGGCGATGACGCTGCCGAGAGTTGCCACCGGTTCGCCTCTTCGCGCCGCACGACGGCGATTTGCCGCGAGTCGGACGATGCGTCAGTGTCTACGCTTGCTGTGGCGGTTGCACCAAGCACAATAGCGGTATTGCCGCCGTAATGGCGGATTGGGAATGACGCGGATGGATGACACAAACCGGCAGATTCTTGAGCTGCTGCAGCAGAACGCCCGACTATCGATCAAGACCATCGCGAGCAGGGTGGGCCTCGCCCGGAGCTCCGTCCGCGAGCGCATCGCTCGCATGGAGGCCACAGGCGTGATTCGCGGTTATCGCGTCGAGTTGGCGAGCCGCGATCCGCTCAGTTCGCATATCGAAGCCTTTCTCATTATCCGGCTCGACAAGACGCCCGCGCCGCAAACGATCGCCCGCATCGTCGCAAATCCGGGGGTCACGCGCTGCTCATCGGTTGGCGGCGATATCGATGTAATCGTCGAAACATGCACCACCGATATCGAGTCGCTCAATCGAATGCGCGACGAAATCGCCTGCTATCCGCACGTCATAGACCTGACGACCGCCATCATTCTCAAGCGCGATAAGGACGCGGCGACGTCAAAGGCGCCGCTTGCAAAATCAGATGAGACGTCGGCGCACGGCGTCGGGCAGCGGACGTCCGCAAAGCTCGACATTGATACGGACCGCGCAAGATGAATACTGTATCCGTCTTCCACCGAGGCCGGAATCCATCCGACTCCTGCCGATCAGCTCAGTGATCCTGAAAGTTCTACGATGAAAGTATGCATTTATGGGGCCGGGGCGATCGGCGGGTTTATAGGCGCCCGGCTAGCGGCGGCGGGTGAATGCACGGTCAGTGCTGTGGCGCGCGGCGATGCGTTGCGCGTGCTGCGTGAATATGGATGGCGCCTGCGGCAGGGCGGCGCGTTGATTCAGGCGCCCGTCATTGCGACCGACGAGCCAGGCGAGCTCGGACCACAGGATGTCGTGATCATCGCAGTCAAAGGCCCCGCTCTGCCGACGGTGGCGAGCTGCATCGCACCTCTGCTCGTTCCGCAAACCGTCGTAGTGCCGGCGATGAACGGTGTGCCGTGGTGGTTCAATGCGGGTATCCCGGAGCTCGAGGCGACGCCGCTCGAAAGCGTAGATCCGAATGGACGCATCGCCGATCGCATTCCGTTGCGACACGTCGTTGGGTGCGTCGTGCATGCAAGTGCATCTTCGAGTGAGCCCGGCGTGGTCGAACACAAAATTGGGCAAGGACTCATCATCGGCGAACCGCTGGGCGAGGAATCAGAGCGAGTACGCCGGCTCGCAAGACTCCTCAGTGGAGCCGGCTTCGAACTCACGACCTCAACGAATATTCGCCGGGACATCTGGTACAAGCTCTGGGGCAACATGACGATGAACCCCATATCGGCAATCACCGGAGCCACGTGCGATCGCGTGCTCGACGATCCTCTGGTGCGCGAGTTCTGTGCCGCCGCGATGCGCGAAGCTGGACAGATTGGCGCGCGCATCGGCTGCGCGATTTCGCAAACCACCGAGGATCGCTTTGCGATCACACGCAAACTCGGACGCTTCAAGACGTCAATGCTGCAGGATGTGGAAGCGGGCCGCATGATCGAGCTGGATGCACTGCTCGCGGTCGTGCGGGAAATCGGAGTTCGCGTGGGCGTGGCGACGCCCAATATCGACGCGTTATTCGGACTCACTCGCCTGTTCGGCCGTGGTCGCGGGGTGTATCCCGATTAGTGACTAGTGACTAGTGATTAGTGACTAATGATTGGTCAGAGCGCTGACGCGCCTTCCGACTTTGAGGATGAAAGCGCGGTAGCGCTCCGGCCAGTCACCAGTCACTTCCGTTCTACTAATCCCGCGTCTCGCCCGACAACGGCGTCGCCCGCATTGAAGCTCGGGTTTCGAACTCGTCGAACCAGGCGACGAGTCGAGGCCGCTTTTCGCGGAAGGTCGGCAGCTCGCGAAATTCGAGCCAGCTCAGGCAAGTCGCTAGCGCGATATGGCCGACATGGATCGGTGCGGCGACGTCCAGCTCTCGTTCGAGCCAGTCGTAACTTGCGATGAGCTTCTCCACATAGCCATCGCGCAACGGTGCGTACCGCAACTCTTCGGGCCGGCGGACCGTCTCCCAGCGGATTGCGATGCCCGCATCGGCGAGCCCTTGCGCCACCGCCTGCACGCGTAGCGCCTGCCATCGACTTTCGCCCTCGAGCGGAATCTGCTTGCGCCCGCTGTGCAGCGTATCGAGGTAGGCGCAGATGACGTCCGAATCGAAGATCGGCGGCAGTCCAGGTCGAATGAGCACCGGGACCTTGCCGAGTGGATTCTCGGCGAACACCTGTTCATTGCGCCGTGTCGGGCTTGTTTCGTGATGCACGACTTCGATGCGCTCTGCGATGCCGACCTCGTGCGCGAACACCAGTGCTTTGCGGGCGTACGGAGAATGCGTCTGATAGAGAAGCTTCATACGTGCGGTCATCGGTGGGCGATCGGGCATGGGATGAGATTCGCTCGAGTTAATGGAACCAGGCTTCGATCTGTGTCTGGGTCAGGTTTCGACCGGTGAGAACCGTGGCCACTCGCCGTGCCGCGAAGCGTTCACGATGAGCGGCAATCGCCGCGACGCCCGCGGCAGCGGAGGGCTCGCACATCAGGCCCGCATCTGAATGCAGCAGACGCATCGCAACGATGAGCTGTGCGTCATCGACGAGCAACATGTCGTCCACGAGCGTGCGCAGGTCATTGACCGCCGCGGGTACCGGGACGCGCACGGCGATGCCATCGGCGATAGTGTCGGCTTTGGCTTCCGCGATCGTTGCAGCGCCCACGCCGTGTCGCCAGCATTCGACCATCACCGGCGCGCCGGCGCTGCATACGCCGATCATTTCTGTCGCCGGCGAATGCGCCTTGACCCAACGCGCCATGCCGGCCAGCAAGGCGCCGTTGCCGAGCGGGACCAGGATGGCGTCATAGTCGCCGCCGGCGAGTAGCTCGATCGCAATGCTGCCTGCGCCTTCGGAGATCTCCGGCTCGGCGCCGTCTTCGACGAACCGCAATCCACGTACGTGCGCGTGCAATCGAGCCGCCTGCTTGGCGGCGTCGAAGTCGCGACCAGCGCTGATGATGTGAGCGCCATAGCGGCGAATTCCTTCGACCTTGACTGGATTCGCCGTTTCCGCGACGAAGACAGTGAGCTCGAGGCCGCGCCGGGAGCAGGCATGCGCCAACCCTAAACCGAAGTTGCCGGCGCTTGCGCAAACGAGCGGCGCGCGCTCGCCGCGGGCCAGGAACTGCGCCGCGAAGAACTCCGCGCCGCGACCCTTGAAGCAGCCGATGGGATTGGCGGTTTCGTCTTTCAGGATCAGTTCGCAGCCAAGTCGCGCGGACAGTGCAGCGCATTCGCTTTGCGGCGACTGAAGAAACGGGCGATCGATCAGAGTGGCGGCCAATTCAATCTGCGTGAGTGAGAGCCGATGGTCAGCTTCCACAGACGACGCCGGGTCCCCGGGGAATGCGGTAGACATATAGAATCGTGTTCAGGTGACAGGACGATTGACGCAGAGCTTAGATGCAGGCGGAGGTCGTCCGGCCGTGTTCTGGTCTGGTGGAATGCGGCTTGGCCGCGAATCCGGTAGCTCCGATGCAAAAAGACGCTGCGAACGATCTCGACGCTTTCGATCTGCAGATTCTCGCCCGTTATCAGCACGACACCCGTCGGACTGCCGAGATCATCGGTGCGGAGATTGGGCTGTCTGCGGCAGCCGTGCAGCGTCGGCTAAAGCGCCTGCGCGAAACCGGCGTGGTCGAGGCGGAGACGGCCCGAATTTCGCCAAAGGCCGTCGGCTTTCCGCTCACCTGCGTCATATCGGTGGACATCGAACGCGAAGGCGCTGCCGAGCTATCGCGCTTCAAAGCGCGGATGCTGGGCTGCCCCGAAGTTCAGCAGTGCTACTACGTGACCGGCGATGCGGACTTCATCGTCGTTGTGCTTGCGCCGGACATGACGGCGTACGAAACCTTCACGCGCGAGCATCTGCTGATCGATCCGAACGTCCGCAGCTTCACCACTCACGTCGTGATGGAGCGGGTGAAGACGGGCGTCAGCGTGCCGTTGCCGTCTTCAGAGAGCTGACGGCGCATGAATCTGATTCATCGCGACGCCGGCAGCTTTGGGTGAACGAATCAGGGGACGCGCGGCGGAAGCTTCGACAAGAGCAGCCGCAGGTTGCGATCCGGATCGTTCACGACCTTTGAATCGAAGTTGAAGACCATGGTCGAGCGTGCGGTCGAATCGTAGGCCGGCCAGCCCGGGTTGCCGGTTTTCGCAAACGCGAGCCATGCGCTGCTCATGTGATCGGCGACTTTCTGCGCCTCTGCGCTGATGCCGGACATCGATTCCGACTTTGCGACATTGTCGAATACCATGCCGATCTCCAGTGCGTGCGGCGCTTTCCATTTGCCGTCCTCCACGGGCGTTTCCCAATTGAGCTGATACAGGAACGCCGGCGCTTTCCCCTGCTGGGATTTCAACTCCGCCTGCCGGATCGCATTGTTGCGGAAGTTGCGCGCCGTAGTGATCGTGAAGAAGAGGTCGCTTGCCGTCGCGCTCGGCAGGAGCTCACGCAGCTTCGCAATGAGCTGCGCCTGGTCGAGACCCTGACTGAACGGCGCGATGCGTTGCGGCAGCGCCTCCCAGGAGATGTTGAAGGCCGACGGATCGCGCCCACCGATCAGCAGGGTCGTTTCGTCCTTGGTCGTGCCTACCATCAACGGGACGTGCGCCGATGCATCTGGCGCATCGGGATCGAACGGATGACGCGGCAACGACCGACCATCGAGCACGGGGCTGAAGTTGACGCCTGCCTGTGGTGCAAGACCGTTCAGCGCGTCCGCGATCTTCTGCATCGGCATCGCGCGCAGCTCATTCACCTGCTCGGGCTTGAGTCCCAGCACGTTCAGAAACGCTTTCGCACCCGCAGTAGCAGCTTCGGGCGACTGCGCACGAATCATCGAGCCGCTCTGCACGACGGCCTTGTGGAACACGCCGCGCGCGGCCGGCATGGTCATGAGCGTGCTTACTTTCGCGCCGCCGCCGGACTCACCAAAGATCAGTACATTGTTTGCGTCGCCGCCGAACTCTGCAATGTTGTCGCGTACCCACTGGAGCGACAGCAGCATGTCGAGGTTGCCGACGTTGCCCGAATCGGCCAGCGCCGGATCGGAGCTCAAACCGGCGAGGTAGAGATAGCCGAACGCGTTGAGGCGATGATTGACCGTGACCACCACGACATCGCCCTTGCGTGCGAGTCTCGTTCCATCGTAGGCGTGGCTCGAACCAGAACCAGTTGAGAACCCACCGCCGTGAAACCACACCAGTACGGGCCGTTTCCTGCCGTCGCGAAGTGCAGGCGTCCACACGTTGAGGAACAGGAGATCCTCACTCGCAGCGCGCCGGTTGGCCCACGTCCGGAATAGCGACGTATTCGTCGGCCGCGACTGGGGCGACTGATTGCCGTAGTCGAGGGCGTCCGCCACGTCGCTCCATGGATTGGCTGGCTGGGGCGGCAGGAAGCGTCGGCCTTCGGTCGTCGCTCCGTAGCGCACGCCCTTGAAC
>JBOHZJ010000352.1:0-15270 GCA_050738395.1 Steroidobacter sp.
AGCCTGGATGGATCGTTGCCACCCGCCTGAGCCATGTCCGCGCGACCGCCGCCGCGTCCGCCAATTCTCTGGGCCACGACATTCACCAGATCGCCGGCTTTGACGTTCCCGGCGTGATCCGCGGTCACTCCGGCGATCAGAACCACTTTGTCCGGAGCCTGCACTGAAGCAAGCACGATGGCCGCGGAACGAAGCTTGTTCTTCAGCTGATCCACGGCCTCGCGTAATGCTGGTGCATCCGCCCCATCGACGCGCACCGCGACGACCTTGAGACCTTTGATGTCGATGGCGGCGCTGGACAGATCGTCGCCCTGGCCGCTCGCGAGTTTCGACTTGAGCCCAGTGATTTCCTTTTCGAGCTTGCGGCTGCGCTCGATCAGTTGCTTCACCTTGTCTTCGACATCATCGCGGCTTGCCCGGAGGAGCGCGGCGAGTTCGCGCAGCACCTGGTCGGATTGAGCGACCCAGTCGAACGCGCCCTCACCTGTAACGGCCTCGATTCGACGAACACCCGCGGCGACTCCGCCTTCACTGATGATCTTGAAAAGACCGATGTCGCCGACGCGACGAACATGCGTACCGCCGCACAGTTCGGTCGAGAAATCACCGAGGCGCAGCACCCTTACTTCGTCGTCGTACTTTTCTCCAAACAACGCCATGGCGCCCGAGGCGACTGCGGCGTCATACGACATCAGGTTGGTTTCCGCAGCTGCGTTCGCACGAATTTCCGCATTCACCAGCCGCTCGATTTCCCGGAGTTCAGCCGGCGTTACCGCGGCGTAGTGCGAAAAATCAAACCGCAGGCGATCCGGCGCGACGAGCGAACCTTTTTGAGCAACATGCGTCCCTAGCACCTTGCGCAGTGCAGCGTGCAGCAGGTGGGTCGCCGAATGGTTGAGCACGGTCGCGCGACGGCGCGCTTGATCGACGCGCGCCTCGATGCGATCCCCTACTTTGAGTTCGCCGTTTGCGACGCGACCGATGTGCGTATATGCCTTGCCGAGCTTCTGCGTATCCTCGACCTGGAACTGCACCGTCGTTCCCACCAGCGCTCCGGCATCGCCAACCTGACCGCCGCTTTCCGCGTAAAACGGCGTGTGATCGAGAACAACCTGACCCTCTTCACCCGCGCGCAGAATATCGACGCGCTCGGCGCCTCGCAGCAGCGCAATGACCCGGCCTTCGTCGCTCAAGCGTTCGTAGCCGCTGAAATTGGTTTGGCCTTCAACCGAAACGCCTGCCCGTAAGTCGACGCCGAATTTGCTGGCGGCCCGGGCTCGTTCGCGCTGCGCTTCCATAGCCGTTTCGAAGCCAGCCTGATCGACGTCCAGTCCACGTTCACGCGCGATGTCGGCCGTGAGATCGACCGGAAATCCGAACGTGTCGTACAGGCGGAACACAGTCTCGCCGGGAATTTCGTTCGACTTGAGCGTGCTGATGGCCTGCTCAAGCAGCGCCATGCCCTGCGACAAAGTCTCGGCGAAGCGCTCTTCCTCCTGCTTCAGCACGCGTTCGACGTGACCACGTTGCTTCGTAAGCTCGGGGTAGGCCTCGCCCATCTCCTTCTCGAGCGCCGCGACCAGCGTATGAAAGAACGGCTGCGTCTGACCCAGCTGGTAGCCGTGACGAATCGCGCGCCGGATGATTCGGCGCAGCACATAGCCCCGACCTTCATTCGATGGCAGCACACCGTCGACGATCAGAAAAGAGCAGGCGCGAATGTGATCTGCGATTACCCGCAAAGAGGTCGACGACAGATCGCTCGTGTTCGTCGCTGCGGACGCCGCCTTGATGAGATTGACGAACAGATCAATCTCGTAGTTGGAGTGCACGCCCTGCATGACGGCGGCCGTGCGCTCGAGACCCATCCCTGTGTCGACTGAAGGTCTTGGCAGCGGCGTGAGCACGCCGTCCGCCGACCGGTCGAACTGCATGAACACGAGATTCCAGATCTCGATCCAGCGATCGCCATCCTGATCCGGCGAGCCTGGCGGGCCGCCCGGAATGTGTGCGCCGTGGTCGTAGAAGATTTCCGTGCACGGACCGCAGGGGCCCGTTTCACCCATTTGCCAGAAGTTGTCGGAGCCGCCGCCGGCCTTGTCGCCAATGCGCACGATGCGCTCCGCGGGCAGACCGATCTCCCGATGCCAAAGGTCGTACGCCTCATCGTCCGTGTGATAGACCGTCACCATCAGGCGCTGTGAGTCGATGCCCAGCCACTCCTTGCCGGTCACGAAGTCCCAGCCGAAGCGGATGGCGTCCTTCTTGAAATAATCGCCAAAGCTGAAGTTGCCGAGCATCTCGAAGAAGGTGTGATGCCGCGCCGTATAGCCGACATTCTCAAGATCGTTGTGCTTGCCGCCTGCACGCACGCAACGCTGCGAGCTCGCCGCCCGGGTGTAGTTGCGCTTGTCCTTGCCGAGGAATACGTCCTTGAATTGCACCATGCCTGCGTTCGTGAACAGCAGGGTCGGGTCGTTGCCGGGCACGAGTGAACTCGACGGCGCGATCTGATGGCCGCGCTCACGAAAGAACGTCAGAAACAGTGAACGTAGGTCGGCGCTCGACAGGCGCTTGGCAGTCGTCATAGAAAACCGTCGGAGGTCAGAAATTCAGAATGATTCAGCGTCGGGCGTCCGGGTCTGAGACGTCCAGATCGCCGTCAGCGAGCTCTGGATTGACGATATCAGGATCGAAGCTCAGCGCGGCGCGAATCTGATCGGCGCTAAAGCCGCGATATTGAAGGAAGCGCGCCTGCTTTGCACGCTCGCTCAGGCTCTGCGGCTGAGCCGCGCCAAATTTACGCTGACGAACCTGCGCAGCGACCCGGCTCCAGTCGACTTCCGGATTGCCGACCTCCTGCTCGATCATCGAGTCGGCGATTCCCTGCTGGCGCAGATTCGCCCGGATTCGCACCGGACCCTGACCGCGCCTTGCATGATGATGGACGAAGCTCGCAGCGAAGCGATCATCCGACACGAGGCGCTTCGCCGTCAGCTTCTCGACCACAGCCGCTACGAGCGTCGCATCGTGACCCTTGCCCACAAGCTTGCGCCTGAGCTCCTCGGTTGAGTGTTCACGCCGCGCCAGCAGGCGAACAGCGGCGGCTTCGACGGTTTTGGCGTCGCTGCCGTGCTGCTCGTTCCGTTCGCGAGAATTAAACCGCCTCACCCTTCAGCGCCTCGCCGCGCTTCGCGGGCAGGAGCTTCTCGCGAAGCTTCGCTTCGATATCACGCGCGATGTCGGGATGCTGTTCAAGGAACGTGCGTGCGTTCTCCTTGCCCTGGCCGATGCGCTCGCCGTTGTAGCTGTACCAGGAGCCGGATTTCTCGACCAGGCCCTGCGCTACGCCGATATCGATGATCTCGCCGTTACGCGAAATGCCGGCGCCGTACATGATTTCGAACTCAGCCTCCCGAAACGGCGGCGCGACCTTGTTCTTGACGACCTTCACGCGCGTCTGATTGCCGACCACCTCGTCGCCGTTCTTGATCGCTCCGATGCGACGGATATCCAGACGCACCGAAGCATAGAACTTGAGTGCGTTGCCGCCGGTCGTGGTCTCCGGATTGCCGAACATCACGCCGATCTTCATGCGGATCTGGTTGATGAAGATCACGATCGTATTGGAACGCTTGATGTTGCCCGTGAGCTTGCGCAGCGCCTGCGACATGAGGCGCGCCTGCAGACCCATATGCGAATCGCCCATCTCTCCCTCGATTTCGGCCTTCGGAGTCAGTGCAGCAACCGAGTCGACGACCACGATGTCGACTGCGCCCGAACGAACCAGCATGTCGGTGATTTCGAGCGCCTGCTCGCCGGTATCCGGCTGTGAAACGAGCAATTCGGTGATATTGACGCCGAGCTTGCCCGCGTAGGAGGGATCGAGCGCGTGTTCTGCATCCACGAACGCCGCGACGCCGCCGAGACGCTGGGCTTCGGCGATCACCTGCAATGTCAGCGTAGTTTTGCCCGAGGACTCCGGACCGTAAATCTCGACGACGCGGCCGCGCGGCAGACCGCCGACTCCGAGAGCGATATCGAGTCCGAGAGAACCCGTTGAAACGGCCTCGATGTCGTAGGTGGCGCTGGCGTCGCCCAGGCGCATGACCGAGCCCTTGCCGAATTGTTTCTCGATCTGTCCGAGCGCGGCGACAAGCGCCTTCTTGCGATTCTCTTCCATCTGGTTTGAGCCCCGATATTGGTGTCGAAAAAGTGAGCGGTCGAGTTGCCGATTATTTTACAAGCGAACGCCTCCGGCAGGCCGATTATCTACGCGTTCAGCGAGTTTCTTTTGCGACTCAGCGAGAGTCGCTACGACGCGAGCGGCCAGCGGGCGAAGACGGAGTATTGCGAGCCGGTTTTTGTCATGTTTGATTCCACCAGCACAAAATCGACGACGGGCCAGTGCAGCGGTGCAGTGCGCTCCGTCATACGCATGCGAGGCAGGTCGCGCGCGAGCGTGACGTGCAGGCGAAATACCTGTCTGCGAAATTCGAATTCGCGGGCCGCCAATTGATATCGCAGGCGTTCCGAGAGTTCATCGAGCGCGGCGGGCGGGTGAGCGCTCGTCATACACAGCACGTTCGATCCCGGCCAGGCTTCGATCTGATCGAACACGATCTCGAAAGAACGCCCCTTCAGTTCCGCCGCACCAGTGATGACCGCTTCGACTCGCGGCGCAGGCACTTCGCCCAGGAACAGCAGCGTGACGTGGAGATTCCGGGCCGGAATCGCGCGCCCGCCGCTGCGTTTGATCGGCGCACTCGCCTCAGTCTCGATGCGGTTGCGCAGCTCCTCCGACGGCCACAGTGCAAAGAACAGCCGGCGAGTCTGCGGCGCCTGCGGGTCAGACATTTAACCGCTCCAGCTCGCTGAGCGCACGCAGCACAGTCTGGCGGCGCACTGCTTCACGATCGCCCGGGAATGTCTCCAGCGCGACGCGGGTTTCGATTTCATGACCGGTGCGAAACGCCCAGCCGAACCACACCGTGCCCACGGGTTTTCCGGGTTGGCCGCCGTCCGGCCCGGCGATTCCCGTGACGGAGAGTGCGATATGCCCGCCCACAGTCTCGAGCGCTCCGATCGCCATTTCCCGGGCCGTCGATTCGCTCACCGCCCCGTGCGCTGACAAGGTGGACGCGTGCACGCCCAGCAACGACTGTTTCAATGTATTGCTGTAAGCGACAATGCCGCCGAGATACCACGCCGAGCTCCCGGGCACGTCGGTGAGCACCTTTCCGATCCAGCCACCGGTGCAGGACTCCGCGGTCACCAGCCGTCGCTCGGCGTCCAGCAGACTCGCACCGATCCGCACGGCGACGCGTTGCAGTTCAATATCCGTCGTCATATCGCCTGCGACCTCTGCCCAACTGACTGTCAGGTCTAGTGCGCACGGCTCCGGCCGTCAAGCTGGGCATGTGCGGAGTTACATCGCACAATGATTGAGGAAGCCGTTGGGCGGTTAGCGGTGGGCGAAGAATCGGAAGGGCGCCATGACGTGTTCTCGTAATCTCCAGCTAACCGCCAACCGCCAACCGCTAACCGCTTCTTCCGTCTGACCATTCACCAGTCACTAGTCACCAGTCACTTACTTCGAATGTCCGCAGCGCTCGAAACTCATACGCCCGTCATGCAGCAGTATCTGCGTCTCAAGGCGCAGCATCCCGATGCGTTGCTGTTCTATCGCATGGGCGACTTCTACGAGCTGTTCTACGACGATGCGAAGCGTGCGGCCCGACTGCTCAGCATCACGCTGACTGCGCGTGGGCAATCGGCCGGACAACCGATTCCGATGGCGGGCGTCCCGTATCACAGCGCCGAGAACTACATTGCGAAGCTGGTGCGAGGCGGCGAGTCCGTCGCGATTTGCGAGCAGATCGGCGACCCGGCCCATGTCAAAGGCGTGGCGAAAGGTCCGGTCGAGCGGCAGGTCGTGCGGGTCGTCACGCCCGGCACTGTTACGGACGACGCCTTTCTGGAAGAACGGCGGGATGCTTTGCTCGCAGCGCTGTATCGGGAGCACGAGCGTTTCGGCCTCGCCTGGCTCGAACTCTCGAGCGGCCGTTTCTGTGTGCTGGAAGCGGACGGCGATGAGGCGCTGGCGAGTGAAATCGAGCGACTGCGCCCTGCTGAAGTGCTGACGCCGGAACAGGCCAGGCCGCCGGGCCTGGCTGCGTTCGTGCGCGAGCGGCCGCCATGGCACTTCGATTTCGATACAGCAACGCGAGCGCTATGCGAGCAGTTTTCTACGCATGATCTATCGGGATTCGGTTGCGCGGAGCGACCGCTCGCAGTCCGCGCCGCCGGGTGCCTGCTGCAGTACGTTCGCGACACGCAGAAAGCGGCGTTGCCGCATTTGCGGGGATTGCGCACCGAAGAGCGCACCGAAGCCGTCCTGCTCGACGCCGCGACGCGACGCAATCTGGAGCTCGACACGAGTCTGGCGGATCGTCCCGACTGCACTGTCGCCGCCGTGCTCGATCACACCGCGACCGCGATGGGTGGACGCGAGTTGCGGCGCTGGCTGCATCGACCGCTGCGCAACCGGCGCGCGGTCGATCTGAGACTGCAGGCCGTCGGGGCGCTGATCAACGATGGCGCGCATTCGACCCTGCATGAACTGCTCAGCCATGTCGGCGATATCGAACGCGGACTGGGCCGTATCGCATTGAAGAGTGCACGGCCCCGCGATCTTGCGCAGCTGCGTGATGCGCTGGGACGACTGCCGGAATTGCAACGTGTGCTCGCCGGCGTCGATTCGCCGCTGCTCCAGGAGCTCGGCGCGCAGGCCGGAACGCATCCGCGAATTCATTCGTTGCTGACGCGCGCGATCGTCGAATCGCCGCCGCCGATTCTGCGCGACGGCGGCGTCATTGCTGCTGGATACGATGCAGAACTGGACGAGTTGAAGCGCATCAGCGAACACTCGGATCAATATCTGATCGAACTCGAGGCGCGTGAGCGCGAGCGCAGCGGCATCGCCAACCTGCGCCTCGGCTACAACCGGGTGCAGGGTTACTACATCGAGATCAATCGCAGTCTCGCCGACAAGGTCCCGACGGACTATCACCGTCGACAAACTGTCAAGAACGCCGAGCGCTACATCACGCCCGAACTGAAGGAGTTCGAGGACAAGGTGCTGAGCGCCCGCGACCGCTCGCTTGCGCGCGAGAAGCAGCTCTATGACGAATTGCTCGATCAGCTGATCGCACGGCTCGCGGAACTGCAGGCGTCGGCCGCAGCGCTCGCGTCGCTCGATGTGCTCGCAAATCTCGCCGAGCGCGCGATTACGCTGCGCTATGCGGCCCCCGAACTCAGCGATGAACCGGTCATCGAGATTACCGAAGGCCGTCATCCCGTGGTCGAACGTTTCATCGAGCAGCCGTTCGTACCGAACGATCTCATGCTCAATGATCACCGCCGCATGCTCGTCATCACCGGGCCGAACATGGGCGGCAAATCGACGTTCATGCGTCAGACGGCCCTCATCGTGATTCTCGCGCGCATCGGCAGCTACGTCCCGGCGAAGAGCGCCCGCATCGGTCCGGTGGATCGGGTATTCACGCGTATCGGCGCGTCGGATGATCTGGCGGGCGGGCGCTCCACGTTCATGCTGGAGATGACCGAAGCGGCGAACATCCTCAACAACGCGACGGATCAGAGCCTCGTATTGATGGATGAAATCGGTCGAGGCACCAGCACTTACGATGGGCTATCCCTCGCGTGGTCCTGCGCAAATCACACGGCGCGCAACATCCGCGCGTTCACGCTGTTCGCAACGCACTACTTCGAACTGACGTCGCTCGCGAGCGAACTGGATGCCTGCGCGAACGTGCATCTCGATGCGACCGAGCACGGCGAGAAGCTCATCTTTCTGCACACCGTCAAGGAAGGTCCGGCGAACCAGAGCTACGGCTTGCAGGTTGCCGCGCTCGCGGGCGTGCCGCCGAAGGTGATCACCTCGGCGCGTCGCTACCTGAGAGAACTCGAGCGGCGATCAGCGCAGGCGCATGAAGACAGGCCGCAGCAGGAACTGACGCTGGACTTCGCGCCGGAGTCGCTGCCGCACCCGGTCGTTGCGGCGCTGCAGAAGCTCGATCCGGATTCGATGTCGCCGCGCGAAGCGCTGGCGGCGTTGTACGAACTGAAGAAGCAGCTGTAAAGGATGCTGCCAGGGCTTCCGACCAGCTACGGCGCTCGTCTGAAGACGCCCTGCTCCAGAAAGTTCATTGCCTGTTCGGCCGCGGCGGCGGAGAACAACAAGCCGGTGTGCGACGTGCCGAGCACGATGTGATCCTTCGCACCCGGCAATCTGGTTTCGTCGACGGTGACGGTCCCATCGTGGTCGGCGTCGAGGTCCGCGAACAGCCTGCCGAGACCGATACCCATCGATCCAGCGATTACGCCGACTTCGCAGCGTCCCGACCATTCGCGCGGCGAGAAATCGACGCATTCCTCGTTCACCGCCGAACCCAGAATCGCCTTGCCGAACGGCAACAGACGGGCGATTCCCTGCGCCGCTTTCGAGCCCTGCGATGGCGTTCCCAGCAACACGGCCCGGCCCGGCGGCAGATCGTTCGTGAGCTGCAGCGCCCGCAGGATCACCAGACCACCGAGGCTGTGACCAATGAAGTGCAGTTCGTCAGTCTTCTGCGCGTGTGCGAAATCAAGCAACCCGCGGACGTGATCCGCCATGACGCCGGTCAGCGATGGGTATGAGAAAGCGGCAGCGCGAAATCGCCCGTTCGCTTCCACGCGATGCTTCAGCACCCCGAGCTCATACCCCGCCATCCACAGGCCATGGACGAGGATAACTATGGGGGGGGAGGAAGCCACTAGCTGCTAGCCGCTAGCCAGAAAAGAAGCGAGCCACGTCCGATAATTGCGAGCGACGCGCTTGGTCGTGAAGATATAGCGAGTCGCGGGAAACACATTCTGGCTAGTAGCTAGCAGCTAGCAGCTTCCTGGTCTCTGCTAGTCGGCCTTCACCGGCAGCTTCACCCTGATGTGAAGCTCTTTCAGCTGCTCCTCGCTCACCGGCGTCGGCGCGTTGGTGAGCAGATCTGCAGCCGTCTGCGTCTTCGGGAAGGCGATCACGTCGCGGATGTTGTCCGTGCCGGCCATGAACATCACGATGCGATCGAGGCCGAAGGCGATGCCGCCGTGGGGCGGTGCGCCGTATTTCAGTGCTTCGAGCAGGAAGCCAAATTTGACCTGCGCTTCTTCCGGACTGATGCCCAGCAGATCGAACACAGTCGTCTGCATCTCCTGGCGATGAATACGCACGGAGCCGCCGCCGATTTCGGAGCCGTTCAGCACTATGTCGTAGCCCTTCGAGAGCGCGTTCGCTGGATCCGCACGCAGCGCCGCGGCGTCTTCATCGCGGGGTGCAGTGAACGGATGGTGCAACGCCATCCAGCGCTTCGACTCGGGATCCCATTCGAACATCGGAAAATCAACGACCCACAGCGGCTGCCAACCCGTCTGCGCCAGTCCGAGATCATTGCCGACTTTGATGCGCAGCGCACCGAGCGAATCGTTCACGACCCTTGCCGTGTCTGCGCCGAAGAAAATCAGATCGCCATCCTCAGCAGAGGTGCGCGAGAGAATGCCGCTGATCGCCGCGTCGCTCAGGAACTTCAGAATCGGCGATTGCAGACCATCGCGGCCTTTCGCCTTCTCATTGACCTTCACATAGGCGAGACCTTTCGCGCCGTAGCGGCCCACGAACGTCGTGCAGTCGTCGATCTCCTTGCGCGTCATCTTCTGCCCGCCCTGAGGCACGCGCAGCGCGGCGACGCGCCCGTTCGGGTTCGCGGCGGGGCCGGCGAACACCTTGAATTCGCAATCGCGCACGAGATCGGCGACATCGACGAGTTCGAGCGGAATGCGCAGGTCCGGCTTGTCGGATGCGTATCGACGCATGGCCTCGGCGTAGGTGATGCGCGGGAACGGATTCGGCAACTCCGCACCCAGCACCGATTTGAAGATCGAACGGATCATGTCTTCATTGATCTGCACGATCTGCGCTTCGCTCATGAAGGAGGTTTCGATATCGAGCTGCGTGAATTCCGGCTGACGCTCGGCGCGCAGGTCCTCATCGCGGAAGCAACGCACGATCTGATAATAGCGATCGAATCCGCTCATCATGAGCAGCTGCTTGAACAGTTGCGGCGACTGCGGCAGCGCGAAGAATTGACCCGGATGTGTGCGGCTCGGCACGAGATAGTCACGCGCACCTTCCGGCGTCGCCTTCGTCAGCATCGGCGTTTCGATGTCGATGAAACCGTGCTCATCGAGCCAGGCGCGCATCGCCCGCGTGACCTGATGGCGAAGGCGCAAGCGCTTCTGCATCACGTCGCGACGCAGATCGAGATAGCGGTATTTGAGCCGTAGTTCTTCGTTGGTCGTTTCGTCGTGATGAAACGGCGGCGTCTCGGCGCGACTCAGGATTTCGAGTTCGCGGGCGAGCAATTCAACCTGCCCGGAGGCCAGAGTCGTATTTGCAGTCCCCGCGGGCCGCGCACGCACGGAGCCGCGAATCCGGATACAGAATTCGCCGCGCAATCGCTCCGCATTGGCGAACACATCTTTCGCATCCGGATCGAACACAATTTGCAGCAGGCCCTCGCGGTCACGCAGATCGACAAAGATCACCCCGCCATGATCACGCCGGCGATGCACCCAGCCAGCAACGCTGACGTCCGTGCCGATGAGGGATTCGTTAACTTGGCCGCAATAATGGGAACGCATGAAACAGCACCTAGACATTAGCGGCTAGCCGCTAGCCAGACTCAGAAAAAGCACTTCACCGTGGGCCGTCAAGCGTATCGCCGCCGCTCGAGCGCGGACAGGATGCCGCACGGCGGAGCGACTCTGGCTAGTGGCTAGTAGCTAGAGGCTACCCTCTCAGAGAGCACGCGATGTTACGGACGGCCCTGATGAGGCGCAAGAAACGCCTATCCGGGATCCGGTCCGCGCCGAGCCTCTTTTTACCTGCGAGCCTTTTTCTTCGGGGGAGACTTTTTCGCCGCCGGTTTTGGCTTGGGCTTCGGCTTGCTCACCGGCTTGGCGGCGGGCCTGGATTTGGATTTGGCGGTCACATCGGCGGCCCGCTTCGCCCTTTCCACGGGCTTGCTCTCCGTGGCTTTGGCGTCGACAGGCTTCGCCGCATCCTTGGTCGCGTCCGGCTTGGCTTCCTCGGCCTTTGCTTCCGGCGCTTCCTCGCGTTCGGCCAGATTGCGCTTCTCTTCCTTGTCCGACTTGAAGTCAGTCTCGTACCAGCCGCCGCCCTTCAACCGGAACACCGGCGCCGAAACGAGCTTTTTCATCGTCTGTTTCTTGCAGCTGGGGCACTTTTTCAGCGGCTCATCCGAAATTTTCTGCAGAGCCTCGACGTAGAACTTGCAAGCGGTGCATTCGTATTCGTAGAAGGGCATGTGTTGTTCTCAAGGCGTGCGGACGGCGAGCGGCATGATAGTGCGGACGGGCAAATCTTCAAGGAGGCTCGAAGAAGCTGCTGGCCGCTAGCTGCTAGCCAGAACGGATGGAATTTAGAGCAGGCCTGTGTTTTATCTGGCCAGCAGCTAGCCGCTAGCCGCTTCCCGGCTGAATTCCAGCAGCCCATCTTTCACCGTCACTCCTACCTTCGCGCCCGGACCAAACTCGCCCTTCAGGATCCGCTGCGCGAGCGGGTTCTCGACCTGCTGCTGGATCGCGCGCTTCAGAGGGCGCGCGCCATAGACTGGATCGAAGCCAGCCTCTCCCAGCAGATCCTTCGCAGAGTCATCCAGCACGAGCTCGATGTCGCGGTCGACGAGCCGCTTGCGCAGGTAGCTGAGCTGAATGTCCACGATCGAGCGCAACTGATCCCTGCCAAGCGGATGAAACACGACGATGTCATCCACCCGATTGATGAATTCCGGCCGAAAGTGCTGCTGCACGGTCTCCATCACAGCCGCCTTCATTTTGGTGTAGTTCGCCTCGCCGGCGAGCTCCTGAATCACATGCGAACCGAGGTTCGAGGTCATGATGATCACCGTGTTGCGAAAGTCGACGGTGCGCCCCTGACCGTCCGTCAGACGGCCGTCGTCGAGCACCTGCAACAGCACGTTGAACACGTCCGGATGCGCTTTCTCGACCTCATCCAGCAACAACACCGAATACGGCCGGCGTCGCACTGCTTCGGTCAGATACCCACCCTCTTCATAGCCCACGTAGCCGGGAGGCGCACCTATGAGTCGTGCGACCGAGTGCTTCTCCATGAACTCCGACATATCGATGCGGACCATCGCCTCCTCGGTGTCAAAGAGGAATTCGGCGAGCGCCTTGCACAATTCAGTCTTGCCGACGCCAGTCGGACCCAGGAACAGGAACGAACCGTTCGGTCGATTGGGATCGGACAACCCGGCGCGAGAACGGCGGATCGCATCGGACACGGCGCGCACGGCTTCGGACTGACCGACCACGCGCTTGCCGATCGATTCCTCCATGCGCAGGAGCTTTTCCTTCTCGCCTTCGAGCATCTTGGAGATCGGAATGCCGGTCCATTTCGAGACGACCTCGGCGACTTCCTCGTCCGTCACCTTGTTGCGAAGCAGCCTGGTGTCCTGCTGCTCGGCTGCGGTCGCCTGCACTAGCCGGCGTTCGAGTTCGGGAATCTTCCCGTAGGAGAGTTCGGACATGCGGCCGAGATCCTGCGCACGGCGTGCGGTTTCAAGTTCCAGACGCGCGCGCTCCAACTCCTCTCTGATCTGCGCCGAGTTCTGCACCGACGCCTTCTCGGCTTTCCACACCTCGTCGAGATCCGCGAACTCCCTTTCCAGCAACTTGAGCTGATCATCGAGGATGCCGAGGCGCTTGCGCGATGCTTCATCGGATTCCTTCTTCAGCGCCTCGCGCTCGATCTTCAGCTGGATGATGCGCCGCTCGAGCCGGTCCATTTCCTCGGGCTTCGAATCGAGCTCCATGCGAATGCGCGAAGCCGCCTCGTCGATCAGATCGATCGCCTTGTCGGGCAGCTGCCGGTCGCTGATATAGCGATGCGACAGCGTCGCCGCCGCAACGATTGCCGGATCAGTGATGTCGACGCCGTGGTGAACTTCGTAGCGTTCCTTGAGGCCGCGCAGTATTGCGATGGTGTCCTCGACCGACGGTTCGTTCACGAGCACTTTCTGGAAACGGCGTTCAAGCGCGGCGTCCTTCTCCATGTACTTGCGATACTCATCGAGCGTCGTTGCGCCGACGCAATGGAGCTCGCCGCGCGCCAGCGCGGGCTTCAGCATGTTGCCCGCGTCCATGGCGCCTTCAGCCTTGCCGGCGCCGACCATCGTGTGCAGTTCGTCGATGAACAGGATGATCTGGCCTTCCTGCTTCGCCAGATCGTTGAGTACGGCTTTCAGACGCTCCTCGAATTCACCGCGGTACTTCGCGCCGGCGATGAGCGCGCCCATATCGAGCGCGAGAATGCGTTTGCTGCGCAGCCCCTCGGGGACTTCGCCATTGACGATGCGTTGCGCGAGGCCCTCGACGATCGCAGTCTTGCCGACGCCGGGCTCGCCGATCAGAACTGGATTGTTCTTGGTGCGGCGTTGCAGGACCTGCACGGTCCGACGAATTTCGTCGTCGCGGCCGATGACGGGATCGAGCTTGCCCTGCTCCGCGCGTTCGGTCAGATCGACGGTGTATTTTTCGAGCGCCTGCCGGCTCTCTTCGGCGTTCGGGTCCGTGACTTTCTCACCGCCGCGGACGTCTTCAACCGCTTTGTCGACCGCACCTTTGACGACGCCGGCGTTGCGCAGAATCGTCCCGAGCTGGCCTTTGTCCTCCAGGGCGGCGAGCACAAACAGCTCGCTCGAGATGTACTGATCCCCGCGCTTCTGGGCGATCTTGTCGGTGAGATTGAAGACGCGATTGAGGTCATTGGAGATATGCACCTCACCGCCGGATCCTTCCACTTTGGGCAGGCGATCGAGCGCTTCGCCAAGCTGGGAGCGCAGCAAATTGACGTTCGCGCCCGCCTTGTCGAGCAGATGCCGGACCGAACCGCCCTGCTGATCCAGCAGGGCCGTCATCACGTGCAGCGGCTCGATGTACTGATGGTCACGACCGACCGCCAGCGACTGCGCGTCCGCGAGCGCCAGCTGGAATTTGCTTGTCAGTTTGTCCATGCGCATGAGAAGAACTCGAAAGCTACTAGCCGCTAGCTACTAGCCAGAAATGGAACTGACACGAATCTTGGGCAGGCACGTGAGATTTCAACGTGTAAGCGGAGAAAGACGCCAATTCTGTGCTCTGGCCAGGAGCTAGCGGCTAGTAGCTTCCGAAGCTTCCTAGTGCGCCATCCTGTGGCTGAAGAAGATCACGACGACGCCAAGGACGATGAAGACGAATTGCTTCACGCCCGAGCCGGCGTCGACGCGACGATGGAGTCCGGGAATCAGATCGGCGACGGCGATGTAGAGGAAGCTCGAAGCGGCGATCACGATCGCATAGGGCAGCAGGTGCTGGATCTGGCCGAGCGCGAAATACGCAATGAGTCCGCCTACGACGGAGCTGATGCTAGTGAGCAGGTTCAACGTGAGAGCGCGCAATCGCGACATGCCGCTCTGGAGCAGAATCGCGAGATCGCCGACTTCCTGCGGAATCTCGTGCGCGAACACCGCGATCGCCGTTACTACGCCCAGATGGATGTCCGTCATGAAGGCGGCGGCGATGAGCACCCCATCGAGTACGTTGTGAAATCCATCTCCGATCAGGATGAGTCTGGCCGAAGCGACGTCGCGTCCGTTGTCCGCAGCTTCGCCATGGTGATGTGAGTGCGCATGCGGCGCATGCCCCTCGCAGACTTCCTGATGACAATGCCGCCAGAGCACCATCTTTTCGAGGACGAAGAAGATCAACAGGCCCGCCAGCAAGGTGAGGCCGATCGCATGCGTATTCGAAGCGCCGACTCCTTCTATCGCATGCGGCAGCAGCCCGAGCAGCGCCGCACTGAGCAACGCGCCGGTCGCAAAACTGACGAGATGCGGCAGCACTCGCACCCGCAGCGACTCGGGCGTAACCAGAAATAGCGACGCCGCGAGCGCGCTCAGCGCCCCGCCGATGACGGTGAAGAGGAGGATCCAGAGAAGAAGGGACATGGGAGAGAGCCGCTAGCTACTAGCCTCAGCTGCTAGCCAGAAGGGTCTGGTTATGTTCGCTGAATTGGATTCTTGCTGGCCAGAGTAGCATGCAAGTCAGGCCTCCTTACTCTGGCTAGTCGCTAGT
>JBOHZJ010000353.1:0-2171 GCA_050738395.1 Steroidobacter sp.
GCCACGGGTTATCCGCTCGCCTATGTGGCCGCGAAGCTGTCGTTGGGACGACTCCTGCATGAAATCCCGAATTCTGTGACCGGGAAAACGACGGCGTTCTTCGAGCCGGCGCTCGATTACGTCATCTGCAAGATTCCCCGCTGGGATCTGACGAAGTTCGGCGGATCCGTCAAGGAGATCGGCAGCGAGATGAAGAGCGTCGGCGAGGTCATGGCGATCGGCCGGAACTTCCCCGAGGCTCTGCAGAAAGCCGTCCGCATGCTCGACATCGGAGTCAAAGGAGCCGATCCCGACGCCTACCAATTTGCCGATCGTGCAAGGGAGCTTCGATTCGCCACGCCGCGACGCCTGTTTGCGATTGTGCAGGCGCTGCGGGATGGCGCCTCCGTCGCTGAACTGAGCGACATTACGGAGATCGATGCGTGGTTCCTTCATGAAATCGCGCGCATCGCGGTCCTGCACTCACAGCTGCAGGGATCCAGACAGAATGTCGATGCAGCGGTGCTTCGCGACGCCAAGCGTCTCGGGTTCTCCGATCAGATGATCGAGGATCTGACCGGTTCGCCGCGCGGCGCAATCCGACAGCGGCGTATCGAGGCGGGCATCCGTCCGAAGCTCGCGCAGATAGACACGACGGCCGCAGAGTTCCCGGCGCAGACGAACTATCTGTACTTCACCTACAACGCCGATTCACATGACGTGCAGCCGGGCGCCGACCGCAAAATTCTGATTCTCGGGTCCGGCGTTTACCGCATCGGATCGAGCGTCGAGTTCGACTGGTGCTGCGTGAGCGCAGCGCGTGCGGCGAAGGACGCGGGATACGAGACGATCATGGTGAACTACAACCCCGAGACGGTCAGTACGGACTACGACATTTGCGATCGACTCGTCTTCGACGAAATCAGTTTCGAGACGGTCCTGGAACTGTGCGAGTTCGAACGTCCGGACGGCATCGTGCTCAGCATGGGCGGTCAGATGCCGAACAATCTGGCCAAGCGTCTGGCGGACGCCGGAGCGCCGATTCTCGGTACGTCGGCGCAGAGCATCGATTGCGCCGAAGATCGCGCGAAGTTCGGCGCGCTGCTCGATTCGCTGGACATCGATCAACCCCGCTGGCAGGCGGTGACCGAGACGGGGAGAGCCGAAGAAAAAGTGGCGCAGGTGGGCGGCTATCCGGTCCTCGTGCGTCCCAGCTATGTACTGAGCGGCGCGGCGATGAGCGTTGCGCACGAACCGATCGGCCTGGAGCGAATCCTCGGCCGCGCCAAGCGCATCTCTCCGGATCATCCGGTAGTGATCACGAAGTTCGAGACCCATGCGCGCGAGATCGAAGTGGACGCCGTGGCGAGCGAAGGCAAGCTGATTCTGTGGGCCGTCAGCGAGCATGTCGAGGATGCAGGCGTGCATAGCGGCGACGCCACGCTCGTGCTGCCTCCACAGACGCTGTACCTGCCGACCATGCGGCGCGTGCGCGACGTCGCGTCGCAGCTTGCGGCGGCTCTGCGGATCACCGGCCCATTCAACGTTCAGTTTCTGGCGAAGAGCAACATCGTCAAGGTGATCGAATGCAATCTGCGCGCTTCGCGCAGCTTCCCCTTCGTCTCCAAGGTGCTCGGCGTCAACTTCGCCGCGGAAGCCATGCGCCGCATGCTCGGGCTGCACGGTCACGTCGCGGTGAACCCCTTCGAGCTGGATTACGTAGGCGTGAAGGCGCCGATGTTCTCGTTCGGCAGATTGCTGGGCGCTGATCCGATGCTGGGCGTGGAAATGGGCAGCACAGGCGAGGTCGGCTGCATCGCCCGCACCTTTCCCGAGGCGCTACTCCTCGCGCTGACTTCCACCGGCTTTCGCACGCCGCGCCGCGGGGTGCTGCTGTCGCTTGGACCGCGCACCGAAAAGTTCAGCTTCGCCGAAGAGGCGCTCGCCATTCGCGACGAACTGCAGCTACCGCTGTTCGCCACTGTCGGAACGGCCGAGATGCTGCGCGAGATTGACATCGAATGCGTTGCGCTGAGCAAGGGCGCGGGATCGGGCAGCGCCGCCGACGCCATCGAGCGCGGACTGATCGACCTGGTGGTGAACGTACCGGTCGCCTACGACGAGCACGGGCGCCCGGACGGCTATCTGATCAGGCGCGCCGCCATCGATGCGGGAGCGCCGCTGTTCACTGA
>JBOHZJ010000354.1:0-15449 GCA_050738395.1 Steroidobacter sp.
TGCTCCACGGCGAAAAACGCCGCGACCAGCAAACTTTCCGTCCAGTCCAGCAGGCGTGTCGCCATTCCATGATGCTGCGCAATCGCGAGCCACTCCAGATCCGAGCGCGGGCTGTAGCCGACGTAAGGTTGAGCGTCGTAGCGAAATCGACGCAACGCGGCGCGCTCGTGTTCGATGTCGTACTTGACCGTGCGGACGGATTCCTTCTGACCGCTGTCACGCCCGGAGGCCGGTCGCAATTCGTAAGTGGTGGACGGCTCGCCGCGAAAGATCCAGTTCGTGTTCTGCCGCGCCAGCGCGTCGATCACTCGCGCCAGATCGAGCCATGACTCGATGATGTCGGTGGACTCAGCCTCTGCCTCGCGAACTTTCGTCATACGTTCCGTTAGCCCGGATGAGACCTGGAGCCGGATGATAGTTGCCGCAAAAAAGAGTGCATAAAGGACCGGAGGTATAGGTCGATCGATCGGGAAGCGCTGCGATATCTCTGGTCTTTTTATATCTCTGATCCTTTATGAGATTTTTTTGTGGCTACTCCACCTCCTTCCTTGCTCGGCAGAAGCAGACCGGCCGCAGCGCAGCCGGCCTGCCTTACCGTCCAGCTGATCAGTGTGTTCCACCCGAGCGCGGCGTACCGCCTTTGTCTGTGCGTGCGCCGCCGCGAATTTCGCCGCGCCACGCGCCTGTTTCGCTGCCTCGCGATTCGATGAATTCCTTGAAGCGCTTGAGATCGCCCTTCACGCGAACATCCGCAGCCTTCAGAAAACTGCCGATGGTTTCGACCGCGCCCTCGGGCTCATATTCCATTCTGACGCGGACTTCGGTTTCATCTGCGCCGATCGGCCTGAATTCGACTACGCCGGCGTTGAGTGCGCCGCTCACACTTCGCCACGCGATGCGCCGGTCGGGCGTCTGATCCGTGATCTCCGCATCCCATTCCTTTTCCTTGCCGCCGACTTCCGCGACCCAGTGAACGTGCTCATCATCGAGCTGCCTGATTTCCTTCACGCCTTCCATGAACCGCGGGAACTCCTCGAACTGCGTCCACTGATTGTAGACAGTGCGCACGGGCGCCTTAACGTTGATCGAGCTCTCTATGTGTTTGTCCATTGATCTCTCCAGGATGGCTACGCTGAGGGCGCGTTTCCATCCATCAGGTGAATGAAGGCAGAATCATTGACTCCGCAGCTCCGGATGCGCGGATCGCCGCGACAAGCGTCGGCGCCATTGCAGGCTCGCTTCCGCGTTCCGCGCCAGCGTGTATCCAACGATCGACGCGCACAGTGGTTCCGGCGCCGAGCGCGCCGCCGCTGGTTTGACGCACCGTCTGTTTTTGCTGTCGGCTTTCGCCTGATCGCCATTCAGTCGACCTCACAACCCGCCGCAGCCGCCACTGTCAAGATTTGACTTGCCCTGCCGATGATCCTCTGTGGGCGCCTCGCATCGCCACATTGTGATCCGCAGCTCATGAGCATCCACTTCATTCACCTACCGCGCATGGCCGTGACGTTGTTCGTCGCGCTGATGACGCTCGCCAGTCACTCCGCAGCGGCGGAGCAGGACCTCGCTGATCTCAGCCTCGAAGAGCTGATGAATGAGCCAATCAGGGCGCTCGCGCGACGCACCAATTCCCGGGACCGCACCGAGCTCGCCGAGCCCGTGTTGTCCTATTCGGAAGAATTCTTTCAGCGCTTCGAGCCGCTTTCCGTCGGGGAAATGCTGAAGCGCGTGCCCGGCGTCACGTTTTCAAGCGACATCGGCGAATACGCCGAACCGTCGCTGCGCGGCATTGGCGCCGGATATACCCAGGTGCTGATCGATGGCCGACGCGTGACGGGCTCCGGCAACGACAACACTGTTCTGGTGGACCGCATTCCTGCCGAGCTGGTCGATCGAATCGAGATCATCCGCAGTCCGACCAGCGATATGGATAGCCAGGGGATCGGCGGCACGCTGAACGTCATTCTGAAGGAGGGCGCCGCATTCGAGGGCGGCATCTCGCGGGTCGGCGCGTACCACATCGACGGCAAAACTCGTCCCAGCACGTTCGTGTTCTACGGCCACTCTTCCGACGCTGTGCAGTGGGGGACCTCCTTCAACTATCAGGAGCGTTTCAACCGCAAGCAGGTGTTCGCCGTGGAACGCCTGTACGACGGTGAAGGCAATGCGCAAGCGGAGTTCGCGGCGAAGGTCGAGCCTGACGAACGCGAAACGCGCGACATGGCCTGGACGGGCGACCTGACATTCAGATTCGATGGCGGGCAGGAGCTCGCTTTCAACGGGCTGTTAATCGACACGGATCGTGAAGAACTTCAGTTCGAGCGCGCGTTCAAGGCGGCGGACCTGGACGGCGAGCTCGACAGCGAAGCCGGACAGTCGGACCAGAGGGAGGTGTTGCGCGAACAGAACTGGCTTCTGGCCACGACGTTCTCCTCGCCGTTGGGCGATGGTCGTTCATACGAACTGTCTGCGAGCTACGATCGAACCGATGGCGACGCCCTTGAGACGAACTACGTCGCCGAGCTGGCAGACTTCGATTTCTCCGACGTCGGTATCGACTCCGCTGCTGACATTCTGCCGTTGCTGAGCTCACGCAGCGACAGGCAGCTCAGCAATGACCTGCGTCGCGGCAGCACGCAGCTCGGCCGGGAGATCGAGGTGTTCGACCACATCGATGACGTCAAGACCACGACGGTGCGCGATTCAGAAGCAAAAGCCGGCGGCAGGATTACGCAGCAACTGGAATCCTCATCGCTGAGCGCCGGGGTGGAATACGTACGCAAGCAGCGCGAGTTCGATTCCAACGCCCAGGAGCCCGATGGCGGCGAGCTGGTTGTGCTCGATGAGTCGTTCAGCGTGTTCGATGCAACGGAAGAGCGCGTAAACGCGTTCGTCCGCTGGGGTTACGAATTCGGCCGCAGCAAGCTTGAACTCGGCGTGCGCGGCGAACAGACCAATCTTGAAATGACTTCCACAGTGGCCGATCCAATCGCGCAGGCTGCGGGCGATCTCGCGAGCCTCGGGCTGAACGCAAATGGCGATCGCGTCGCCGTCGACCGTGACTATTTCGAGTTGAATCCCAGCGCGCACTTTCGCTGGAGCTCGACCGATGCGATCCAGTTTCGGCTGAGTGCAGCACGCACCGTACGCCGTCCGGCTTTCAATGAGCTGAATCCAACCCTGCTGCTCGATGAAGAGGAGAGCCTGCTGGGCAATCCGGATCTGACTCAGGAAACGGCGCTCGGCGTGGATGGCGGGGTGGACCTCAAACTGAATGCGAAGGACGCAATCCTTGGCGTCAATGCTTTCTATCGACGGATTCAGGACAAGATCGAGCTCAATGGCGTCGGCGATGAAGTGAACGCACTGCTTCAGACACAGATCGATGACGAGATCGAAGCAATACAGTACGTGAACAACCGGAACGCCGGAACGGTCTATGGCGTCGAGCTCGACTTGAGCTATCCGCTGGCGCTGCTGAATGCGCCGAACTTCCACGTGTTCGCGAACTACACGTATGTTCACTCGAAAATCCGCGATGCGAATGCGAACTTCCCGATCGAGCGCCGCTTCTCGATGCAGCCGGACTACATCTACAACCTCGGCTTCGATCATCTGATCGAGCCGTGGCGTATGACCTGGGGAGCGAGCTATCAGAGGCGCGGTGCAGCCGAGGATTGGGGCGACGTGGGCGCGCAAACCAAGGAAGTGGCCGATGTCACATTCGGAGGCAATCTCGAAATGTTCATCGAGAAGACCTTCGCCGACCGCTACGTCGTTCGCCTGGCGGCGCAGAACCTTCTGGACGCAGTGCGCAAGGATGTGACGCGCCGCTATGAGTCGCTCGATCAGTACAGCAACCGCACGCCGGTCGCCGTTGAACTCGATCAGGAAGAGTCCGCTTCCTCGGTCATCCTGACTTTCCGCAGCACGTTCTGACGCGCCGCCAAAAGAAAGGCGCGCTCAAGGGGGCGTGAGCGCGCCTGCGAAAGGCTCGAATCCGGTGTTCTCGCCTGCGAAGATCCGTTCGGCCCTTCGACAAACTCAGGGTCAGGGTGAACCGGGAAGGAGACCGGACTCAGAGAGACTTTTCATCTTCCTGCGTTCGCCCTGAGTCCGGTCGAAGGGATCTTCAGTCTCGTTAGTCCAGATCGCGAATGTCGTGCTCTTCGTCGATGATGAGATCGAGCTGATCGGCGATATCGCGCCACCGCACGAATTTGAAATTGGTGTTCTCGACCGGCTCGCCTTCTTCATCGAGAATGTCGGGCGTATTGCCGCCGTCCATTGCGACGAACAGCCCTTTGCCAAATGGACTGCCGAAATCCGCGTTGCTGACGCCGATGCCGTCAGTTTCCTGCGTCCCATCGACCATGCCGTCCACGATCGAGAACCTGCCGATGTAGTCGTTATCGTCGTCGCGCTCGTAGACCAGGTACTCGTTCGCGCCCTGGCTGGAGACGATGACGTAGCCTTCTTCGTCGTCGGCTTCGTACAGCGTCACACCTTCCACGTCGCGCGTGAGCCGGCCGCCGAAGCCCGGATCCTGCTCGAAGAGGAATTCGCACACGTATTCCTCTTCCTCTTCATCGAACGTGCGGGTGTAGGGAACGCCGAACGTGTCCACTTTGTCGATCAGCTGCAGATTCGCGCCAGGATTGTTGAGCGTGGTTCTCCATAAACCCACCGCTTCCTGGCCGATGTACACGTAGCCTTCCTCGCGATCGATGACCGTACCTTCCGCCATTGGCGTCAGGCCGTCCTCGTCCTGACACGGCGTCCAGGTCTGGCCGTTGGGCAACGTGAATTGCGAGGGCAGATTGAAGCGTACCAGTGGGGCGTAACCCACCTTGCCGCCGCCCGCGTCGTACAGGCGAAACTTCGCGGCCTCGGCGCGATCGTTGCGCGTGACGAAGGCGATGGTCTGGCCATTTTCGAGTCTGGCCGAACCGATGCCCATTACTGTCAGCTCATCGTTCACTTCATCCTGATTCGCTGCGAACACGAATGGCAGGCCGGACTGGGTGACTTCGGTGAGCGGTACAGCGGCGTCCGATCCATTCTTGTTGATTCTGAAAATGGCGAGCCGATCGAAACCGCGGTCAGTGGCGACGGCCAGGTCGACGGTTTGCGAACCCAGTCGGAAGCCGTAGACGAGATCGACGTTGTTGAAGCGCTGGCGCGGGTGATCCGGGTTGGCTGCGGTCAGTCCCGGAATGTGTTGCAGCAGCATTCCTTGCAGGTTGTAGACATCGATGCCGCCCTCCTTGAGCGTGGCGACGACCAGACTCTTGTCCTGATCGTCTTCATCGGGATTCACCCAGATCGCCGGATCGTCGGCGTTCGCGAGGCGCTCTTCGTCGTCGTAGTCGAGCGACGGCGGCGTTTCGCGTACGGCCTGAACCTCGGCGGCTTGGCTGGTTGCGGCGCAGAGGGCGGCGAGAGCAGCGAGAAGCAGAGCGGAATGCCTTTTCAACATAGAACCTCCTTTCGAGATGACAGCGGGACTCACGGCGCCTGCGGATGCAGGCGCCCACTGGTCTATGTGCGGGAGAGAAAGGCAGCCCGCGCGCGACGCGAGCGAGCCGCCAGACGTCAGAACGTGCTACGGAAAGTCAGGATGACCCATGGATCTGATTCCTCTCGATCAAGCTCCGCAGTAACGGGAGTACGCGCGTTGTACTGCTCGACCGACTCGTAGATACGCGTGACGTCATCGCGCTTCGCGTCGAGCAGGTTCTGTGCAGCGAGGCGTACGACGAAGCGATCCGCAAAGGTCTTCTCGACGAACACTTCGAGGTTGCCCTCGAACGTGACGTCCGCGACTTCCTTCGTCTCCGCGCCGGAATCGATCCATTCTTCCGCGGGGCCGCGCTTCTGGTAGCTCGTGCCCCAGGTCAGGGACCACGATTCGATCAGGTGATCGAAGCCGACGTTGTAGATGTAATCCGGCTGCATCGAGAAACGGCGGTCCACCGGGAAATTGATGTTGGCGTCGCGGATCTCCGAGTGGATGTAGGTGTAGTTCGCGAAGACATGGAAGTTCGGCGCGTTCAGGAAAGCAAGCGGGTAGCTCAGGTCGAACTCGACGCCGTAGATCGTGCCCTCGTTCGGGTTGTTCACGTACTGCGTGGCCTCGATTTCCTCGTCGATCTGTTCCTGGAAGATCGCGTTCACGGCGTCGCCGACGCCGTTCAGCTCGATCTTGTCGTCGATCTGGCGATAAAAGGCGTTCACGCCAAGGATCGCATCGTTCGCGTTGAGCGTCAGATCGAAGCCCGCGTCGAGGCCGAGCGCGGTTTCCTGCTCGAGCGTGGGGTTGCCCAGAATGCTTTCGTCTTCATCGATCAGCAGCGTAGGGTTTAGCTCATCGAAGCCGGGGCGTCGCACGGTACGTGCAGCGCTCAGGCGTAGTTGCAACGCGTCGGTCGCGTCCCAGCGGAAGTGCGCCGTCGGATTCACCTCGAAGTAGTCGTTGTCGACCGCGATTTCGTTGCCGTTCACGTTGAGCCCGAGCGACGCCAGACCCGCGGCGGCCTCGGCCACCGGATCGGAAACCGTCGAGACGATTTCCAGATTGGTCTGTTCGCCGCGCACGCCGAGCTCGATCTTCTTGTCATCGCCGATATCGAGGCCCCACTGGATGTAGCCGCTGATGCGCTCATCATCGGCGTCGAAGACGCTGAAGAGGTCATCGAGTACGACGAGCTCGCCGTCGTCCACTTCCTGGAGGTTGAAGCCGTAGTCGCGCTGCTTGAGGACGTACTCGAGACCGATGCCCAGCGTCGAGGAGTCGAACTTCCACTTGTACTTGCCGCCTGCCTTGGCTTCGGAATCTTCGATCGCCTCGTTCTCGATGGCGTCGAGGTTGTCGAATACATCGATCTCGTGGCCCAACTGCGTGCTCGTGCGGCGGAACTCGTTGTTGAGCTGCTGATCGTTGCGCGATGACAGGAACGGCAGGATGTCATCGCTGGCGTTGAGGCCGACGCTCGCGAAATCGAAGTCCTCCAGCTCGACGACATAATTGCTTTCCTTGTTGTCGCCTTCGGTGTGGTCGTAGCTCGCCGACAGCTCCCACGAGTGGCCGCCGTCCGTCGGCGCCGTGAACGTCGCGGCGAGCATCCAGTTCTGTTCCTCGAACGCATCCGTCTGATTGGTCTGCTCGGCGCTCGTATCGAGATCCCCGTCATCGTCTTCAGCCTCGAAGGCGCGCTCGAACTCGAACTCCACGCGATCGGTGTCGACATACAGCGCGTTGAAGGCGAGCTCCTGTCCGCCGTCGAACTTGAACGCGAGATCGCCCGTCCAGGCGATATCGGTGGTGTCGCGCTCGTCGGGCTCGATCGCAGTCTCAAAGGCGGGTTCGGGATTTCCTTCGCCGTCGAGCGCGCGGCTGACCGCGAAGACCTGCTTGCGATTGAAACGCTCCTGATAGTTGAACGACGTACCCCACTGGACGACGTCGGTCGTGTGACCGTAGGACACGAAGGCGCTCGGACGGGTTTCGCCATCGATGTGATAGCCGCCGAGGCGATAGATGCCGCCGTTGAACTCGGCGCCTTCCTTCAGAATGATATTGAGCGTGCCGCCGATGCCCTGGCTGTCCATGTCGCTCGTGGGACTGCGGATAACCTCGACGCGCTCCACCAGTTCCGCGGGAATGCGGTCGACGAGCACAGTATTGTCATTGCCCGAGCCGGAGATGCGCCGGCCGTTGATGAGGACCTGGGTGTATTCGGAGCCGATGCCGCGCAGCGAGGGTGCGGCGTACTCCCCGATGTCGTCGGCGAACGTGACGCCCGGAACGCGCTTCAGCATCTCGCCGACCGAAAGGGGCTCGAAGCGCTGGAAGTATTCCTCGGAATAGGTCAGCACCGGCTCCGCCAGCTCCGTGCGTTCGCGCGCGTTGATGCGCTTGGCCAGCACTTCGATCTCCTCGAGCGCCACGGACTCCTGGGGTTCGGCGGCGGACGCTGCCGACGCTACAAGGGCCAATGACACTGCACGGGCCAGCACACTTCGATAAAGGACACGTTTCATCGCCATTCCCCCTGGACGCTAGCGCGTCTCTCCATCATGAATTGAGTTAATCAGGCAGCGTTGGCCGCGAGTGTAGAACGAAGATTCCGAGAATGGCAACAGATGAAATAAATATTCTATATGCTATGGTTCGTTTCGCTGGTTTTCCGCACAGATCGTCGCCCCGGAGCCAGTACATAGAACATTTGTTGCAGCGCCATTAAGCTTTGGGAACATTCATGACGCGCCGGGGAACAGCCATGGCAGGTAACTCGAAGAATCTGGAAGCACTGCGCGGCGACATTGTGCGTCGCTATGAGGAGCTGAGTCCGCGCCTGCAGCAGGTCGCTCAGTACGTGCTGGAAAACCCGAACGACATGGCGCTGCAGACGCTCGCGGTCATTGCCGAACGATCCCGCGTGCAGCCTTCGACGATTGTGCGGTTCGCCAAGTCCTTCGGATACGAAGGCGCGAGCGAAATGCAGAACCTGTTTCGCGACGAAATGCTGACCCAGGCGCCGAGCCCGAGTTATGCGGAGCGAATCCGGCAGTTCAGCAGGCGCGCGGGTACGGCGGGGGCGCTGGCGCCGCAGGACGTGATGCACGAGTTCGCGGATAGCAACATCCTCGCGCTCGAGCATCTGAAGACCAGCGTCCGCAAAGCCGATCTGGAACGCGCCATCGAGCTCATTCGCGCGGCAAACGCCGTGTACATCGTCGGTCTGCGTCGTTCGTTCCCGGTGGCGGCCTATCTCGCGTACGCACTGCGGCATGTCGATAAGCGCGCGCATCTGCTCGACGGCGTCGCCGGGATGCTTGCAGAGCAAAGCACCATGCTTACCGCGAAGGATTTGCTGATCGCGATCAGCTTCCATCCCTATGCGCCGGAAACGGTCGACATCGTCAATGCAACGAAGCAGCAGAAGACCAGGATCATCGCGATCACCGACAGCCGCCTGAGCCCGATCGCAAGTCCATCCGACGTGGCGTTCGAAATCAAGGATGCGGAAGTGCGGCAGTTCCGATCCCTGACTGCTTCGCTGTGCCTCGCACAGACGCTGGTCATCAGCTACGCATTCGAGATGGAAGGGCGCCCTCGCACTCGCTAGCTATCAAGAGCCGGAGTAACCACAAAGACCACAAAAAAAATAGATCGGAATAGGTTGGACGAAAGGCAATAAGAGTTTGCCTTGCTCTTTCTACTTCGTGCTCTCCTTTGCGGTCTTTGTGGTTACTCCATTTCTGAGTCCTATCCGCGGAGCAAGTCATGACTCGATTCCTGTTGATTGGCGCGGGGCGCATTGGGCGCATTCATGCGGAGAACATTGCGCGCAGTTCACGTGCCGCGCTGATTGCTGTCGCGGACGCGGATGCAAAGGCGGCCGCTGAACTGGCCGCACGCTGGTCGTGCCGGACCGTTTCGCTCGATGAGGCGCTTGCCGCGAGCGATGTAGATGCGGTGTTGATCGCGAGCTCCACCGACACGCACGCAGACTGGATCGAACGCTGCGCCGCCGCTGGCAAGCCGGTGTTCTGCGAGAAGCCGCTCGATCTCGACATCGCTCGCGCTACGGCCTGCCTGCGCAAAGCCGAACAGGCGCGCATTGCACTGTATCTCGGCTTCAATCGTCGCTACGATCCATCGTTCGCTCGCCTCAAGCGCGAGATCGACGCCGGCGCGATCGGCCGAATCGAAACGCTGCACATCACCAGCCGTGATCCGGCGGCGCCGCCCGTCGACTACATTCGACGCTCCGGTGGACTGTTCCGCGACATGATGATTCACGACCTCGATATGGCGCGCTGGCTGCTCGGCGCCGAGCCCGTGGAAGTGTTCGCACGGGGCAGCGCGGTGGATCCCGCTATCGGCGCTGCCGGCGATGTCGATACAGCCATGGTCATGCTGCGAACCGCCGACGGCAGGTTATGCCAGATCGCGAACAGCAGGCGCTGCACCTTTGGCTACGATCAACGTATCGAAGTCTTCGGCTCCAACGGCATGGTGCGGGCCGACAATCACACCGCTACCAGCGTCACATTCGCAGGCAAGGACGGCTTCACGACCGAGCCGGCGTTGCCGTTCTTTCTCGAGCGATATGCCGATGCGTATCGGCTCGAGCTCGAGGACTTCATTACCGCGCTGGCCAACAAACCGGTGCAACTTGCGACCGGCGAGGACGGCCGACGCGCACTGATGCTGGCGGACGCCGCGCAGAGATCGCTGACAAGCGGAGCGCCTGTCGCTGTCGAGTAAACAGAATCGTCATTCCATAGTCATATGAAATTGAAATTTTCATTCCATTGCGTTAGCGTACGGTGACACAGCGGGCGATCCAGCCCGTTAAACAAACGCTGCGACGTGCGATGGCTGTACCTCTGAGATTCGGAATGATCGGCGCCGGCTACATGGGCCGCGCGCACGCCATCGCGTTGCATGCCGTGGGAGCGACGTTTGGCCCCCAGTACGAAGCAGCCTGCACAACACTGGCCGATCATTCGATCGAGAGTGCACAGCAGGCGGCGTCGGCGCTTGGTTTTGCACGTGCCGCTCGGGACTGGCGCGAGTTGCTGGAGGAATCCGCGGTCGACGTCATCGATATCTGCGCGCCGAACTATCTGCATCGTGAGATGGCTCTGGCCGCGATCAGCGCCGGCAAGCACGTGTACTGTGAGAAGCCGCTGGCCATCGATGTGAGCGGGGCGCTGGAAGTTGCGCAGGCGGCGCAACGCAGCGGGCTGTGCTGCGCCATCGGCTTCAACTACATCTGCAATCCGGTGCTGCAACTGGCCCGCGAAATCGTCGCGGCTGGCGAGCTTGGCGACATCGTCGGCTTTCGCGGCCGCTATCTTGAAGACTATATGAGCGATCCGCAGGCGCCCTTCACATGGCGCTGTGAGCAACGCCTGGCGGGGGCCGGCGCCCTCGCTGATCTCGGGTCTCATCTGATCAATCTCGCGCATTTTCTGCTCGGGCCTATCGCGCGTGTCGTCGGTGCGCTGCAGACAGTCCATCAGCAACGCTTCGAACCGGGCAGTGCAACGAGCCGGGTCGTCGAGAACGAGGATATCGCGCAGGCGCTGCTCGAGTTCGCATCCGGCGTGCGGGGGACCATGGAAATCAGCCGCGTTGCAACAGGCTATAAGTGCGGCCTCGCATTGCGTCTGCAGGGAACGCGCGGCAGTCTGAGTTTCGATCAGGAGCGGATGAACGAGCTGCGTCTGTATCGCAGCGATGATCCGGCCGGGCGGCGCGGTTTTCGCACCGTGCTCGCCGGCCCGGAGCATCCGGACTACGCCGCGTTCTGTCCCGCGCCTGGACATGGGCTTGGGATCAACGATCTCAAGGTGATCGAGGTGCGCAATCTGATTCGCGCGATTCGTGCAGGCGTCAGCGCGTCGCCTGATTTCGCGGAGGGCCTGCGCGTTCAGCAGGTGATGGCGGCGATCGAGGCGTCCCACGTCCAAGGCCGTTGGGTGCAGATCGAACACGGAGCACCCTGATGAATCCACACATCGTCGGACCTCGTAGCGGCTTCGAACCCGGATTCACCGCGATCACACGTCTCGAGCAAACGGGCAATCCATCTGGCGTCAGCGTCGGCGTGTTGCGCCTGCAGGCCGGCGAGCGGCTGGTCATTGCAGTAGCGCGCGAGACAGCATGGCTTCTGATGAGCGGCGCCGTTCGCGGAACAGCCGCGGGCGAGCGCTTCGATTTCAGTCGCGGTTCGCTATTCGACGAGTCCGCGAGCTGCATCCATGTGGCGGCGGGCGCCACCGTAGCCTTCGAAGCGAGCGGCGCGACAGAGTTGACCGTCTACGAATGCGCCAACCAGGCGCAGTTCGCGCCGCGTGTGTTCACTCCTGCACAGGTTCCGAATGAGCATCGAGGCCGCGGCCAGGTCGGCGATCGCGCGCTGCGCTTCGTGCGTACGATATTCGATCGCACGAACTCACCTGAACAGGCGGAACTCGTACTGGGTGAAGTGGTGACGTTTCCCGGCGGCTGGTCCAGCTATCCGCCGCACCATCACCCGCAGCCCGAGATCTATCACTATCGATTCACGGAGCCGCAGGGCTATGGCCATGCGGAGCTGGGCGATGCAGTAGTCAAGGTGCGCCAGTACGACACCATTCACATCCCGGCTGGCCTCGATCACGCGCAATGCGCCGCGCCCGGCTACGGCATGTACTACGCCTGGGTGATCCGACATCTCCCCGATAACCCGTACACCGTGCCCGAGTTCACCGCCGAGCACGCATGGACCCTCAAGCCGGACGCGAAGTTCTGGCGCCCGCGCGAGCCCAAAAAAGATGAATAGAACGTTCGATCTGATCAGCGTCGGACGCGCCGCCGTCGATTTATACGGCCAGCAGATCGGCGGCCGGCTCGAGGACATGCAGAGCTTCGCGAAATATCTCGGCGGCTCCTCGGCCAATCTCGCGGCCGGCGTCGCACGCCTTGGCCTGCGCAGCTCGATGCTGACGCGCGTCGGCGATGAACACATGGGCCGCTTCGTACGCGAGGCGCTGCATCGCGAAGGCGTCGATGTGAGCCACGTCAAGACCGATCCTGAGCGATTGACAGCCCTCGTGGTGCTCGGCATTGGCGGCGAAGGTTATCCGCACATCTTCTTTCGCGAGAACTGTGCGGACATGGGGCTGAACGTCGCTGACTTCGATGAGCAGTACATCGCCTCGAGCGGCGCGCTGTCGATGACAGGCACACATCTGTCGACGCCGACGACCCGAGCCGCGGTCGAACAGGCGTTTCGCTGGGCGCGGGCGAATCACACCCGGACGATTCTGGACATCGACTATCGACCGGTGCTCTGGAAACTCACGAGCGCCGGGCGGGGCGACTCGCGTTTTGTCGCCTCGAGCGAGGTGACGGCGGTGCTGCAGAGTCTGCTGCCCCTGTGCGATCTCGTCGTCGGCACTGAAGAGGAGATTCGTATCGCCGGCGGCGCGGATGATCTGTTGATCGCGCTACGCGAGATCCGCGCCCGAACGCAGGCGATCATCGTTCTCAAGCGCGGACCGCTCGGTTGCAGCATTGTCGAGGGCCCGGTTCCGCCGCAGTTGGACGACGCGCTCACGATCCCTGGCTTTCCTGTTGAAGTGCTCAACGTGCTCGGCGCCGGCGATGCATTCCTCAGCGGCTTTCTGTACGGCTGGCTGAATGGGAAGGCGCTGGCCGATTGCGCGCGCTTCGGCAACGCTTGCGGCGCGCTCGTCGTGAGCCGCCATGGCTGCACACCGGCGATGCCGAGCCGCGAGGAACTCGAGGAATTCCTGGGACGAGCTGCAATGATTCGGCGACCGGACCTCGATGATCGAATCGCACACATGCATCACGCGACCACGGTGCGTCGTTCGCGCGACGAGTTGTACGTGCTGGCTTTCGATCATCGGCGGCAGCTCGAGGAACTCGCGGACAAGCACGGCGCGCCGCGCGCGCGAATTGCGGAATTCAAGGACCTGATCGCAAGAGCGGTCGAACGTGTCGCGGAACGCATGCAGGAGCATGAACGCGTCGGTGTGATCGTCGATGGACGTCATGGCGCGGCCGTTCTGAATCGCCTGAGCGGCGGCGGTTTCTGGATTGGCCGGCCGATCGAAGCGCCGGGCTCACGACCGGTCGCGTTCGATCCTCATGAGAACGTGAGCCTGCACATAGCGACCTGGCCGGTCTCGCACGTGATCAAGTGCCTGGTGTTCTATCACCCTGACGATCCGATTGAACTGCGGCTCGCACAGGAGCAGCAGGTGCGGGAACTGTATGACGGCCTGCAGACGCTCGATCGCGACCTGTTGCTCGAGATCATCTGCAGCGGTCGCGGCCTGCCCGTGGACGATCAGACAACCGCTCGGGTGCTGCAGCGTTTCTACAATCTCGGCGTGCGGCCGGCCTGGTGGAAACTCGAACCGCAGTCGCCGGCTTCCTGGCGCAGGATCTCTGACGTGATCACCGCGCGCGATCCCTGGTGCAATGGCGTGCTCATGCTCGGGCTCGATGCGCCGGAGGAATCGCTGCAGCGCGCTTTCGAGAGCGCCGCCGATATGAAATTGTGTCGAGGCTTCGCCGTGGGCCGCAGCATTTTCAATCCGGCCGCACGAGGCTGGTTTCAGGGCGTCATGAATGATGACGAGGCGATCAGCGACATTGCCGCCAGATATGAGCGCCTGATTCGTAGCTGGCGGACGGTGCGCGGGCGCGATACGGTCGACGCAGCTGTTGCAGCGAGCGCGTCGAGGTGAGCGGTATGAGCGGCGGAACAGTGCGTCTCACGATGAGTCAGGCGCTGGTGCGATATCTGGCGGCGCAGCGCGCTGTGATCGACGGCCAGAATGTTCCGCTGATTCCGGGCGTATTCGCGATCTTTGGCCATGGCAACGTTGCGGGCATGGGCGAAGCGCTGACCGGCGCGCGGGAACAACTGCCGACCTATCGCGCGCACAACGAACAGGCGATGGCGCACGCCGCCATCGCGTTTGCCAAAACGCGACGTTGACGGCAGTTCATGGCGTGCACCACTTCGATCGGACCAGGCGCCACCAACATGGTGACCGCCGCCGCGCTCGCGCACGTGAATCGCCTGCCGGTGTTGTTCCTGCCCGGCGATGTCTTCGCCAGCCGGCGTCCGGATCCGGTGCTGCAGCAAGTGGAAGATTTCGGCGATGCGACGCTTACCGCGAACGATTGTTTCAGGCCCGTGTCGCGTTACTGGGATCGCATCACACGCCCCGAACAGTTGTTGCGCAGTTTGCCGCAGGCGCTCGGCGTATTGACCGATCCGGCCGAGTGCGGTCCGGCCACGCTCGCCCTGCCGCAGGATGTGCAGGCCGAAGCGTGGGACTATCCCGAGTCCTTCTTTCAGTCGCGTGTGCACGAACCAGTGCGTTTCGGCGCCGATGCGCGACAACTGCGTCATGCGGCTGAGCTGATCGCGCAGGCGCGACAACCGCTGATCATTGCGGGCGGCGGCGTTCACTACGCCGATGCCTGCGCACTGCTCGCTCGCTTCGCCTCGAGTCACGCCATCCCCGTCGCCGAGACACAGGCGGGGAAGGGCGCGCTGCGCTGGGACCATCCGCAGAATGTCGGCTCGATCGGCGTCACCGGATCGAGCGCCGCCAATGAACTCGCCGCCGACGCGGATCTGATCATCGCAATCGGTTCGCGATTGCAGGACTTCACGACGGCCTCGGCCTCGCTGTTCAGGAATCCAGCGAGACGCGTCATATCGATCAATGTCTGCCGTTTCGATACTGCAAAGTACGATGCGCTCAGCGTGCAAGGCGATGCCGCGCGAACGCTGGCGGAACTCGGGGCGCTGCTGACTGGCGCCGCGGATCGGACGAAATGGGGCCAGCGAGCCCAGCGTCTGCGGGCGGAATGGAACAAGGAAGTCGAGGCTGCCACGCGC
>JBOHZJ010000355.1:0-2300 GCA_050738395.1 Steroidobacter sp.
GATGTCGACAACGGCGATCAGTTCGAGCAGTTGGACGAGCGGCGCGTGTACGGCGGCGCCGCGTCCTGGAGTCGGCCGCTCGAGCTTGCCGGATTGTCGAACGATCTCGATGCGGGCGTTGAATGGCGTCGTGATGATGTTGGCGCGGTCGGTTTATATCGAACCGTCGCGCGCGAACGCATCGGTGCGATTCGCGAGGATGAGGTCGTGCAGAGCAGCTACTCGGCGTATTCCAGCCTGACCACCCACTGGGGCGACCGCGTGCGCACCTCGATCGGCTTGCGCGCCGATCGCTTCGATTTCGAGGTCGAGAGTGATCTCGCGTCGAACTCCGGCCGCGCAGCGGACTCCATCGTCAGTCCCAAGTTCTCGCTCGTGCTCGGCCCATGGCGCGAAACGGAGTTCTTCGCCAACGTTGGCAAAGGTTTCCACAGCAATGATGCGCGAGGGACGACGATTCGCGTCGATCCGACCGATGGCGTGACACCCGTAGAGCGCGTCGATCCGCTCGTCGATGCAGTGGGCGCGGACATCGGGGTGCGAACCGCCGTGTTGCCCAACATGCAGTTGAGTCTATCCGCGTGGACGCTCGAGCTCGACTCGGAGCTGCTGTTCGTAGGGGATGCCGGCCTCACCGAAGCGAGCCGCTCGAGCAGACGCCGCGGCGTCGAACTGGGCGCGATCTGGAACCCGCTGTCGTGGTTGATCGTGGACGCCGATATCGTTTGGTCGCGATCGAGATTCGACGAGAGCGATCCGGCGGGCGATCGTATTCCCGGCGCGGTCGAGAATGTCGCCTCGATCGGTCTGGCGGTCGATCATCCGAGCGGCTGGTTCGGCGGCGCGCGGTTTCGCCGCTTCGGCGAGGCTCCGCTGCTGGAGGACGGCAGCGTCGAGTCGCAGCCAACTACGCTCGTCAATCTCGAAGCCGGCTACCGCATCACCGAACGGCTCAGGCTCAGCGCCGCCGTTTTCAACGTGTTCGACAGCAACGACAACGACATTACCTATCTATATGAGTCACAGCTTGCGACGGAACCTGCGCCGGTCCAGGACATTCACTTCCATCCCGTCGAACCGCGGACCTTGCGAGTGACGCTGACAGGAAGCTTTGAGTGAGCGAGAACGTGAGATTCATCTGCATCCTCCGGACAGCCCTCTTGCTCGCGCTGTTCGCGACGCATGCACAGAGCGAGCCCTACGTTCCCGACAACGAAGCCGTCGTTCTCGAACGGCTGCCAGCGGGAAACGCCACGCGACAGCTCGATCCGCTGCGACGCAAGTTGAAGGATGAGCCGCGAGACGTACTCAGCGCCATGCAACTGGCGCAAGGCTACTTGCAGATCGGGCGCGAAACCTCCGATCCCCGGTTTGTTTCCTATGCGCAGGCGACGCTCTCGCCCTGGATGCAGCGCGACAATCCGCCGGCGGCCGTTCTCGTGCTGTCTGCGACGGCGTTGCAGAGTTCTCATCGATTCGAGGAGGCATTGACGCTGCTCGATCGTGCGCTTGCAATCGATTCGCGCAATGCTCAAGCCTGGCTGACCAAGGCGACGTTGCTGCAAGTCAGGGGCGATTTCCCCGCGGCGCGTGCGGCATGCCAACGCTTGCTGCAAACCGCCGATCAGTTGATCGCGCTCACGTGCATTAGCAGTGTTGATAGCCTCAACGGCCAGCTCGAACCGAGCTATCGCGCACTGGCCAGGGTGTCGAGTGCATTCAATGGCGCCGACGCCGGCCTCCAAAGCTGGGTGCTCGGGCAGCTTGCAGAAATGGCGGTGCGCCTGCGTGACTTCGCCGCGGCCGAGAAGTATTTGCGGGCGGCGCTGCGCGCGAGTCCAGAGGATGCCTGGCTGAAAGGCGCCCATGCCGACCTGCTGCTGCTCGAAAGTCGTGACGCGGAAGTCATCGACCTGCTCGCGGGAAGCGAGTCCCAGGACATTCTCTTGTTGCGTCTTGCGATCGCAGGAAAGCGGCTGGGCGCGGCGAACGCGTCGCGCTGGGCGCAAATGTTCGACGCGCGCCGTCGCGCAGCCCGCCGCGACGACAGTTCACATCTGCGTGAACACGCGCGCTTTCTTCTTGAAGTGCGCAACGCTCCCGCGGAGGCGCTGCAGGTTGCGCGGGAGAACTGGCGAGTACAGCGTGAACCCGCCGATGTCCGCGTCTACCTGCAGTCTGCGCTTCGTGCGCGAGAACCACAGGCCGCCGCCGCGGTAAGTGAATGGATTCGCGAGACCGGCTACGAGGATCGGACCCTGCAGGAGTCGCTATGATCAAACCATTCGCACGCATTTCTC
>JBOHZJ010000356.1:0-18823 GCA_050738395.1 Steroidobacter sp.
GCTCAGCACCGACCTGGAAGAAGCCTTCGGCTGGACGTTTACGCTGTCGATGCTGCTGCTCGGCGCGGTGTTCATGGTAGTCGACCGCAGCAGACGGCAGGCGATGGCGGCCGTGCAATTGCTCGAGACCATTTCGACCAGCTCGACCGACGCCATCTTCGCCAAGGACCGGCAGGGCCGGTATCTGCTGTTCAACAAGGAAGCCAGCCGAGTCACGGGCGCGCCCGTCGAAAGCGTCATCGGCCACGACGACCGAATGCTGTTTCCTCCCGATCAGGCGTCGCAAGTAATGGCGAACGATCGACGCGTCATGGACGAGAAGCACACGCGGACCTACGAGGAGGACGTATCGACGGTCGAGGGCGGAGTGACTTTCCTCGCCACCAAGGGACCGTTGCTCGATAGCGAGGGCGATGTGATCGGTATGTTCGGTATCGCCAGGAATATTACCGAGCGCAAGTCGTCCGAAAGAGCTTTGCTGGAGAGTCGCGCGCAACTCGAGACGGTGATCGAATCACTGGACCAGGGCCTCGTCATTGCTGCTCCGGACGGCAAGCTGCTGCGCTGGAATCGCGCCGCAGCGGCGATGTACGGCAACGAGCCCGCGGACGAGTGCACCGCAGAGTTCGCGCCGTTTCGCGACGCCTTCGAGCTCACGACGCTGGACGGCGCGGTCGTGCCGTTCGAGGAGTGGCCGCTCAACCGGATCATGCGCGGTGAGCGCCTGCGCAATATCGAATTGTCACTGCGGCGTAAAGGGACCGACTGGTCACGCATCCACAGCTTTGGCGGCACGCTGGTCCAGAGTGCGGATGGACAGCCGATGTTTTCGCTGCTCACCATTTCGGACGTGACGCCGCGGCATCAGGCTGAAGAGTCTCTGCGTCGCACGCAGCGCATGGAAGCGCTTGGCGCACTTGCGGCTGGAATCGCGCATGACTTCAACAACATCCTCATGGCGATCGCGGGCAACGCGCGCCTGGCGCTCGATGAGCTGCAGTCCGGGCACGCGGCGCGCGAAGGCCTGCACGAGATCGTGCGCGCAAGTTCCCGCGCCACGGATCTGGTGCGAAGCATTCTGCTGTTCTCGCGCGCGGAGGAACCGCAGCGACGGGTGGTCGCGCTGGAGCCGCTGATCGAAGAAGCGTTGGCGCTGGTGCGACCGACGACGCCGGCGATGATCCGTTTCAGCACTCAGTTTGCGCAACGAGTCCCGCCGGTGAGCATCGACGCGTCGCAGATGCATCAGGTGGTCGTCAATCTGGTGACGAATGCGGCCTACGCGATTGCGGATGGACCGCACCGGCAGGACGGTCTCATTCGGATAGAGCTGGATCACTGCGAGATCGATGCGGATCGACCGCCCCCCGGACAGCATTTATCGGGGGGTCCTTATGTACGGCTGACCGTCAGCGACAATGGCGCCGGAATGGAGCAAAGCACGCTTGCCAGAATTTTCGATCCGTTCTTTACAACGAAACCGGCGGGTCAAGGCACCGGGCTCGGTATGTCGGTGGTGCACGGCATCGTTCGCAATCACGACGGGGCGATTACCGTGCAGAGTCAGCCGAACGAGGGGACGTCCGTGCAGATTTATCTGCCCGCTGCGATCGAAAAGATCTTGGCGCCCTCGTCAGAGCACTTCAATCGCCCGCTCGGTCGTGAGAAGCGCATCCTTTACCTGGATGACGAGGAACCGTTGGTTTCGCTCGCCGTGCGCTTCCTGCAGAAACGCGGTCACTCGGTGACTGGATTCGTGAATCCGGTCGAGGCGCTGCACGCGTTCAAAGCACAGCCGCAGGCCTTTGACATCGTTGTGACCGACATGTCGATGCCCGGGATGTCCGGACTCGAAGTGGCCAAGGCGATGCTCAAGGTGCGACCGGACATCGTGATCGTCATGATGTCGGGCTACGTGCGCCCGGAAGATCGGGGCAGCGCGCTCGCCCTGGGCGTGAAGGAACTCATGCTCAAACCCTCGACTATCGAGGAACTGGCGGACGCTGTGGATCGACAGGTGAGCTGACCGATGTCACGCGACGGATCGGGTCCGAACGACTGATTTGTCGGCGCGCGGCGCCCCGAGTCGTCCTAGGGCCTTGCTACCCCGGAGGATTCACATGTCGATCGTCAATCAAACCCTGCCCGACGTCGTCTCTCATGACGAATGGGTTGCCGCTCGTAAGGCGCTGCTGGCTGAAGAAAAGAAGCTCACCCGTGTACGGGACGCCGTCAATGCTGCGCGCCGCCGTCTGCCGATGGTGAGAATCGACAAGGGCTACGTCTTCGAAGGTCCCCAGGGACGCCTGCGCCTGATCGATCTGTTCGAAGGCCGCCGGCAACTCATCGTCTATCACTTCATGTTCGACCCGAGCTGGGATGAAGGTTGTCCGAGCTGTTCGTTCGTCGTCGACAACGTGGGCCACGACGCACACCTGCACGCACGCAATACGACGCTTGCACTGGTCTCCCGGGCGCCGCACTCCAGAATCGCACCCTTCAAGCAACGCATGGGATGGTCGACGCCCTGGTATTCATCGTTCGGCAGCGACTTCAACTACGACTTTCACGTCACGCAGGATGAAGCCGTAACGCCCGCGGAATACAACTATGCAGACAAGGCGGAGCACGAGCGCAAGGGCGAAGGCCACTTCACGAATGGTGAAATGCACGGCGTGAGCGCCTTCCTGCGCGACGGCGACCAGGTCTTCCACACCTATTCGACCTATGCTCGCGGCGCCGAATTGCTGGTCGGCGCATACAACTATCTCGACCTCACCGTACTCGGCCGTCAGGAAGACTGGGAAGAACCGCCGGGCCGCAGCGACGGTCCATTCATGTCATGGCTCAAGCATCATGATAGATATGACAGCGCGTCTCAGGCGTCAGGCTGTTGTGGCTCGACGACCTGATGCGCGTCGGCTCATGGTCGGCGTACGGCGCCGGGAACGGATCGCCTGACGATCTCGGGATCGAGCGCCTCGATGCCGCCGTCACCGGTGCGCACTGGTCGCGCCTGCAGCAGTGAGTTGATGATGGCTTCCTCAGTTGCTTCGGCAACCGCCTGAAACAACGGCGTCGTGAGGTCGTTCGGCAATTCCCGCACGTTCGCAACCCCCGCACGCCGCTCGGGCGTGCGGCGTACTTCCGCCGAAGTCGAAAATGCAATCACGTAGTCGCCCGAGCCATTCGACAGCGTAGCGCCTGTGCGACTCAGCCCTACCAGCGCACGCCGTGCGAGGCGCTCGAGATTGCGATCCGACAGCGGCGCATCGGTCGCGACGACGATCATGATCGAGCCGCCGTTCTCGCGCGGGGGCTCCGCGAACGGATTCAGATCCAGCCTCCGCCAGATCGGCGCACCGGCAATCGTCAGCAGGCCGCCGAAATTTGTCTGCACGAGCACGCCTGCAGTGTAGCCGCCGAAGCGATCGGGCAGGCGTCGCGAACTCGTGCCGATTCCCCCCTTCAGACCGAACGCGACCGTTCCTGCACCCGCGCCGACTGAACCTTCGACGACTGCGCCGGCGCGCGCCTGCTCGATCGCCTCAATGGCGTGCTGAAAGGTCACTGTGCGCGCTCTAATGTCATTGAGGCGACCGTCGTTCGTTTCCCCAACCACGGCGTTGACCGAACGCACCGACTCGTTGCCGGCTTGCGCCAGCGTCCAGCGCACGACGCCTTCGGCAGCCTGCGCCACCGCCAGAGTATTTGTCAGCAGGATCGGAGTTTCGATCTCGCCAAGTTCCTGCACTTGCGTGACGCCCATGAGTTTGCCGAAGCCATTACCGACGACGACCGCGGCAGGCGTCTTGTCCTGAAATACGTTGCCCGCATGCGGCACGATCGCTGTCACACCCGTGCGCACGCGCTCGCCTTCAATCAGCGTGCGATGGCCGACGCGAACTCCGTCCACATCTGTAATTGCATTCATCGGACCGGCGTTGAACACACCAATCGTCACACCGAGATCGCGCAGGCGTGGACGCGCATCCTCCGCGGCCGATGACGTCGAGGCCATTGCCGCGAGAGAAATCGAAAATGCGATCAGCATGAGCTTTTGCACTGGGGCTCCCTTTCGCTGAGCTGTGAGTCGTAAATTGTTGTTCTGCTGGTCTGCAACTTACATGCCCGCTCGATGCATTATTCCAGATGCTGACAGCATCTCGACGGGTTGCAGCAACCCTCCGTGCACCGCGCAGGTGTAAACCGAATAGACAGGTTTCGTCGCAGGCGTATCGTGCGTACCTCGCCCGCATCTGCTCGCCGCCGCGCCATGCGGGTCAATAATCAGAGGGGAGAAAAAACCGATGAATATTCGCGTCAAAACAATCGCCGCGTGGATCGCCGCGCTCGGGCTGGCTGCAATGACCGTCAACGCGGCGCTGGCCGCGAAACCCGAACGCTCCGGCAAGTTGGGGCAACGCGCCGAGCAGTTGCTGGCCCAGGCGCAGGAAAGCGGTCAAAGCCGCGTCGTGTTGCTGATTGCACTGCAACCCGGCGCCAGCAAACAGGCCGTCGCTGCGATCGGCCGGCTCGGCGGCCGGATCGACTATCGCGATGACGGACTCGGCTACGTGCGGGCGAGCGTCCCGGTCGCTCAGGTCAAAGCCGTGGCCGCGCTGTCGTCGGTGCATTCGGTGGATCTTGATGAGCTCGCGCCACTGCCCGATCCGCGTCCGGATCCACAGGGGATAGCGCCGATCGTCCCACAGGTTCCTCCCGGTCCCGCGACTCCACGCAACAATCCATATATGCCGGTAGGCGAAACCGGCGCGGCGCAGTTCATCGAGGCGCATCCGACGTGGGATGGCCGCGGCGTCACGATCGGCATCGTCGACAGCGGCGTGACTCTCGATCACCCGAGTCTGCTCACGACATCGACCGGCGAGCGAAAGATCGTGGATTGGGTGACTGGAACGGATCCGTTCACGGATGACGACCCGACCTGGCTCAACATGAGCGCACAGCGTTCGGGCGCCACGTTCGACTTCAGCAGCCGCACCTATACGGCGCCATATGCAGGCGCCTTCCGCATCGCGCTGTTCAACGAGCGCGATCCGCGGCTCGGCGGCGAGCTCGGCAACGACATCAATCGTGACGGCAATCCAGCCGGCAGCAGCGGGACCTTCGCGGTCCTGTGGGATCCGGCAAGCGACGACGTGTGGGTCGATACGGATCAGAACGCCAGCTTCGCCGACGAACTGGCGATGACGAACTACAAGGTGCGCTTCGACGTCAACTGGTTCGGCGTCGACAACCCCGCCACCGCCGTGAGCGAGCGCCTGCCGTTCGTCGTCCAGACCGACGGCAAGAACAAGGTCGTCAATATCGGCATCGTCTCAGCGGCGCATGGTTCGCACGTCGCGGGAATCGCCTCCGCGCACGCATTATTCGGCGGCCAGATGAGCGGCGCGGCGCCGGGAGCGAAGCTGGTCTCCGTTCGCGCCTGCCTGTTCATCGCAGGCTGCACGAATCACGCCCTCATCGAGGGCATGATCTATGCCGTGAAGCACGCGGGCGTTGACGTGGTCAACATGTCGATCGGCGGTTTGCCGGCGCTCAACGACGGCAACAACGCCCGGGCCGAGATCTACAACCGGCTCATCGAGCAACACAAGGTCCAGTTGTTCTTCTCGGCGGGCAACAGCGGCCCCGGAATGAACACGGTCGGCGATCCTTCGGTCGCCACGCTGGTTGTCAGCGTCGGGTCCTATCTCAGCCGCGAAACCATGCAGAAGGACTATGGCGCCGATACGCCGTTTACGGACAACCTGCACTATTTCTCGTCGAACGGCCCGCGCGAAGACGGCGGGTTCAAACCGCAGGTCGTGGCGCCGGGCGCCGCCGTCTCCTCGACGCCGATGTGGCAGCCCGGCGCCGGCTTGCCGTATGTGCTGCCGCCCGGATACTCGCTATTCAATGGCACTTCCATGGCGGCGCCGCAGACAGCCGGTGCGGCTGCGCTTCTGATCAGCGCAGCGAAGCAGACAGGCGCGCAGCACAAGCCGGACCAGTTGCGGCAGGCCATGTTGTCTTCGACGCGACTGCTCGATACCGATCGCATTCCCATTTACCGTCAGGGCAATGGCCTGATCGATACGGGCGGCGCCTGGAATCTGCTGGCCACCAATATAAAGACTGACGAGATCGAAGCCCGGGTTCCGGTCAGTACCGCCCTCAGCGCATTCCTCGCGCAGCCCGGCGTAGGCGTCGGCATCCATGATCGTGAAGGCGTCGTGCTGGGGCAGTCGTACACACGCACGTACACGCTCGTGCGCACCAAGGGCGGCTCGCAGCCCAGCAGCTATGCCGTGAACTGGGTGGGCAACGACGGCACGTTCAGTTCGCCCGGCGTCGTGAATCTCCCATTGAATGTGCCGGTGGATCTGCCGGTCACGATCAATCCCGCGACCGCGGGCGAGCACTCGGCGATCATGAATCTCGACAATGCGAGCTCGGGCGGAATCGAGTTTCAGACCATGAATGTCGTCGTCGCCGCGGAAGGATTCAACGCAGCGAATGGCTTCTCACTGACCCGGACCGGAACGATCGGCCGCGCACAGCAACTCGCGCATTTCGTGAATATCCCTGCCGGAACGCCCGCCCTCAAGGTGGACTTCGCGGGCCCGACCGCGGCGCCCGGAACGGGGCAGGCTCGATTCCTGCGCTGGCATCCGTGGGGCCTGGGCATCGATTCGAACGCCGTTTCGAATTGCTACACGCCTGCGGCCGGCGGATGCACGACTGGCAGTCCCCTCAGCCGAACGACTTCGAATCCGTTGAGCGGCGCATGGGAGCTCACTGTCGATGCGCGACGCACTTCGGATGCGGACTCCGCACCCTACACGCTGACTGCTTCGATTCTGGGTGCAACCGTTTCTCCAAACCCTGACGTCATCGCATCCGCAACGAGCGGCGTGCCAGTCGCGAGGTCATACACGATCACCAATGGTTTCGGTGCGTTCACCGGCCGTGCTGCAGGAACCACACTGGGAAGTGCGAATCGCATGACGCCGGTCATCGCCGACGGTGAGCAGCAATCCTTCGATGTCATCGTCACGGCCGGATCCACCTCGTTACGCGCGACCGTTGGCAGCCCGGCCGACGCCGCCGCCGATCTCGATCTGTTCGTCTTCAACTGTACGAGCGGGACGTGTGTACTGGCGGCGCAGAACGCCGATGGCGACTCAGAGGAGTCGGTGACGATCGCCAATCCAGCGGCGGGCGCATGGCGGGTCGTGGTCGACGGATTTTCGGTGCCGGCGGGTACGACGGCGTTCAACTATGTGGATGTTTTCATCAATCCTGCATTCGGCTCGGTTTCGATCACCGATGCGAATGCCCTGCGAGCGGCGGGCGCCCAATGGACCGTGCCTGGATCGGTCACCGCAAATGTCGCGCCGGCGTCGGGCCGTGTGCTGCTGGCCGCGGTGCAGGTTCTGACCGACACGAACATTCTCGTCGGTTCGGGAGACGTGATTGTCGAGAACGTCGTGCAGTAACACTGCCGCCCTCCTCGCGACAGGATCGATTTGACGGAGATTGCGCACCGAGCCATGCATGGCTCGGTGCGCCGCCCGTGATTCAGGGCGGGACCGGACGCCGCGATAGTCTCAGCCCCGGGACCTCACCGGTTAACGCCGGATCCCGACTGTCATAGTTAGTCCCTTGCGACAAAGCGCGCTGCATCGACGCCGCGGATCCGGCGAACGATATGCAAGTCCGCGTCAATGTCGGCGTAACCTCCGGACGCCGTCACGATATCGCCATCATCGACAAAGAGCATGTCTTCGCGAATGTCCGCTTTGGGCGCGAGCCTGCGGAAAATTTTTAATTTCGAACGGCAGGCTTGTCGCGCCCCGACCATCGAGTACGCCAGCGAGCGCCAGTATGTACGCGCCGGTGCAAACCCGGAGCACGGTTGCGCCGTTTTGATGCGGCCGGCGTCATTCTGATCGCACCGAGCAGCGCATATCGGCGCCGGGACCAGCTCGGTACGCGCGGGTCTTCGGTTCACTCCGATTCTTGCCGCGCAATCACGATTCCCGCCGACTACATCGGGTCGCCGCCAGGATTCCTGCTGATCAGGCATGAGTGAGTTTCGCGCTCCCGCATTTCTCCAACTCCCCCACGCGGCTAACGTACGCCTCGAACTTGCTCGATACGTTGGGAACTGGAGTGCGCATCGCATGACTCGCCGAAGCTGGATAGGTCCGTTGATTCTGATTGGCGCCGTGGTTGGAGCCGGAACGGCTCTTGCGGCATGGAAGCACGATGCGATCGAAATCGCCGATACGGCTGCGACCAATCAGCCTGAGCCGATGGAGGCCGTCGCCGTCGCGGTGGCGCGCGAGCACGAGCACAATCAGACGACGACATCGATCGGCACGGTCGTTGCGCTGCGCTCGATCACTGTGCGCAACGAGCTCCCCGGGACAGTCCGCCGCGTTTCGCTTGTTCCGGGACAAGTCGTCGAGGCAGGTATGGTGCTGGTCGCACTGGACGTCTCTGTCGAAGAAGCGGAGCTGAAGGCGCTTCAGGCGCAGACGCTGCTCGCGGAAACGCAGTTCGCGCGCATGCAGCGCATGGTTCATCAGGGCGCCGCATCCGAAATGGAAGTCGATACAGCGCGCGCGGAGCGCGACGTGGCGTTGGCGCAGATGGCTCGCACCAGAGCGGTGATCGAGCGCAAGACGATTCGCGCGCCGTTTCGAGCGCGCGTGGGCATCTCCGACGTGCATCCCGGTCAGTACCTGAACGAGGGCGCCCTTCTCACGACCCTGCAAGGGGTTGACGATTTCGCGTATGTGGACTTCTCCGTTGCACAGCAGGTCGCAGCGAACCTGCATCAGGGCGACCGCGTCAACATCAGTTCGTCGAACGACTCTGCGTCGAGCCCAGCGGAGATTGTTGCGATCGACGCGCGCGTGGATCCCGCGACTCGCAACGCCGCCGTGCGAGCACGAGTTCGCGCCGGGAAGAGCGCGCTTACGCCCGGTTCTTCGGTGCGAGTCCGGGTGGCCGTCGGTTCGCCGCGCATGGCTGTCGCCATACCCGCGAGCGCACTGCGCAAAGGACCCGGCGGCGACCATGTTTTCGTGCTCGTAGCCGACAAGGACGGCAAGCTGCGCGCGAATGTGCGCCAGGTAAAGGTCGACGCTGCAACCGGCGATGAGGTGGTGATCGAACAGGGACTCGAGCCAGGCGAGCGCGTGGCTGCTTCAGGCTCGTTCAAGCTGCGCGACTCCGCACTGGTGGCGATCGCCGGAGAAGCGGAGTCGGTCGCCTTCAACTCATCCGTCGCCGCCGGCGCGACGAGCGCGGGCGCCAGCCTGTAATCGCACCGCTGCAACGGAGACAAGGCATGCGCGCATTCACCGATCTGTTCATCAAGCATCCCGTACTGGCGGTGGTGGTCAATCTCGTCATCGTGCTGGTCGGTGTGCGTGCATTGCTCACGCTGCCGGTGCAGCAGTTTCCGAGCGTCGAGAGCACGTCCGTCATTATCACGACGGTGTACACCGGCGCGAGCGCCGACACTGTTCGCGGCTTCCTCACTACGCCGATCGAACGCGTAGTCTCGGCTATCAGCGGCGTCGACTATCTGGACTCCACCAGTCGCGCCGGCGTCAGCACCATCACCGTGCATCTCAAGTTGAACCACGACAGCACCGCGGCGCTTGCGGAAGTCACGGCTCGCTTGCAGCAGGTGCGCTCCGAATTGCCGGCTGAAGCCGAACCGCCGATCGTCGAAGTGCAGCGCGCCGATCGGCCCTACGCGACCTTTTATCTCGGCTTCACATCGACTGAACGCACCGTGCCGCAAGTGACCGACTGGCTGTCGCGTACGCTGCAGCCGCAGCTTGCGACGCTCGAAGGCGTGCAGCGCGTCAGTTTCGAAGGCAGCCAGGCAATCGCGATGCGCGTCTGGATCGATCCAGATCGTCTCGCCGCGCGCAATCTCTCGCCCGGCGATGTGCATGCGGCTTTGCAGCGGAACAATTATCTGGCGGCCGTCGGACAGACGAAGGGCAATCTCGTCCAGGTCAATCTGCTCGCGAACACCGATCTGCGCGCCGCGAAAGAGTTCGAGAACCTGATCGTCGCCGATCGCGACGGCGCGATCGTGCGCCTGAGCGATGTGGCCCGGGTCGAGCTCGGCGCGGAAGAAGCCGCGATGGTGGCGAAGTACAACGACCAGCAAAGCGTATATCTGGGCGTCTGGCCGTTGCCGGGATCGAATGAAATCGAAGTCGCGCAGAATCTGCGTGACGAAATGGAGCGTATCAAGCCGACGCTGCCCCGCGACATCGAGATGCGTCTGGTGTGGGACGGCACGATGTTCATGCGCGATGCGCTGAAAGAGATCACCAAGACGCTGGCCGAGACGGTGCTGATCGTCGCGCTTGTCGTGTTCCTCTTCATGGGATCGATTCGTACGGCGCTGGTGCCGCTGGTGGCGATGCCGGTGTCGTTGGTCGGCGCTGCGATCGTGATGCTCGCGTTCGGCTTCAGTCTCAATCTGTTGACGATTCTTGCGATCGTGCTATCCGTCGGCCTGGTGGTGGACGATGCAATCGTCGTCGTCGAGAACGTCGAGCGGCATGTGCGCTCGGGCAAGTCGCGCATCGAAGCTGCGCTCATCGGTGCGCGCGAACTGCGCGGTCCGATCATCGCAATGACGATTACGCTCGCGACGGTGTACACGCCGATCGCGTTTCAGGGCGGGCTGACCGGCTCCCTGTTCCTCGAGTTTGCGATCACGCTGGCCGCCGCCGTTGTGGTGTCAGGCTTCGTCGCGCTGACCCTCTCTCCGGTCATGAGTTCGCGCTTCGTGCATGCCCATGGCGAGGAGAGCCGACTCACCGCGCTGGTGAATCGGGGTTTCGATGTCGTGAGCCGCACGTATGCGCGCCTGCTCGACGGCGCCCTCGGGATGCGTTGGGCGGTCGTCGTCGTTGCACTCCTCGTGACGCTCGCCGCCTGGCCGCTCTACATGTACTCGCGACAGGAACTGGCGCCGGTCGAGGATCAGAGCCACATCAGCTTATTTTTCGAAGCGTCGCCGGATTCGACGCTCGCCGCGACCGATCACGATTCCCAACAGGTGGTGAAAGCGATCACTGCGTTCCCGGAAACGGAATTCATGTGGTCGCTGACGGCGCCCTGGGGCGGCTTCGGCGGCCTGGTCGCGAAGGACTGGAAACAGCGCGAGCGATCGACGGAAGAAATGTACGGCGAGGTTTATGGCGCGGTCTCGCAGGTTCCTGGCGTGCGTGTGTTCCCGCGCCTCGATCCACCGCTGCCCGCTCCGGGTCAATACGACGTTGAACTCATCGTGCAGAGCGATGGGCCGATCGAGCAGCTGCTCGAAACGACTCAGGCAGTGCTCGATGCCGGTTGGCAGAGCGGCAAATTCCTGTACGTCGACACCGACCTCAAGTTCGACCTGCCGGAAGCACGCGTGGTGCTGGATCGCGAACGCCTTGCGGACCTCGGCCTGGATCTCGCGACCGTCGGCCAGGAACTCGGCACGCTGCTCGGCGGCGCGTACGTGAATCGCTTCAACTACTTCGAACGCAGCTACAAGGTCATCCCGCAGATCGGCGATGCGGGTCGGGCGACTCTCGAGCCTTTGCTCGACCTGAAGATCAAGACGCCTGCCGGCGATCTGGTGCCGGTATCTACGTTCATGCACATCGAATCAGGCGTCGGTCCGCGTACGCTCAACCGTTTCCAGCAACGCAACTCCGCGCGGGTCTTCGGCGGCGTGCAGCCCGGCGTCACCAAGGAAGAAGGTTTGCGCGTGCTCGAAACGGCCGCCACTGCGAGCGGCGGATCGAACGTGGTCATCGACCACGCGGGCGAGTCGCGGCAGATCCGTCAGGAAGGCGCCGCGCTCACCGCAACGCTCGGATTCGCCCTGGTGCTGATCTATCTGGTGCTTGCCGCGCAATTCCGCAGCTTCCGCGATCCGCTGATCGTGCTGCTCGGGTCCGTACCACTGGCGATCTCCGGTGCGCTTGCGTTCACGTTCATGGATCTCACCACGATCAACATCTACTCGCAGGTGGGATTGATCACACTGGTGGGTCTGATCGCCAAGAACGGCATTCTGATCGTGGAGTTCGCGAACACGCTTCAGGAGCGTGGGCTTGCCCGGATAGCTGCGCTGCGCGAGGCGTCGTTGACCCGGCTGCGGCCGGTGCTGATGACATCCGCGGCGACAGTCTTCGGACACTTCCCGCTCGTGCTCGTCGCGGGCCCTGGAGCCGAAGCGCGTAATAGCATCGGCATCGTACTGGTCACCGGCATGATCGTCGGCACCCTGTTTACGCTGTTCGTAGTGCCGGTGTTCTATACGCTGATCGCGGCGGAGCATCGACCGCAGGAAGCGCACGAGGGTGAGTCGTCACCGCAGGGACAGATCGAGCCGGCCGCAGGGATCGCGTGAACGGCAGTCGATGCACCCGCTGAGCAACGGCGAGCGCCAGGGATGGCGCACGGACATCAAGGTCCAGGAAAATAACTTCAATCCGTTGCGCGACGTCCCTTTCTGAAGCGGCGTTCTCTGGCGTCGAAGACCATCGTGGATATTCCCATATCCATGAGCCGGCGCGAATCCGTGCGCCTGTCTCGATGCTTGATATAACGGCACTGGCACTGCTCTCGCATGGCGCATCCGGGCAGCGGCAGCGCCGGAGACTTCTTCGCGAGGAAGCGATGTTGACCGAACTGCCTCGCCAGGTCGCAGGCTTTGGAGCCGCGATGAATCGAGACGGCCTGAAACATCGGCGTCGATGGCGACGCCTCCTGTCGCGGCGGGCTGCCGCCCAGTCTCGGCAGCAGAAGGGAAAGCAGAGATTTTCGGTACGGTTTCGACATACGCCCTCGAAGCAACTCTAGCGACGCACCGGCCCCGGATGCCTTCGATGACGTCACATTCGCAGGCTTCCGCCGAAGGACATGGCAAACTCCTGACCGCGCGCCGCGTGACCACGCGTGCGCGGGTGCTGGATACCGGGCTCTGGGCTGCTGGTCAGAGTTTCAGAACGTCAGCGTCCCACTCTGTGTCTTGCCATTAGCCCAGTGCCCAGCGCCCACCAGTCCGACCCAGGGGGAGTACTACGTTGAGCATTCAGATTTCACGGCGAGCCCTGCTTGCCGCCAGCGCCTCGGGCGTCGTTGCTGTTGCTCTGCCGCTTCGTTGGGCCCATGCAGCAAGGTGGAGCCGCTATGGCGAGGCGATCGTCATCGACGGTCTCGGCGGACCGGGGAGCCTCAGCGCCGAACCCGGTGCTGCGCTGACACAGGCGCATGTCAGGGATACGCGTGATTCAGGCCTCACCTGCGTGCACGTGACGATTCTTCCGGTGGGCACGACTGCGCCTGATGCAGCCTTTGCTCAAGCCGTGCGAGAAATCGCCCAATGGGAACGCGAGATCGACGCTCATCCGGACACTTTCACGCGCGTACGCACCGCGAGCGATATCACCGCAGCCAGGAAGGCCAACCGCACGGGATTGGTCTATGGATTTCAGGACGGCGTCGCGTTTGAAACCGATCTGTCGCGACTCGACGATCTGCATCGACTTGGGCTGCGAGTCGTACAGCCCACTTACAATCGCCGCAATCTGCTCGGCGATGGTTGTCTGGAGCCGGCGAACGCCGGTTTGAGCCTCATGGGCGTCGAAGCGATCGAACGCATGAATGGGCTCGGCATTCTCGTGGACCTGAGCCACTGCGGCCGCCAGACCGCCGCCGACGCGATGCGCGTTTCGAAAGCTCCGGTCGCCTTTACACACACGGGCTGCGCCGCGCTCGCCGATCACCCGCGCAATCGCACCGATGCGGAGCTGCGCGCGGTCGCCGATAAGGGCGGCGTCTCGGGAATCTACTTCATGCCCTATCTCTCCGGCGGCCGACAGCCGACGGCGGCTGATGTGCTCCGGCATCTGGAGCACATGATCAAGGTCGCAGGTGAAGACCACGTGTCGATCGGCGCCGACGGAGCCATCTCCGCCGAAGTGCTCGATCAGACTTACAAGGACGCCTTCGCGCGATCGATCCGGGAACGCCGTGCGGCCGGCATCGGGGCGCCGCAGGAAACCGAAGAGGGCTACCTGTTCGCGTCTGACCTCAATACGCCACGACGCTTCGAGACCCTCGCCGCCATGCTCGCGGATCGCGGGCACAGCGCGACGCGCATCGAAAAGATCCTCGGCAGGAATCTGCTGCGGGTGTTCTCGGAGACGTGGAAGGCGTAAAAGCGGGAACAGCGAACCATACCAATGACATGTAGAGGGAATCACATGAGTCCGCATAGTCCGCGTCGGTTGCTCGCTTGCGCGGCATTCGTTCTTACTTATAGTTGCACGGCATGGGCGGATGAGAGCAAGCAGGTTCCAGTGACGGACGAAACCTTCAAATGCCTGACTGAGATGACGCCGGTGCGCGGCTTCTTCGTGACCAACCTGCTCGGCGATATCGAGGACACCGTCAAGATTGCGAACTCACCCAATGGAGGCCGCTACCCTCCGGGCTCGCTGATCCAGCTCGTGCCGACCGAAGTGATGATCAAGCACCAGGACGGGTGGAATCCGGCGACCAACGATTGGGAATTTTTCGAGCTTGACGTGACCGGAGCGGGCAGCAAGGTCAAGGTCCGCGGCGCCACCGAAGTCGTCAACCGTTTTGGCGGCAATTGCTTCGCCTGTCATGCGGCCGCCAAACCAGAATGGGATCTGGTTTGCGAAAAAGACCATGGATGCGCGCCCCTGCCTATCACGACCGAGCGCATCGTTGCTATTCAGAAAGCCGATCCGCGCTGCAAGAAGCAGGCGGCGGCTGTAACGGCGGTCGCAGTCACGCAGTGATGTAGCCGTAGCGTTTCCGTCCGCCCCTGCGCGCTCTATCGGAACGAATCCAGACCTTACGGGCTTTCTGCTCGATCGTGTCAGCCGATTCCTCGCCCCTGCCCTGCAATCAGCATTTCGCTCCCCCGACCACCAAAAATACCGCGCTGGCCCTCGCAATCCGCTCGACGCCGACATGGAAGTAGGCGTTGGCAAACGCGAGGCGCGCGCCGCGCTTGTGTATGTCGACGGACGTTTCGATCCAGTCGCCAATCGTCGCGCTGCCGGCGAAATCAAGATTCAAACTGGCGGTCACCATGCTCGTGGGCGGCTCCGTCGAGGTCGACAGGCTATAGCCCAATGCAACGTCGGCGATGGTCGCGAGCACGCCTCCATGCAGCAGGCCGCGTGCATTCGTGTGCTTCTCTCCTACTCGCAACCCGAGGACCAGCTGCGCGCCCCGGCCCTTGCTATAGAGCGGACCGACTGTCTCGAGAAAAGGGCTGGTCCGGAAGACAGGTTCGAAATCCGGCGGAACGCCGTCCGACGTCGTCGCAGTCACGATGACCTCGCGTTGATGCAAGTGGTTGACGCACGCTAGGCTCGACGTCTCCGCATGACAAATGAATAGTTGGAATGCGCAGCCATGAATGCACTGCATTGCAATGACGCCAGGCAACCTCGCATTAGGCGCGTCCATCCTTTACTTCGACGACCGGAAACTCCGCTCCTGGAGACACTCATGAACGCATGCATTCGATCCTCGCTGCTCGCCATCGCGATCGCAATCGCCGCAATGGTTCCGCCCGCCAGCGGAGCTGCCGAACCTTCAGCAGCCGCATCAAAGCAGCCCGCGCAGGCGATCAAGCGGACGATCCTGCGCAGGGTCGATGTTCCGAACTCGAACTACGAAGTCGTGCTCGTGTTGGTGGAAGTCCCTGCGGACACGAGCGTCGGCAGGCACACGCATCCGGGGACGGTCGTCGGTTATGTGATCGAGGGCGAGTACACGATGCTGATCGATGGCAAGGCGCCGCAGGCGCTCAGGACTGGCGAGAGCCTGGAGGTTCCAGGCGGCGTCGTGCACGACGAGCGCACCGGGGACAAGCCCGCCAAACTACTCGCGGCGTTTACGGTCGAGAAGGGTAAGCCGCTGGCTGTCGCCGTACCGGATTGAGTCGTTGCTAAACTTGCTGCTGCTTCCACCTGCCCTGCTTGAACAGCGCCGCGCTCCAGAGTGCAAGCACGGAGAAGGAGATCGGAGCGGCGATAAATATTCCGACCGGGCCGAGAGTCAATCCGTCCGCGAGCAGCCACGCGAGCGGGACCTGACCGAGCCAGAAGCAGAAGAAGTTGAGCCGCGTCGGGGTCCAGGTGTCGCCAGCGCCGTTGAACGCCGCTTCCAGGCACATGCTCCTCAGCGCCTTGCGCGCCTCACCTGTAGAAGCCCGCCTAACCACGCACACGGCAGAGCTGTGAGCACGAGCGCAATGGGATACCAGCTCGGGCCTATATCCATCGGGATCGCGGCGATCGCCCCGGCCGCGCTCAAGACCAGCCCAATGAAACCCAAAATCAGCGCGTGACGCATCGGAGCATGCGGCGCAAGCCGTGCGGCGATGTAGCTCCCGAGCACGGCGAAGGCAAGCCGATACGCCAGCGCCAGAAGGTTCAAGCCTGCCTCGTGCATCGGCTGTCCCCAGGGCGGATAGACGTCCAGCACGTGTAGCACCTGATCCGTGCCGAGCGACAGAACGAACACCGCAATCAATCCCGCCAGCACGGCGCCGATACTCCGCCATAGACGGCGACGGGGAAGTGCGTTCGCGCCAGTCATCTCGATCGTTTCAGTCGTCATCAGATCTCCCTGGCGCACGCAGCGCCCCAATCAGAAATGTAAGAAGCCGTTTTGCGTGGCCCGGCGTTCAGCGTGTTTTCCCCTGACTCACACCGGGGCTGTCTGCTCAAGGACGAGCGGCGGGTGCGCAGGCCGACCGCCGCAACGGCAATTCCCCGTTCATCACACCGTTATTGCAGCCTTCGGAAAGCGGCCGGGTGATCGGAGAAAGCTCATTCGTCGCGTTTTCAGGTTCGTTCATCGACGCGCGGCCGCCGGTTCGCCGCGCCGAGCGACGGTCAGCTCATAATGGCCGCCGGTCACATCATCACAGGGGTGGACCCGTGGCAGCCGACGAATCGCTGATTGAGCTCCTGACCCTGGATCCGCCTATACAGCCGCAGCCGCACGCTTCGGCAGTGAGGCTGGCCGGGATTGCGGAGCGACGTATCGCTGTCGGCCACAGAGCCATGGCGCAGATCTACGTCGCCAGCGCGTTCTTCTGGGCCGCGCTGTTCGCGATGCACACGATGCAGGTGCTGCTGGCGAGCGATCGTGAAACCTGGCGCACTGTGAGTTGGCGCGCCGGACTCTACGTGTTCGATTTTCTGCTCAGTGCGCCGCTCGCATTGATGATTCGACGCACGTTGAGCCGGCCGCTGGCGCACCGGTCGATGGCGATCGGCGCCGCATGCCTGCTGGTCGCCTTCGCTCACTCCATCGTCGCGATGACGATCTGGCTGGAAGTCCTGGAACTCCCCGGACCGCCCTACTCCACGACGCTCGCCATCATCATCAAGTCGCTTTCCGATCTGCCTTTATTTCTGTTGTGGTCCGCGTTCTGCGCCGCGATTCTCTACGGTCTGCGGCTTCAGGAAAGGGAGCGCAGTCTGTTCGAGGCGCAGGCGCTGGCGCATGAAGCGGAGTTGAAGATGCTGCGCTATCAGATCAATCCGCATTTTCTTTTCAACACGCTGAACGCCGTATCGGCCCTTATCGTGACCGGGCAGACGCTCGCCGCCGACGCGATGATAGGCAAGCTGGCGCGCTTCTTTCGCACGGCGCTCTGTCGTGAATCGACCGCGAAGGTGACGCTTGCCGAAGACGTGCGCGTGCAGCTCGAGTATTTGAACATCGAGTTGATTCGTTTCCCTGACCGGCTCAGCTGGTCGACGCGCATCGAGCCGGGTCTGACGAATGCGCTCGTTCCGCATCTCATCCTGCAACCGCTGTTCGAGAATGCGGTCAAGCACGGCGTTGCACGCAGCAGCGGCGCCGTCGAAATCAGACTCGCGGCCACACGTCAGAGCGGCCAGATCATCATCACCGTCGACAACGATGTACGCGCGGGGTTGCAACCTGACCCGGACGCGGGTGAAGGCGTCGGGCTCGCGAACGTGGTGCGACGCATCGCGGCCTTCTACGGAACAGACGCAAGCCTGTCGACGACGCATCGCGACGGACGGTTCGTTGTTGAGTTGCGCCTGCCGCTCGAGCTGACCTTATGAGTACGTTGCGCGTGCTTGCGATCGATGATGAGCCGCTGGCGCTGCGCCGGCTCGAGTGGTGTTTGCAGGACCTCCCGGAGATCGAGCTGATCGCCAGAGCGACCGATGCGCGTCATGGCCTGCAGCTGATTCGCTCCCTGGCGCCAGACGTCGTCCTGCTCGATATCGAAATGCCGGAGCTCGGCGGCTTCGAACTCATCGAGGAGCTTGTCGAGGACTGCGCGCCTGAAATCATCTTCGTGACTGCGTTCGATCATTTCGCGGTGAAGGCTTTCGCCGCGAGCGTCGTCGACTATCTGCTCAAGCCCGTCGAACAGGAGCGGCTGCTGCAGGCGCTGGTGCGCGCGCGCGCGCGCAGGGAATCCCGGGACGCGCCCGCGCGCATCGCGGAACTGCGGGAAATCGTCGACAATCTGCGGGCCGATCGCCGCGGCGCCGCGCGCCCGTCCTATGAAACCGAACTCTGGGTTCGCGAGCGCGACGCACGAGTACGCATTCCCGTGGGAATGATCGAGCGGCTGGAGGCGGATGGCGACTACGTGCGTCTGCACGTCGGCCCACGCGTACGCCTGCTGCGTGCGCGCCTCGGTACGCTCGCCGAACGGCTCGACCCCGAGCAC
>JBOHZJ010000357.1:0-8276 GCA_050738395.1 Steroidobacter sp.
GGTTGTACTCGCGTGCGAACTTTGTGCGTCTCGTCGTGATCTCGCAGGCGCTGGCAAACTGGTATCTGGCCGAGATGCCCACCGTTCGGCGCAAATCGCTTGTTGTCGCACATGACGCGGCGGACGACGCGTATGACGTTTCAGCGGCGCGCACAGCCCGCCGCGCCGGAGCACGTTTCACCGTTGGCTACGTCGGGCAGCTCTATCCGGGAAAGGGTATGGAGATCATCAGTCAATTGCCGCCACGGATGCCAGAGATCGATTTTCACATCATCGGCGGCACTGAATCCGATCTCTCGCATTGGCGCAGCAAAGCAACTAGTTCCAATGTCTTCCTTCATGGTTATATGGCTCCGAGCGCATTGCCCGAGCGCATCGCGAGCTTCGATGTTGTGCTCGCTCCTTACCAACGCAAGGTGGCTGTTTACGGCAAGAGTCGCGACATCTCCGCGTGGATGAGCCCGCTCAAGATCTTCGAGTACATGGCGGCCGGACGCGCCATGATCGCATCCGATCTACCAGTGCTTCGAGAAGTGCTTGCCAACGAGCGAAATGCGTTGCTCGTGCCGCCAGATTCGGTGGATGCCTGGACCGCTGCGTTGCGCCGCTGTATCACCGACCCGCCCTTGGTGGCGCGCATCGGTGCACAAGCACGCGCGGACTTCCTCGAGCGGCATTTGTGGAGCGCTCGGGCGCACGACGTTCTGCACGGATACTAACGTGCTTGCGGCGCTCACCTTCTTGCTGCTGTTCGGTCCGCGTCTGCAGATCCTGGATCTACACATGGCGACGACAGGCTTGCTTGCTTGTTATGGAGTGCTGCGGCAGCTTCAGCTCGGCGTCGATGCGCGCTCGACGCTCCTGGTTGTGCAGTTGCCCGCTCTCATTTACGCAGCCGCTATCGGTGCGCTAGCCGGCGCTGCGGATATGACCACGCCATGGCTACTGATCAAGTGGATGGTTTTTCTGCTTGCAGGGCTCGCGCTCGCCGACCTATACGAGCGACGCGGTGGGAATTGGGAGTGGCGCATCCTACGAGACGTTGTAGCAGCCGCCGTCATCAATGGACTATTCGTCATCGCGGTCGTGACCATCGCGCCGCTGAGAGCTGCAGCGGGCTCGCTTCTGAGCCTTGATCAGAAGGGCCATTGGATCGAGACAGGTTTCCGCGGCTTCGACTTGAGTATGGGCGGGGGCGCTAGCGCAGCGATAGTGTTCTCCGTGATTTTGGTTGCTTTGTTGCGGCATGTGAGTCTGTTTCAACATGGAGTGCTCGCTGCTTTGAGCGCCGCAGTGCTCTTGGCCGCCACGCTGCTTACCGGCCGTACAGGTTTGGTTGTGTTTGCGATGGGCGTCGCTCTGCTTATCGCGCGCGCCGCGACAGCTCGCATGGGCCTTCTCGCACCGAGCAAGGGTAACGGCTTCGCGTGGGGCTTTGTCGCGCTGGTGCTCGCCGTGACGATTGCGTTGCTCGTTTCGGAGTCCTCCGTCGCCGTACATTTGCGCGACGTCGTGCTGCCCTGGGCGCTGGAAGGTTTGATCGATGCGCCAGGAGCCGCTGGCAATCAGTCCGTGAGCGCCATCGCGAACGAGATGCTGTTTCTGCCGAATTCGGATGGCGCGCTGTTGTTTGGTACGGCGAACGCAGGCCGCTCTGATCTCTTGGCTTATGTGCCTTCGGATGTGGGTTACGTGCGGCTGATATTTGCTGTGGGTCTGTTGGGATTGCTCCTCATCTGCTTCGGTCTGTGGCCCATCGCACGACTCGCATGGGTGCAAAGGGGAAGCTCGCCGCTAGCCTTCTGCGCAGGTTTCTATTTGTTTACGATGTTGATCACCAACTTCAAGGAGCTGCATTTCGCGCCCCGCGGCGGTGCAGCGTTGCTGGCGCTGTTCGCCGCAGGACTGGCGATTCGCCTGCAGCGACGGATGCAACTGCAGGGTGTGGGAGTAATCCCACCGGCGCGTGCAGGGACCCTCGCTGCGGCAGCGTCATCGCGGCAAGGTGCGTGATGATGCGTGGCCGTCAAGCCTTTTGCGTCGTGCGACCGGCGTTGCTGCTCATCACAGCACTGATGCGACTGCTTCCGAGATTCGTAGTGGAGAGCGCCTATTCGTTTGCTAGTCATTTGAATGGACGCCTCGGCGTTGGTTTGCGCTGGGCCCTGGCGCGTAGATTATGCGCAGCCCTCGGCGACAACGTCTTTCTCGGACCGCGGATCGAGGTGCGAGGCTGGGGCGAAATTCGTGTGGGCGACAATGTCAGCATCCACGACGCGTGTTTCATCGACGGTCGAGGCGGATTGACGATTGGGAACGACGTATCGATAGCGCATCAGTGTTCCCTCGTGAGCTTCGAGCATGGTTGGTCGGATGAGAGCCGACCCATTCGCGACAATCCCGTCGAGTACCGCCCTATCACGATCGCGGATGACGTGTGGGTGGGGTGCGGTACGCGCATCTTGGCTGGCGCCAGTATCGGCACTCGCTGCATCATCGCGGCCGGCGCGGTGATTGTGCGCGATGTTCCGGCCTACTCGTTGGCTGGCGGCGTGCCCGCGAAAGTCATCGGTTCAACTCGACGGGACACCTAATGCGGCTCGTCTTCGCTCACGACCATACTTTCACTCAGTACGATGGTCAGTTGTATTCGCCGGGACGCCTGCCGTACTCAGCTTGGAGGCGCTACCTCGCGGCTTTCGATGAAGTCACGGTTCTCGCTCGCGTGCGCGCGGCAGACAACGAACCTGAGGTAGAGCTGATGCAGCGCGCCGACGGCCCTAGAGTCAATTTCGTAGGACTAAGACCAGCGCGCGGATTGCGTCGAGCGCTCAGCTTGGTCGGGCGCGACAAAGCGGTGGTCGATGCGGCGATCGCGGGCGCCCACGCCCTTGTTGCGCGAGTCCCAAGCGAGATCGGGCTCGCAGCTGCGAGCGCAGCTCGTCGGGCAGGGATCGCGGTGGCCTGTGAGGTTGTTGCGAGCGCCTGGGATTCACTCTGGCACCACGGCGGCGCCGTCTCAAAGCTGTATGCCCCGTTGTTCGAGCAGCGAACGCGCGTTTGCGTCGCGAATTCCCGCTTCGCTCTGTACGTGACGCGCAACTTCCTGCAGGACAAATACCCCTGCCAGGGGACGGTCGCAGCTGCGTCGAATGTAACCGTCACCACTAAGGCAGAAGTCCTGGACCGGCGCCTGCGACGCATCGCGGGACATGCCGGGCCGTTGGTCGTCGGCTTCGTGGGCTCGCTGCATGCAGCGTACAAGGGACTTGACGTTGCCCTGCGCGCGATCGCGAAGGCGCGGGAGCGTCACATTAACGTTGTGCTGCAGGTCGTTGGAGAAGGACCAACCGCGCCCTGGCGTCGTGCGGCAGCGGAGCTTGGCGTAGAAGGGCGCGTGCAGTTCGTGGGCGCGCTGCCGGGCAGTGCAGCCGTTCTGCAGTGGCTGGATGCGGTGGATGTGTACGTGCACCCGAGCCTGGCTGAAGGCTTGCCGCGCTCGCTCATCGAGGCGATGAGCCGAGGCTGTCTATGTTTTGGCTCTCGAGTGGGCGGTATTCCCGAGTTGCTTGATGAAGCGTTTCTCCATTATCCCGCCGATCATCGGCGACTAGCCGACCAGCTCGGGCTGGGACGAGGAAAGGACCTGAGAGCAGCGGCGGCCGAACAGAATGCTGCACGAATCAAGATTTATGCCCCTGAGCGTCTCGAACAAATCAGGGCGGACTTCTTCGGCCGCCTAGCGCAGCACGCAGCCAATGCGAGCGCCGGTTTCCGGATCGAAGCGCGAGGTTGAAAGTGTCAAAGCTCTTGCTGGTTGCGAGCTTCGCTTCGTCGCTGATTCGGTTTAGAGGCGATCTGGTGCGCGCGTTGCGCGCTGCAGGCCACACTGTGGTGGCGGCTGCGCCCGATCCGGATGAAGCGACCGTGCGCGCGCTGGCGGAAATGGACGTGCGGTGTATAGCGACGCCGCTCGCAAGAGCGGGGATGAATCCGTTCGCGGACATCTCGTACCTGATCAACTTGCGCCGAGTCATTAAAGCGGAGCGACCGAAGGTCGTCCTTGCATACACGCCGAAGCCGGTGATCTACAGCGGACTGGCGACCCGAGGCATCAAAGGTGTAAGGCACTGCGCGCTGATATCTGGGCTGGGCTACGGCTTCGGCCGTGAGACGCTGCGGCAACGCGTGCTCACGCCGCTCCTGAGCACACTGTTTGCCCACGGCGTCGCTCGCAGCTCCAGCGTCGTTTTTCAGAACCGCGACGACCGAGACTTGTTCCTGGCTCGTCGCATCGTGAAGCCGGATCAGGCTGCACTCGTCAACGGCTCCGGCGTAGACACGGGCCGTTTCGCGGTCGCGCCGCTGCCGTGCTCGCCGTCGTTTCTTCTCATGGCGCGTCTGATTCCGGAAAAGGGCGTCCGCGAGTATATCCAGGCGGCGCGCCTTGTCCGTGCGCGCATTCCGGACGCTCGTTTCCTGCTTGCCGGCTGGATCGAAGAGCGGGCCGGGGCGATTACGGCGGCAGAGGTGCAACAGTGGAGCGACGAGGGCGTCGTGGAGTATCTGGGGTCGCTCGATGACGTGCGGCCCGCCATAGCTCAGGCAAGCGTGTACGTACTCCCTACTTACTACCGCGAAGGCGTTCCACGCAGCGTATTGGAGGCCATGTCGATGGGGCGCGCGATCATCACGACCGATGCGCCGGGGTGTCGCGAAACTGTCGTAGACGGCGTGAGCGGCTTCCTCGTGGCGCCTCGGGAGCCGGAGCCTCTCGCGAGGCGCATGGAGCAACTTGCACGCGACGCCGCTACGGTCGCGCGTATGGGTTCGGAAAGTCGGCGCCTGGTCGAGGAGCGCTTCGCCGTCGAGCGGGTAAATGCGGACATGTTGAGAATTATGGGGATGAACGCGTGAAGCGAACGATGGACGTGCTCGGCGCCGGCCTGATGCTCTTCCTGCTTGCGCCGGTGATTCTCGTTCTGGCCGTGCTCGTGCGAGCTCGACTGGGCCGCCCTGTTTTTTTCCGCCAGGAGCGGCCAGGAATGAACGGGCGCTCGTTTCGCATGGTGAAGTTCCGGACGATGACTGACGCCCGGACGCCAAGCGGTGAGCTTCGATCGGACGCGGAGCGACTGTCGCCACTCGGCCGCTGGCTTCGCTCGACAAGTCTTGACGAGCTGCCCGAGCTCTGGAATGTGCTGAAAGGAGATATGAGTCTCGTTGGCCCGCGTCCGCTGCTGCTGGAATACCTGCCCTTGTACTCTGCGCGGGAGGCGCGGCGACACGAGGTGCGTCCCGGCATTACAGGCTGGGCGCAAGTCAACGGGCGCAACGCCATCTCCTGGGGAGAAAAGCTCGCTCTCGATGTCTGGTACGTCAATCATCAATCCCTCTGGCTGGATCTGAAAATTCTCTGGCTCACCGTGACCAAGGTGCTCAAGACCGAGGGCATCTCCCAGGCAGGCGAGGCCACCATGCGCAAATTCACGGGTACCGAGCAATGACGACGCTTTTGATCGTAGGAGCCGGCGGGCATGGGCGGGTCGTCGCTGACGCCGCATTGACGATGAGCTTGTGGCGGAGCGTCTGTTTTGTCGACGATGCGGCTGCGCCATTGAGCGTACTTGGCTTCCCGGTCGTCGGCAGATCGGCGGACCTCGAGCGACTGGCGAGTTCGTACAAGGCGGTTGTGATCGGCATCGGCGAGGCGTCCGCGCGGTTGAAATTGCTCGAGCGCTGTGCAGCGCTCGGATACGAACTCCCCGTCGTCGTGCACGCCTCGGCGAGCATCAGCAGGTTCGCGTCCATTGGGCGCGGGTCAGTCGTATTCGCGCAGGCGGCTGTCAATGTCGGCACCGCGCTCGGTCAGGGATGCATCGTGAACACCGGAGCTACCGTCGATCATGACTGCGAGCTCGAGGAAGGCGTCCATGTGTGCCCCGGAGTGCACCTGGCCGGCAGCGTGCGGATCGCGGCGCGCTCGTGGATCGGAATCGGATCAGCCGTTCGACAAGGCATCCGTATCGGTAGCGACGTCACTGTCGGCGCAGGCGCAGCCGTAGTGTCCGACATTGAATCCAGTGTGACGGTGATGGGTGTGCCGGCGCGCACCAAACGAGGCGATAGATGAACTCCGCAACTTTGAAAAATGCTAAAGGCGCTCCGGCTACAAGTGCGCTGCCACACTGGCCGCACTTCGAACAAGATGAGCTGCGCGCGGTCGAGGCAGTGCTGCGATCTGGAAAGATCAATTATTGGACCGGAACCGAAGGGCGTGAGTTCGAGAAGGAGTACGCGGCCTATACGAGGTCGGCGTTCGGCATCGCGCTCGCGAACGGCACGGTGACGCTCGAGTTGGCGCTCGCGGTGCTTGGGATTGGGGAAGGCGACGAAATCGTAACTACGCCGCGCACGTTTATCGCGTCTGCGAGTTGTGCTGTCATGCGCGGCGCGACACCGGTGTTCGCCGACATCGATCGAGATTCGCAGAACATTACAGCAGCAACGATAGAGCGCGTCCTGACGCCGCGAACGAAGGCCATCATCCCGGTGCACTTGGCGGGATGGCCCTGCGAGATGGACGAAATCGTGGAATTGGCCCGCGCTCGACGCATCGCCATCATCGAGGATTGTGCGCAGGCAAATGGAGCCAGGTACAAAGATCGACCAGTGGGCGGTATCGGAGATTTCGGCTCGTTCTCCTTTTGTCAGGACAAGATCATGACGACCGGCGGCGAGGGCGGAATGCTCGTGACCAATGACGAAGCGATGTGGTCGCGTGCATGGTCCTACAAGGACCACGGCAAGAGCTTCGATGCAGTGTACAAGCGCGAGCACGGCCCAGGCTTCCGATGGCTGCATGAGTCGTTCGGTACGAACTGGCGTATGACCGAGATGCAGGCCGCCATTGGTCGGATCCAATTGGGAAAGCTTGATGGCTGGATCTTGCGGCGCCGCGCACACGCCGCCCGATTGAGGGATCTTCTGAAAAAGACGCCTGGCTTACGAGTTCCAGTTCCCCCCGAACACGTGTACCACTCGTATTACAAGTTCTATGCATTCATAGAACCGGATTGCTTACGCAGCGGATGGACGCGAGATCGGATCGTCGCCGAAATCGTTGCTATGGGTGTTCCTTGCTTCTCTGGATCGTGTTCGGAAGTTTATTTGGAGAAGGCGTTCGAGGGACATTCTTCCCGTCCTGTCGAACGCCTGCCTGTCGCTCGAGAACTTGGGGAGACGAGTTTGATGTTCCTGGTGCATCCGACGCTGGAGTCTGTGCACATTGACCGAGCTGCTGAAGCCGCACGGGATGTTCTGGGTCGCGCGCTCATCTAAAGAACCCACGCGGACCTGCCCTGATACGAAGTAGCACCTCACCCGCTCCGCTTCCCTCTCCTCAAGGAGAGGGTCCTGCTCCGCCGCAGGCTAATACTGCCGGCTGTAACGCAGCGTGGCTTTCACTTCCGGAGGCGCGAGGGTTTGCAGGTTTGGAGCTTCTGTCACGCTGGCGTGCTCGACGATGCTAACGTTCACTGGATAGCTGGAAGCGTCCAGGCCATTCAGGCAGATCAGTATTCCGCCACCCTGGTTTGTACGCGTGTAAGGGCGAAGCAAGACGATATCGTCGAGGAAATCGACCGGATCGTTTGGTTCCAGATCAACGCCGAACTGCGGCGCTGTTCCGTTCGTATTCATGAATTCACAATCGATGATGCGGACGCGGCGAGCAGACGTGATGCTTAGACCTTGGCGCCTGTTGTTATCGGCGCGGCAGCCCTTGAGGTAGATGTCTGTCGACGGATTGCCTGCGGGACCTCCGATGTAGAAGCCGTCTCCGCCATGATTGCTTGATTCGAGACCCTCGATGACCACGCGTGACGCACCGAAAATATGCACGCCATGTCGCCACTCATCAGTCGTGTAATCTGAGCGGCGCGAAACGACGCTCGCGCCCAATCCCTGGATATGGACGTTGTGGCCGATGATATTGATAAGCCTGTCGTGCTTGGCAAGTAGCCCTGAGTCTCTGATGATCACGCCAGGCGCCAGCATCAAGATCGTGTTAGACGGAATCACAAGCTTGCCCGTGACGTAGTCGCCCGCCGGGACGTGAATCGTTCGATTGCCTGTGGAGAGCACTCGCGTAAACGCGGCCGTGTTGTCGGTCACGCCGTCGCCGAGAAGTCCGAAGCTCAGGCCGTCGACAGTCTCTGCTGTCTCAAACGTGAGATCGTCTGCAGAGGCGCTCGCCTCAATTTGTTCAACAGTTT
>JBOHZJ010000358.1:0-10696 GCA_050738395.1 Steroidobacter sp.
CTTGCAACGGGAGTCGCTTCCGAAGAATCTGAAGGCAGCTCCGGCAACGCGGCCTCGGCGTCGGGCCGGGTCTCGGCGCCGGTCGTTGCTGCCGGTGCAGGGGCCGCAGGCGTCGTCGCGTAGTCGCCTTGCCAGGCCAGATAGTTCAGCCACAGCACGAGGGCGAGCGCCGCCCAGACGAAGACGCGTTGGTTATCCATGGGATACAGGCTTCAGGCGTGAGGACGGCGGGACCGGATCGTAACCGCCGGGATGCCACGGATGACAACGCAGGATACGGCGCGTCGCAAGATACAGGCCGCGCGTGAGACCGTGATGTTCAAGCGCTTCTTCGGCGTAGCAGGAACAGGTCGGATAGAAGCGGCAATTCGGACCGAGTAGCGGGCTGATGCAATATCGATACGTGCGAATCAGCAACTTCAGGACGGCGCGCATTGCTTGATCACGGCTCGCCAGTGCTTTTCAAGGCTGCGAACGATGGCGGTATTGTCCGCGTCGCGTGCGCCGGAACGTGCGTTGACCACAATGTCGATCGCCGGGAATTCATGTTGGTGTTGACGAAACGACTCGCGAACCAGGCGCTTGATGCGATTGCGTCGCACGGCGTTGCCGACGACGCGTGCGGCCATCGAGAGCCCGAGGCGCGGACCTGCGCCATGGTTGTTGCGTGTGAAGACTGCGAACGAGCCGTCGGCTGAGCGGCGCGAATCACGATACACGCGATCGAACTGAGATTTTGCCCTGAGACGTTGCGCCGGTTTGAATGGCAGCGCAGAGGTTTGCAAGTGCGCGATCGACGAACGCTTGCGCGTATCTGACTTCAGACACTCAGGCGCTTGCGGCCCTTGGCGCGGCGCCGAGCCAGCACCTTGCGCCCGGATCTTGTGGCCATGCGCGCACGAAAGCCGTGGGTGCGTTGACGGTGCAGGTTGCTCGGTTGATAAGTACGCTTCATGCTCTGGCTCTCGCCGGGAAAAATGCGCTAAAACAAGCACATGGTGGGCTGAAAACGAAGGGCGGCAAGGGTACGCAGCAGTCACGGGGGTGTCAAGCATACGCAGTGCTCTCGGGTTGTGGATAACTCGCGCCGCATCGGTATAGACTCCCCGGCTCTCGCGATATCTGCGCGAGAGCAATCAACGTATCGATCGACTGGGGGACGAAACCGTGCAGGGTTCGTTATGGCGGCGCTGTCTCACACAACTCGAGGCAGAGCTGCCGGAACAACAATTCAACACCTGGATTCGGCCCCTGCAGGCCGTTGAAGACGGGCGCACGTTGCGGCTTCTGGCGCCGAATCGATTCGTGGTCGATTGGGTCAATGAAAACGTTGTTGGCCGAATTTCGGAGCTGGTTGACGCGGTCGGGGTGGACCCCTCGCCGGCGGTAGTGCTCGAAGTCGGCTCCCGCGCTCCGGCCATGGCGCCGGCCTATACCGGCCAATCAGCTCTCCGCAGCCCCACGCGCGATGTCCCGGCCGTGCTCGGCAGCCGGCTGAATCCGGACTTCACCTTCGCCAATTTCGTCGAGGGCAAGAGCAATCAGCTGGCGCGAGCCGCAGCTTTTCAGGTAGCGGAGAATCCGGGACGCGCCTACAACCCGCTGTTTATTTACGGTGGTGTAGGCCTGGGCAAGACGCACCTGATGCACGCAGTGGGCAACATCATGCGAACGCGGAACGAGCGCGCGCGCGTCGCCTACGTGCACTCCGAGCGCTTCGTTGGCGACATGGTCAAGGCGCTCCAGCACAACACGATCAATGATTTCAAGACAGCGTATCGCTCGCTCGATGGGCTGCTGATCGACGATATCCAGTTCTTCGCGGGTAAGGATCGCTCGCAGGAAGAGTTCTTCCACACCTTCAACGCGCTGTTTGAAGGACAGCAACAGATCATTCTCACGTGCGATCGCTACCCGAAAGAGGTCGATGGCCTCGAGGAACGACTGAAGTCCCGCTTCGGTTGGGGGCTGACCGTCGCAATCGAACCGCCCGAGCTCGAAACGTGCGTGGCGATCCTGATGAGCAAGGCGGCCGTTAGCCGCGTCGATTTGCCGGAAGAGGTAGCCTTCTTCATCGCCAAGCGCATTCGCTCGAACGTTCGTGAGCTGGAGGGCGCATTGCGGCGGGTGGTGGCGAACTCGCAGTTCACCGGGCGTCCGATCACGATGGACTTCGCGAAGGAGGCGTTGCGGGACCTTCTGGCGCTGCAGGACCGGTTGGTGACCATCGAAAACATTCAGAAAACCGTCGCCGAGTACTACAAGATTCGAGTTGCGGATCTGCTGTCCAAGCGACGCAGTCGATCAATCGCGCGGCCGCGCCAGGTTGCGATGGCGTTGGCCAAGGAGCTCACCAGTCACAGCCTGCCCGAGATCGGCGATGCCTTCGGTGGTCGAGACCACACCACCGTGATGCATGCGTGTCGGGTAATCAAAGCATTGCGCGAGTCGAATACCCGCACCAGCGAGGACTACTCAAACCTGTTGAGAACCCTGGCTGGTTGACTGTGGATAAGATGGGGATGGCGCTGTGAGCAAATCTGTCCACAGACAACGCACAGTTTTGGTACAGGTCGAAGGTGAGTTTGAGAGTGGGTTTGAGTGTTCGTAACTGGTGGAAAATGCAAGCGAAAAGACGGTTATGCACAGCAACGTGTCGACTCAGTAATAATCATAATTCTTAAATTTCTATTCACTGATTAAGAGTCTTAGCAGGTGACAACGATGAAGTTCAGTGCTGAGCGGGAAGCAATCCTGGCGTCTTTGCAGGCTGTGATTGGCGTCGTGGAAAGACGTCAGACCATGCCCATTCTCGCGAACGTGTTGGTCGTGGCGCGAGGTGATCAGGTCTCCATTACCGCCACCGACCTCGAGGTCGAGTTGGTAGCCAAAGTGGGTGTCGCCATTCAGCAGGCGGGTGAAGTCACTCTGCCAGGACGCAAGTTGCTGGACATCGTGCGGGCGCTTGCGGACAAGGCCTCGGTGAGTGTTTCGGTCGAAGGCGAGAAGGCGACCGTTCGTTCCGGCAAGAGTCGCTTTACTTTGACGACCTTACCGGCGAGCGATTTTCCAGCCGTTGAGGATATCCATGCACAACGCACCCTGGCGATTGCGCAGAATGCCTTGAAGCGTCTTCTTGATAAAACGCACTTCTCGATGGCGCAGCAGGACGTGCGCTACTACCTCAACGGCATGTTGCTTGAAACGGATGGAAAAATGCTGCGAACGGTGGCCACTGACGGGCATCGGTTAGCGTTCAGCGAAGCAGCGCTGGAAGCGGATGCAGGTTCGCTCCACCAGGTGATCGTACCCCGCAAAGGCGTCTTGGAACTGCAGAGGCTGCTCGGCGGTGATGGAACAGTGGAACTCGCCATTGGCTCCAACCACGTTCGCGCCCAGATCGGCGATATTCGCTTCACATCCAAGCTGATCGACGGTCGTTTCCCTGAATACGGCCGCGTAATCCCCGCCAATCCGACCAAAAAAGTGAGCGCTGATCGCGATCTCCTGCGTGCAGCGCTGCAGCGCGCCGCCATTCTGTCCAACGAGAAGTATCGCGGTATCCGTCTTTCGGTGAAAACGGGGCTCCTCACGCTTCAGTCTCACAACCCCGAACAAGAGGAAGCGGAAGAAGAGCTGGAGGTGAACTACACCGGCGACGAGATCGAAATTGGTTTCAACGTCAATTATCTGCTGGATGCGCTCGCCGCCCTGGATGGCGGTGAAATCGATGTGGGCCTCACCGACGCTAATAATAGTTGTCTCCTGAGTTCGCCTACGACGCTGCAGGCGAAATACGTCGTGATGCCGATGCGGCTGTGAGCCACACCGTATTTCGATGTGCTGAGCTCCCTCGAAGTCGACTACTTCCGCTGCATCGAACGCGCGCGACTGGAGTTTGATCCGCGCGTTTCTGCAATCGTCGGCGCGAATGCCTCCGGTAAGACGAGCTTGCTCGAGGCAATTTACTTCTTGGGGCATGGACGCTCGTTTCGGGTGGCGCAACGCGAAAAGCTCATCCAGACCGGGAGAGATTCGCTCCGCGTCGTCGGTAGGATCCAAGCAGGCGAGCGGTGCATCGTTGCTGGAGCGGAGTTCGCCCCAGACTCGAGTCGGCTCCAGCTTGATGGCCACGTTCTGACGGGCCACTCCGAGGTCGCAGCGATTCTGCCGATGCAGGTGATCGACCCGGGAGTGCACCGCCTGATCGAAGAAGGGTCGGCCCGCCGCCGCCGCCTGCTTGATTGGGGTGTGTTCCACGTGAAACACGATTTCCTAGTTGCGTGGCGCCGTTATCAGCGCGCGCTGCGTCAGCGCAACGCAGCGTTGCGGCTGGGAGCTCCGCTATCAATGGTTTTGGCTTGGGACGCCGAGCTGTCAGCGTCGTCACGAGTCGTGGATGAGCAGCGGCAAACCTACTTCGAACTACTCAGACCCCTGTTCAGAGAATGGGCTGGAGAGTTGGTTGGGCAAGGCGCAGAGCTTGAATATCGCCGCGGGTGGTCTGACTCGGTTGAGTTGGCCGAAGTCCTTGCCGAGTGTCGATCACGCGATCTTCGACTGCGGATGACCTCAGTTGGGGCGCACAGGGCAGATCTGCAATTCACAATCGCGGGCGTACCCGCTCGCGATCGCATCTCAAGAGGGCAACAAAAGCTGCTTGCGTCTGCATTCGTGCTTGCCCAAGTGGCCCTGCATACCGCGCGCAGCGAACGGCGCACGTGTCTTTTGCTCGATGATCCAGCCGCCGAGTTGGATGTGGATAATTTGGGGAAACTTCTCGGAGCGCTCACCAGAATCCCTGCGCAGCTGATCGTCACGGCAGTTAACGAAGCGGGTCTGCGCGGCCTCCCAGTAGGGCGGAGGTTCCACGTGGAACAGGGACGAGTGCAGCCAATGCTATAATTTCGCAGCCCCATTTTCAGGCCGGAATATGACAGATTCAGACGTTTACGATTCAAGCAAAATCAAAGTCTTGAAGGGTCTCGACGCGGTACGAAAACGACCTGGCATGTACATCGGCGATACCGATGATGGTACCGGCCTGCACCACATGGTGTTTGAGGTCGTCGACAATTCCATCGATGAAGCATTGGCGGGTCACTGTACCCGCGTGACGGTCACCGTACACGCGGACGAGTCCGTCACGGTAGCCGATGACGGCCGTGGAATACCTGTGGATATCCATCCGGAGGAGGGGCGCTCGGCTGCCGAAGTCATCATGACCGTGCTCCACGCAGGCGGTAAGTTCGACGACTCGTCCTACAAGGTGTCTGGCGGCTTGCACGGTGTTGGTGTGTCGGTCGTCAACGCCCTGTCCGAATACCTGCACCTCACCATTCATCGCAGCGGACGCCTGTACCAGCAGGAGTACCGCTTGGGCGAGCCGCAGGCCCCCCTAGGAGAAACCGGAGTAACAGATCAGCGCGGGACGATCGTGCGATTCAAACCGAGTTCGACCATCTTCACGAACATTGAATTTGTCTACGACATTCTGGCCAAGCGATTACGGGAACTATCTTTCCTTAACTCCGGCGTGCGCATCGAGCTGATCGACGAGCGCGACGATAAGCACGAGGTTTTCCAATACGAAGGCGGCATTAGCGAGTTTGTCCGCTATCTGAACCGCAATCAGGCGGCAGTCCACGAGACCATTGTTTGGTTTCGAACGCAGCAGGAGGCGGTCGGCATCGAGCTTGGGCTGCAGTGGAATGATTCCTACCAGGAAAACATGCACTGCTACACGAACAACATTCCACAGAAGGACGGTGGGACGCACCTCGCTGGCTTTCGCAGCGCATTGACGCGGACGGCCAATAACTACATCGAGAAAGAGGTATCGGCCAAGGACAAGCTCGCAACGTCTGGAGACGACGCCCGCGAAGGACTGACGGCCATCCTGTCCGTGAAGATGCCGGATCCAAAATTCTCCTCGCAAACGAAGGACAAGTTGGTGTCCTCGGAAATCAAGGGCATCGTGGAGTCTGCGGTCAGCGCCAAGCTCGAGGAGTTCCTGATGGAGCACCCGCAGCAGGCAAAGGCGATCGCGTCAAAAATTCTGGAAGCTGCCCGTGCGCGCGAAGCCGCTCGGAAAGCCCGTGAGATGACCCGCCGAAAGGGCGCGCTCGATCTTGCGGGCCTGCCCGGCAAGCTGGCCGACTGCCAGGAGAAGGACCCCGCACTCTCGGAAATGTTTCTGGTCGAGGGCGACTCCGCCGGCGGCTCGGCCAAACAAGGTCGTGACCGGCGCACGCAGGCCATCCTGCCGCTCAAGGGCAAGATTCTGAACGTGGAGAAGGCGCGCTTCGACAAGATGCTGTCGTCTGCTGAGGTGGGCACACTCATTACTGCGCTGGGCTGCGGCATCGGCGCTGATGACTTCGATGTCACCAAACTCCGTTATCACCGCATCATCATAATGACCGACGCCGATGTAGACGGCTCCCATATTCGGACCCTGCTCCTGACGTTCTTCTACCGTCAGATGCCATTGCTCATCGAGCGTGGCCACATCTATATCGCGCAGCCGCCGCTGTATAAGCTCAAGAAGGGCAAGACCGAGCACTACGTAAAGGACGACGTCGAGCTGAACTCCATGTTGCTCAAGCAGGCGCTCGAGGACGCTGAGTTATTCACAGACCTGGCCCAGCCGCCAATGACCGGATTGACGCTGGACGCATTGGCGCGTCGCTGGATGGAGGTGTCCGCGATCATTCGCCGCTCTTCGCGCCGCTATGACCAGCGTGTGCTCGAGCAGTTGCTGTATATGCCGGAGGCGACACTTGCAGATCACGATCGGTACGATTGGCTGAGCCAGTGGGGTCGCACGCTCGAGTCGCAGCTCAATGCGCCGGACGACGCCGGGCGCCGTTATCGAGTGCGCGTCCTCGCCGGCGCGGATGGCGGTTCGCCGAAGCTTCTGGTCGCGCGAACCGAACACGGCAGCACGACCGAAAAGCACATCCATCGCGAGTTTTTCGAATCTGCCGAATACCGCCGCATCGTTGACCTCGCCAAAACTCTCACCGGCCTGCTGCAGCCTGGTGCTTACGTCGCCAAAGGCGATCAGCGGCGGGAGATTGGCAGCTTTCGTCAGGCAATCGATTGGCTCCTCGATCAGGCGCGCCGCGGCCAGATGATCCAGCGCTATAAGGGTCTGGGCGAAATGAATCCGGAGCAGCTCTGGGACACAACCATCAACCCCGCGACGCGTCGCCTTATCCAGGTGCGAATCGACGATGCTCAGGCGGCGAACGATATTTTCGCGACGCTCATGGGTGACCAAGTGGAGCCTCGGCGCGAGTTCATCGAGAAAAACGCACTCACGGTAGCCAATCTGGACGTTTAGATTTACTTTAGTACGCCCGGCTTAGTCCGAGACGGAATATGGTGGTGGATCAAGTATAAGTTTGCAGTTGATTACTGGGATTGTGGCGACATCGCCACCTGCGCCTCGGGTTGTAACCGCTCGGGCGCATCGAAGCTCGCCAGCTTCCCTTCGATCCACGCACGCACTTCTTCGGTCACCGCGCGGGCGTCCCGGCCTGCGGCCTCAATCGGCGGTCCAATTGCCACCCGGATCGTTCCCGGTCGTTTGAGCCACCCGCGCCGTGGCCAGAAGGCGCCGGCATTGTGTGCGACTGGGACAATCGTGCAGCCGAATTTCGACGCTAGCAACGCGCCGCTGACGCCGTACTTGCGCACTTCACCGGGCGCCACACGTGTGCCCTCCGGGAACACCAGAACCCAGAACCCCTCCGCGAGCCGCTGCTTTCCTTGTTCGATCACCTGCGCGACTGCCGTCGCGCCTGCTCGTCGATCAATCGCGATCGGCTTCAGCCGCGCAACAGCCCAGCCCAGCAGAGGAATCCACATGAGTTCGTGCTTCAGCACCCAGGACTGCGGCGGAAAGATGCTGGCTTGCGCAATGGTTTCCCACGCCGATGAGTGCTTCCACATCGACACGTGGGCGCCTACGGGAATGTTCTCTCGACCTTCAACGACATACTTGAGGCCGCACAGTTTCTCGAGCAACCACAGATGCGTGCGCGCCCAGCTTCGTGGGACGCCATAGAGAGCGCGATCCGGCAACCAGCTCAACGTCAGCACAACCACTGCATACAACGTCGTACCGGTGAACAGCAGCAGGGTGAACAGCACTGACCTCAGCAACTGCACGTTGTGTTCTCCGAAGACCGCTTCGCAGACGTTATCCAGGCAGCCGCGAAAGGTCCGCGACCTGCAGGAAAAGGCCGCGGAGGCGCGTCAGGAGCCCGAGCCGATTCGTCCTGACATCAGGATCCTCCGCCATCACCATCACGTTATCGAAGAAACCATCGACGTCGTCGCGCAGCGAGGACAACCGAGTCAGAGCCTGCCCGTACTCACGTCGCGAGACGAGCGGATTCACAGCGCGTTCCATAGACAGGACGTGCTCGAAGAGCTGCCGTTCGGCTGCATGCTCGAGCCGGTCCGTGTCCACCGCGGCGGAAATGTCGCCGGACGCCTTGCGAAGGATATTCGCGATGCGTTTGTTCGCACTCGCAAGGCTTGTCGACGCCGGCAATGTCAAGAAGCTACCCAGCGCGCGCAGCCGCAGATCGATATCGAGCGGCGAGTGCGGCTTCGTCGCCAGCACAGCGTCGAACATTTCAGTCGTGATCACCCGCGGAGCGCTCTCTTCCAGATAAAGACTGCGCAGACGTTCCATCAGATAGCTCCACACATCCTCGACGGCGCCTTCAGGCGCTTGCACGGGTTGCGAGCTCACCGACATCTCGACGAGCTGTCGCAAATCGAGTTCAAGCTTGCGTTCGATAGCAATGCGAAGCACGCCCAGTGCCGCGCGACGCAGCGCAAATGGATCACGCGCGCCCGTTGGCTTTTGTCCGATGCAGAAGATGCCCGCAAGCGTGTCGAGTTTGTCTGCAAGCGCCACAGCAATGCCCGCTTGCGATTGCGGCAGCCGATCGCCCGAGAATCGCGGCCAATACTGCTCTTCAAGTGCGACGCATACCTCGTCGGGTTCACCATCGTGCGACGCATAGTATTTGCCCATGAGGCCCTGCAGCTCAGGAAACTCGCCGACCATCGCGGTCAACAGATCGCATTTCGATAGTTCCGCTGCGCGTCGCGCCGCAATTTCATCGCCGCCGATGGCCTGCGCGATGCGAGCGGCAAGCACGACTACGCGCTGACTCTTGTCGAACAAGGAACCCAATTTCTGCTGAAAAGAGACGCTCCTGAGAGCTTCCCGGCGGGCCGCCAGAGGCTCGCGACGATCCCTTTCCCAAAAGAACGTCGCATCGGCAAGCCGCGGCCGCACTACACGTTGATTGCCATCGCGCACTTTGTCGGGATCGCGGCTGTCGATGTTCGCGACGGTAATGAAGGCGTTCATCAATGAGCCGCCGGGTTCGCGCACTGGAAAGTAACGCTGGTGATCCTGCATGGCGGCGATGGGAATTTCTTCGGGCAGCGCCAGAAATTTTTCATCGAAACGCCCGGCCAGCGGCACTGGCCATTCCACTAGCGCCGTCACCTCATCGAGGAGCGCCTCCCCGATCACTGCCCGCCCGCCGATCGACTCTGCCAGTGCGGCGACGCCCGCGCGGATGCGCTCGCGTCTTTGCACAATGTCCGCGACGACGTAGCCCTTGCTGAGCAGCGTTTCGCAATACCTCGCCGGATTTGAAATGGCGATCTTGCGAGGTGCATGAAAGCGATGGCCGCGCGTATGCTTATCGGCACGTACGCCGAGGATTTCGCCCTCGACGACCGCGGCTCCGAACAGCATCACGATCCAGTGCACTGGCCGAACGAATTCCTGATTCCCCGCACCCCAGCGCATGCGCCGCGCGATCGGTAACGCGCTCACGGCGGCGGTCGCGATTGCAGGCAGCAACACGACGGTCGATTCGCCGGTTCGTGAACCGACGTACTGCAGAATCGGACCCTTCGGCCCCTCGGCTCGCTCCAGTTGTTCGACCGCAACTCCGCACGACGCGGCGAATCCCAGCGCCGCTTTTGTCGGCGCGCCATCCCTATCGAAGGCGTTCGCGACCGCCGGCCCGGTTCGCCTGATCTGCTGGTCAGGCTGGCGATCCGCGACTGCGGCGACATGCACCGCCAGCCGTCGCGGCGTCGCGTACCACTTCGCATCGCCATGCGGGACCGCGGCGGCGTCGAGACCCTGCACGATTCCATCGGACAAGGCCTGCGCCAGTTCAAGAAGAGACCCCGGCGGAAGTTCCTCCGTGCCGATCTCGAGCAGAAAGTCGCGCTTACTCATGCGTCAGACTCCCGCCGCAGACTGCTTCAGCATCGGAAAGCCCAGCGATTCGCGCGTTTTGTAATAGGTCTCTGCGACGGCTTTGGCGAGCGTGCGCACGCGCAGAATGAAGCGCTGCCGCTCGGTCACCGAGATGGCTTTGCGCGCATCGAGCAGATTGAAGGTGTGCGAGGTCTTGAGCATCTGTTCATAGGCGGGCAGCGCCAGGCCGTTGTCCAGCAGCGTGCGGCACATCGCTTCATGCTCGTCGAAGTGCCTGAACAACTGGGCCGTATCGGCGAATTCGAAGTTGTACTTCGACTGCTCGACTTCGTTCTGATGATAGACGTCGCCGTACGTGACGCGGCCGAGCGGGCCGTCCGTCCAGAGAATGTCGTAGATGCTCTCGATGCCCTGCAGGTACAT
>JBOHZJ010000359.1:0-7770 GCA_050738395.1 Steroidobacter sp.
GCGCAGGGCTTACGCGGCCGGAGCCGCCGCCGCCGCAGCCGCCAACGATAAATACGGCGGCAATGAACGCGGCATAGCGAATGTTGATTCTCATGGTGAGATCCTCAGTTCGATCGGTGAGTCGAAAGTCGAGCTGCAGAGCCTGAAAGCGACTGCACAGCCCGACTCTCGCGACATCAGAACGCACCCGGTCGGGGCGAGCGCAGATACGGGAAGCGTTCGTCGAAGTCCGCTGCGCTGACCGCCGTGCCGTCGGTGAGCGGCGCGGTGTTGTTCGGCGCCACTGTCGCGTCAGGAATCAACGCGCCCATTGCGACGCGCAACTCGATATCGACGACGTCGTCACCGGGTCGACGTCCATTCGGGAAACCGGACGTGTCTCCGCCCAGCACGCCGAGCGTGTGCTGATTCGCCGCCGGCTTCGACGCAATGCCGGTGTTGAGCCGCAGCATTTCCGCCGGACGCACGTTCGCCGGCTGATTCAATCCCTGCACGCCGGTGAGGAACGCGGCAACCAGATCCGTGCGCGGAAAGAGATTCGGCGCAACGGCGACGCCGTTGAACAGGATCTCGAGCAGTTCCGGCAGGGTGGGGTTCGTCACGTAGATCGCGAACTGCCCGTCGTCGCGCGGATGGCTCGCGTTGAATCGATCCTTGTCCTTGAGACCGATGACGACCTCGTTCACCAGCGGAGATCCCAGACGGGACACCTGCGTCCATGCACCGCCCGAGAGGAAAGCCGGACGATTGCGATCGAAGTCCGGACGCGGATTGAGAATGCGCGCCTGACGCAAGCTCGCGGTGGTCCATCCGCCAATCACCGGTTCGGCGCCGCCAGCGACGCAGCTCACTGGAACTTCCAGTGCGAGCGTAGTGACGTTCTGATCGCCGATCGGATTCTCGATCGCATCGGGCGCTCCGAGCGGATTCAGATTGACCAGGTCGAACACCGGACCGAGATTCACGGCGAATCCTTCGCGGCGTTGTCCCACGAACGCACGACCCGAACCGCACCCCGGATAGACGACTTCGTAGATGTGATCGCGCGCGTACGTCTCGTAGTCGGGGAGTGATTTCGTGCCGATGTAATCAGCCGGCTTGCGAAAGCGCGTCTCGCCCGCGGTAGACGTGACTGACTGACGACGACCCGAGCGGCGATTGCCGTGAACCATATCGATCGTATAGGTCTGGCGAACGTTGAGTGCGCCCGTGTCGCCGGCGCCCGGTCCGACGCCGCCAATGTTCTTGAGCGGAACCGAAACCATTTCGCCGCCAGCGGGGACCTTCAGATCGGCGACCACGTCGGCAAAGTTGAAGCGGAATGTCACGTCCTCGCGCGCGTCGCCGTCGTTGTCGACGTGGATCTCATAGATCGCATTGGCCTCGAGATCGAAATAGTTCGGGCCGCCGTAGGGGTCCTGCAGCGGCAAATAGTTCGCGATGAGCGTGACATAGCCTTCGCGAGCCGCTTCGTAGCTGCGGAACATGTAGAAATCCGTGCCGTCGACGCGCGGCATCGTCGTGATGAAAGGGGCCTCACGATGACTTGACGCCTCAACCACCGTACCGATTGCCAGCATGCTCGTTGCTGCGCCGCCAGCGACGAGCGCATGGCGAATGAATCTGTTCATACCAGAACTCCTTGGGTGCTAAACGATGGACATATGTCCGGTAGACTGCGCGAGAGGAGTACGGCGCAATACGCGATACGGATGCATCGCGGAAGTGACTTGTGACTGGTGACTGGTCAGAGCGGAAGTCCGCGGGTCGACCTGGCGCGAGATGCGCCGCATCCAAATGTCGGCCCACAACGTATACGAGGTAAGTCAGCGGCGCCGAACGGCCGTTTCGCGACGCAGGCCGACAGGAGAAGTTCGAGTTGATGACGGAACAGGACGAACTCGCGCAGCTCTTGCTGGCGACCGCCCGAGGCGATCGCACCGCATTCGCACGCCTGTATGAATTGACGGCGCCGAGATTGCTCGCGGCGGGCGTACACATGCTCAAGCGTCGCGAATTTGCGGAGGACGTGTTGCAGGACCTGTTCGTCAAGGTATGGCATCGAGCGTCCGAATATCACGCGGAGCGCGGCGGCGTGCTCACATGGCTCTATTCGGTCCAGCGCTACCTCGCCCTGGATCGCCTGCGTGCGCAGCGACCGACGCAGGAGATCGACGACGAGCTGTCCAATACGTTGGCGTTCGAAGGTCCTGATCCAGCGGCGCTCGCTGTCGGCAGCGACATGGCCGCGCGTGTACACGGCTGCCTTGAACAGCTCACCGATGTGCAACGTCAGAGCGTCACACTCGCGTTCTTCGAAGGTCTCACGCATGTGGAGCTCACACAGCGTTTGCAGATGCCGCTCGGTACGGTGAAGAGCTGGATCCGGCGCGGTCTCATGAGTCTGCAGCGATGTCTCGAGCAATGAGATACCGCCATCCACAACTGCTGCAGCGGCTAGCGGGCGAGTATGTGCTCGGCACATTGCATGGCCGCGCGCGGCGGCGTTTCGAACGTCTGATGGTCGAGTCGCATGCGGCGCGCAGTGCTGTGTGGCGTTGGGAGCAGGAACTTGGGCCGCTCGCTCAGGCCTCCGGCAGCGTGCAGCCGAGCATCAGGGTCTGGCGCGAAATTCTCAGACGTACAGGCGCACAAACAACGCAGGCGCCGTGGTATGAGCGGCTCGGCCTGTGGCGCGGACTTACACTCGCCGCGGCAGCGGCGGCATTGGTGCTGGCGGTCATGTTGCGCACCGCACCAGTGGCCGGACCGCAATACGTTGCGGTGTTCAGCGGCGAACAGTCGCAACCGCTCTGGGTCGTAAGCGTCGATGTCGATCGCGAGCGTCTGTCGATCCGACCGATCAATGCGACGCCGCCCGCTACAGACAAATCCTATGAGCTGTGGGTGCTGCCCGCGGGCGGCGCCGCGCCGCGCTCGATGGGACTGCTGCCGACCGGCGCCGCATCAGTAGAGACGGATCTCCCAGCGGCTCTGCAATCGCTGCTGTCGAGCGCGCAAGGACTTGCGATCAGTCTGGAACCGGCGGGTGGGTCGCCCACGGGCGCACCGACCGGACCCGTGCTGCATCAGGCCGCAATACTCGCGATCTGACTACTGCTTCAATCGAGACGCACCATGCGTCTCTCAATCGCGACGCAGTTGAACTTGAACTTTTCGCTCGCGACCGGTCGGACGCATTAACATGAGCACCGTTCGTATCGGTGAACTCGAGCCGCCATGAAATTCTCACACGCGCTTGTCCTGGTCCTGAGCGTCCTTTTTATCGCAGGTTGCAAGGACGACGATGATCTGACCGCAGCCGCCGGGCCGGCCAAGCACGCAGAGCCCGTCAAGGACATCGGCTCTACGACAGGCCAACCGCAGGTCGTCGTTTACAAGAACGCGAGTTGCGGGTGCTGCAAAGTGTGGATCGAACACATGCAGAGTCACGGCTTTCCGGTGAAGGCCGTCGATGTCGACAACCTGGGCCCCATCAAGGAACGCGTCGGCGTGCCATTCGGAATGGGCTCGTGCCATACCGCAGAGGTCGGCGGCTATTTCATCGAAGGCCACGTGCCGGCTGCGGATGTGCAGCGCTTGCTCACTGAGAAGCCGAAAGCGAAAGGGCTCACCGTGCCTGGCATGCCGATCGGCTCGCCCGGAATGGAGCAGGGCGACCGCGTCGATCCCTACGAAGTGCTCCTGGTGCACGAAGGCGGCGGCACGAGCGTGTATTCGACGTACCCGCAGGAAGCTGCAAGCCGGAGCCAGTAGCCGCTAGCCACTAGCCACTAGCCAGAGAAGAGTCAGCCCGCACTGCGTCTGGCTAGCAGCTAGCAGCTAGTAGCTCGCCGGCGCTACATCCGTCGACGCGCGGCAGATCAGGCGGTGCGATAGCCGAACGGGTTTCGGCGGTGAGCCGTCGAGCAATGTTTTCAGCAGCAGATCGGCGGCCTTGTACGAGAGATCGTAGGTCGGCTGCAGGATCGTGGTGAGCGGCGGCCACACGGTTCGCGAGATCGCGGCGTCATCAAAGCCCGCGACCGATACCTGCGATGGCACCGAGACGCCCATCTCGTGCGCCGCCATCAGCGCACCCGCCGCCATGTCGTCGTTCCCCGCGAAAATCGCGGTCGGCCGCTTCGGGAGGGCGAGCAACTGACGCGCGGCGTCGAGCCCGGAATCGAACAGGAAATCACCCTGTCGCACATACTCTGCCGTGTACGGCAGGCGATGCGCCTTCAGCGCCGACTTGTAGCCGCGCAGTCGTTCGCCGCTCGCATGGTGGCCCGGCCGACCAATGATGAACGCGATGCGTCGATGACCGAGGCCGATCAGGTATTCGGTCATCTCGCGGGCCGCGCCTTCATCGTCGATATCGACATACGGCGACTTGTGTTTGAGATCGTTCGGCGCGATGCGCACGAACGGGGGACCCTCCGCGTCGAGTGCACGAATCAGCTCCGCTGATTCGCTGAGCGGCGGCGTGATGATCAGCCCGTCCAGATGCGTGCGGTTCGCGAACGCGAGAATGTCCTGGATCAGTTCGTCGCCGCGTCCCGCCACTTCGTGCAACAACAGAAGAAACTTGCCTTCGCGACAGCGCGCGAGCGCCCCGCGCTGCACTTCGATCGTGTAGTTCGCGCTGGGATTGTCGTAGACCAGCCCGACGAGAAACGAACGGCGGCTCGCGAGACTGCGCGCCGACAGACTCGGGTGATAGTTCAGCTTCTTGACGGCTGCGAGCACCTGGTCACGAGTTTCGTCACGAACGTTCGGTTCGTTGTTGAGCACTCGCGAGACGGTCTTGATCGCAACGCCCGCGACTCTGGCGACGTCGGTAATGCTTGTTCTGCGCGTCGACATGCGAGTGGATGTTAGCGCAGTGCGCAGCTTTCGCGCACTGCCGAATACAGGTACAACAAGCCCATGGTCACCACCCTCTCTGGCGCACGCACCCGCGATAGTGCATCGACGGTTCGCGTAGGGTGGGGCTTCATATTCATGTATGCACTGGCCTTTGCCGGCGCATGGCTTGCATTGCTGACGCCGGTGCTCGTGACGATTGCGCTGCGTGTCCGGGAGCTCACGCCTGATCGGGCCGCGACCAATCTATCGCTCGTGCTCGGGGTCGGTGCGCTGTTCGCACTCATCGGCAATCCACTGTTCGGCCGCCTCAGCGATCGGACCCGCTCGCGATGGGGCATGCGCCGGCCGTGGCTGGTCGGAGGCATGCTGATCGGGGCCGCTGCGCTCTATGTGATTGCGATCGCGCCGACGATCGTGGGGGTATTGCTCGGCTGGTGTCTTGCGCAGCTCGCGTTCAACGCAGTGCTGGCCGCCATCGTCGCGGTGTTGCCCGATCAGGTTCCAGCCGAACAGCGGGGTACGGTGTCCGGCGTGTTGGGAGTGTGCATGCCCATTGGGCAGGTCGGCGGCACGTTTCTGGTTCAGGCGGTCGCGGGTTCCATGGTGTTGATGCTGATGATTCCGGGCGTGATCGGCCTGGTTGCGGTAGCGCTGTTCGCCATCGTTCTTCCGGATCGACGCTTGCCGCACGCGCCGCAGCAGCCGGCCTTGACCGCCGCGTTCCCTGGCTCATTCTGGGTGGACCCGCGCAAGCATCCCGACTTCGCCTGGGCATGGCTCAGCCGGTTTCTGCTCGTCACGGGCACGGCGTTCCTGACCACGTATCAGGCGTTCTATCTGATCGACAAGCTCGGTCACGACGTTGCCGAAGTGCCGGCGCTCATTTTCAAGGGATCCATGGTGCAGGCGATCATGATCGTGATCGCGAGTCTCATCAGCGGCAGGGTTTCGGATGCGCTCGATCGGCGCAAGCTGTTCGTGCTCGCCGCCGCGGCGGTTTATGGCGTAGCGCTCTGGATCATCGCCGCGGCGGATTCGTACACGACGTTTCTCATCGGCATGGCGATCACCGGCCTCGGTCAGGGCGTGTACTTCGCCGTCGATCTCGCGCTCGTCACTCAGGTGCTGCCGAATCGAGAGCGCGACGCCGCAAAGGATCTCGGTATCTTCAACATCGCAAACGCACTGCCGCAGTCCGTCGCGCCGGCGCTTGCGCCAGCGGTGTTGTCCGTCGCCGGCGGCGACTACACCTGGCTCTACGTCGTGGCCGGCGCGATCTCGCTCCTCGGATCGGTGGCGATCTTTCAGGTGAGAAGCGTGCGGTGACTGCGCCGCAAGTGGCTCCTCGCCGGAACCCTCGCGTCCATCACGTGTTAATCGATAGACAGTTACGCGCAGTGTCGGAGGTTGCCATGCGATCGTTCCCATCCCGTTCCGGATTCTCCCCGCGACCCGACAATGTCGGCGCAGCTGAGCGCTGGTTGTCCGCGGTTACTGGGCTCGGCTTATTGTTGTCGGCGACACGCGGACGTGGTGTGGTGGGACGGTTGGCGCGTGGCGGCGCCGGATTGTCGTTAATGGCGCGCGGTGCGACCGGCTACTGTGCGATGAAGGGCGCACTGCAGGGACAATCGACCGTGGGCGAGGGCCTGCGTGAACAATGGCGACGCTTCACGTGGGGCGTGACTGACGCCACACAGCGAGTTCGCGAGCGGATCGCCGCGCCTCAGCTCGACAGCATGGAAGCGATGTACGCCGCGGAGCTGCAGGAGCTTCGTAGTGCGGAAGCGCAGTTCTGCGTTCTCGCCGGGAAACTGGTTCGCGTGATCGGTAGCGCACCGCTCGCGTTTCGTATCGAGGAATACGCAACCGAATTGCAGTCGCGCAAGGTCGATCTGGAAAGTCTGCTCGCACGCTCCGGCGCGGATCCACTCGAGCACCCCGATGATGCGATGCGGGCGCTGATCGAAGAGACGCACAAGATGGCGGATGTCTGTGCGGAGAATGTCCGCGACGCCGCGATTGCTGCATCGGTGCAGCGCATCGTTCACTACAAAATTGCGGGGTATGGCACGATCGCGGCGTATGCCACGGCGCTCGGCCGCATCGACGAAGCGGGACACTTCGCGCAGCTTGCGGATCGGGATAAGGCGATCGACGAGGAAATTACGGGGATTGCGAAAGGAATTCTCAACCCGGAGGCGGTGATCTCACCGCAGGAGATTGCGTCCAGCGACATCCGGACGCATTGAAGTTCAGGCTATCAGCCCTTCGTTTTCGGGCGATGCTTGCCGATGCGGCGTTCGTTCAGCCGTTCGACCATTTCACTGAGTTGCATCGCAACTTCGGTGTGGCTGCCGGCACGGACGCCCGTGATGGTATTGGTGCCCTGCGAAATGACATAGCAATGCCACAGGCCATCGGAGCCTTCTGGCGCGGCCGTCTTCGCGATCGAGTCGACCTTGAAGGGCAACTCAAGGACGGTTTCTGTCGGGCTCGGCGCTCTGCTCATGTTGAAAAGGTGCTCACTGGCTGCGCTGCGTACTCCGCGCGGCGTTGCTGCTCCTCGAGAACCTGCTGAACCGAGAGGCTGGTTTGCTGGGCGATGACGTGCAACAACTTGTGAGTCGCGGAACTCGGAAGCCTCAGTGCGTGCAGCTTTTCCCAGAGTCTGATCCGCTCGTCCGGAGTACTGAGAGGTGATGATTGCAGGGCGATCTGGTGCTGACGCTCAGCGACCCTTTCCTGCTCTGCTCGTTCGATCTGCAGGCGTCGGTCTGCAATACCGCCGGGACCTGAGCCGATGGGCTCGCCGCGTATGTCGCCGTAAGCGCGCGTGTCGCCATAAGAGCGTGTGTCGATCGTCATCAGATTTCCTCTGCGAGAGCCGGATAATCC
>JBOHZJ010000360.1:0-11867 GCA_050738395.1 Steroidobacter sp.
GTGTCGGTGTGGAGTACGCAAGTCCATCTGTTCGTGTTTCTCGCCGCGGTCGCTGTCGGCACGATCGCGGGCGGACCCGTCGGCGATCGCTTCGGCCGCAAATACGTCATCTGGTTTTCCATTCTCGGCGTCGTGCCGTTCACGCTGATCCTGCCGCACGCGAATCTGTTCTGGACTGGCGTACTGAGCATTCCGATCGGGCTCATCCTTGCATCGGCGTTCTCCGCGATTCTCGTGTATGCGCAGGAACTCGTCCCCGGCAAAGTCGGCATGATCTCGGGTCTATTCTTCGGTATTGCGTTCGGTATGGGCGGCCTCGGCGCCGCCGTGCTCGGACACGTCGCCGACGCGACCAGCATCGAGTTCGTCTATCGCATCTGTGCATACCTGCCGCTGCTCGGCATGCTTGCCGCGCTGCTGCCGGATCAGGGCAGACGCGGAGCTCAGCGGGAGTAGTATGAAGCGTCATGATTTCGAGCAGCACAACGCGTGTCGTACGCCGCCGCGAATATCGCGAGACGCCGTGGCGCAATGGCGGCGGCGTCACTTTCGAGATTGCGCGTGAGCCGCAGAATGCAGACGCATTCGACTGGCGTCTGAGTCTCGCGAGGCTCGACCGTGACGGGCCGTTCTCCGATTTCAGCGGTTATCAGCGCGCGCTTACGCTGCTTCAGGGCGCCGGTTGTAATTTGTACGGTTTAGGCGCCCGGCCGAAAGTCCTCAACGAGATCGGAGCGACTGTGCTCTTTTCCGGCGCCGCCGCGGTGAGCTGCGAATTGATATCGGGTCCATGCTCGGATCTGAACCTGATGGTGCGCGAACCGGGGCAGATCGTTTCCGTCGAGCACTTCGCGCTGCTGGCGCACGAAACGGAGTCGCTCCGGCCTGCCTGCGAGAATGCGGTGTTCTGCCTCGACGGCGATGTCGAGTGTCTGCACATGCGCAGCGGGGAGCGCGTCACGCTCGCGGCGCAGGACACGCTGATCGTCGCTGCGCCCGACGCCGGCGATTGGCGCCTGCTGCGCGGCGAGGCCGGGCGCGCGCACGTCGTCGTTCATACGTGGCGAGCGCACAACGATCGATGAAGCGCACGCAGCGCAACCTGTTCATCATCATGGCGGCGATGGTCGCGTTCTATTCGATCGTGACCCGCTTGCCCTGGCAGGCCGCGTTGTCGGTCGCGGCCGCGGTGCTGGTCGCCTTCATCGCCATGGCGATCTGGGGACGCGACTACTTTATCGGGCGACGTCATACCCGGCGACGCGACTGGGCCAGAGCAGTAGAAAGTTATCAGCGCTTCGAGAAAAAACTGCTCAGCGCTCCCTGGCATCGCGCGACCGTCGTACTCTACCTCGGCATCTACAGCTTCGATGGCGTCGCAATCACGCGCAATAATATCGCGCAGTCGCTGATGAATGCGGGCGAGCTGGACAGGGCCGTGGCGTGGCTGCGCTCCGCGCTGCTGCGTGATCCGCTGTACGCAGCGCCGTACGTGAACCTATCGGTCATCGCAGCGATGCGCCGCGACGAGGCCACGGCCCGACGCGAGATGCAGAAGGCCGTGCACCTGGGCTTCAGTCCGGCAGCGGCGCAACGGATTCTGCGGCTCGCACTCGAGAAAGGGAGCCAGCGCAGCGACGAGCGTCTCGACTGAGCTCTGCTTCAAATGGACGGGCGACCGGCGGTCGACGGTTGCTGGGCATCGCGCTGATTCGCGGCGCCTTCTTCGTCATCGCTGTGCAATCCGAGCGTGTCGAGCAGGGTGTCGCGCCGCTCGGCCAGGGTGAGCCCGATGGACGCCAGGTTGACGCCTCTGTCGCGCAATTGCGGGAAGAGCTGGTGTTCTTCGCTATCGACATGCTCCGCGATCTGTGCGGCAAGCGCGGATACGGCCTCTTTGAAGCCCGAGTCATCGGAAGTCATCGACTCGACGCGTGCAATCGATTGCCTGGCGTCTGCGTGTTCGCGCTGGGCGTCGTCGATGAGCACGTCGTCTCCCACCGCGCGCCGCGCGATCGGATAGAGGATTTCTTCCTCGATCTGTGCATGAATCCGCAGCATCTTGCAGACGCGTCGCGCCAGGGGATCGAGCTGCTGCGGCGCCGCCTGATCGAATGCTGCGAACAGTTCTTCCACCAGCCGATGATCGCGAGTCAGCAAATCGACTGCGTCCAGAACAACATCGTGAGGTTCATTCACATCTGCGCGGGCCATGGCGCTCTCCTGAAGAATCGTCGATCGGGCGGTGCGAGCAGATTGAGTAAGTGCGCGAGCGCGTCCCGCGGTTCCTGCAAGGCCAAGACATTCGTCCGCGTTGTGAGTTGCCCGTTCTGGCTTGTCCGCCGGAAGGCGCCATGCGCGTCAATGGCCAACGGCGATGAAGCCCATCTCTGCGCACAACGCACAACGCAGAACCCACAACGCCCGCGCTGTGTGAGAATCTTCTTTCAACTTTCCCCGAGGATGCGACATGACCGCGAAGCTGCGACATCAGACGCTGACAATCAACGGCATCCAGATGCATGTGGCCGAGCAGGGCGCGGGTCCGCTCGTCGTGCTCTGCCATGGCTGGCCCGAGCTCTGGTACTCGTGGCGCCATCAGGTGGCCGCGCTCGCAGCGGCTGGCTACCGGGCCGTTGCGCCCGATATGCGCGGGTTTGGCGGCACGGATGCGCCGGCGAACGTCGATGCGTACACGATTTTGCATACGGTGGGCGACATCGTGAGTCTGGTCGACGCACTCGGTGAGCGTAGAGCGACCGTCATCGGTCACGATTGGGGCGCGCCCGTCGCATGGACGGCCGCCATGCTGCGGCCGGATATTTTCCCGGCGGTCATCGGCATGAGTGTGCCGCATCGGCCGCGATCGTCGGACGCGCCGCTCAGGCTCCTTAAGCAGGCCGGTCTCACCAATTTCTACTGGATCTACTTTCAGACCCCTGGAGTCGCCGAAGCGGAATTCGAGCGAGATGTCCCAACAACGCTACGCAAGCTGCTGTACGGCGTGTCAGGCGATGCGCCCGTCGACCGCGAAAATCCGCTCGTGATTCCGGAAGGCAAAGGGTTTCTGGACCGTATGGCCGTCCCGCCTGCGCCGCCAGCCTGGCTGCGCGAAGAGGACATCGCGGAAATGGTCGGGGAGTACCAGCGCACCGGCTTCCGCGGCGGACTCAACTGGTATCGCAACATCGATCGCAACTGGGAGCTCACCGCGCCCTGGCGCAACGCAACGATCAGGCAGCCAGCGCTCTTCATCGCCGGTACACGCGATCCGGTCATCGCAGGCAAGCGCGGCGAAGTCGCGATCGAGCATATGACGCACGCCGTGCCCGGCGTGAAGAAAGTCATGATCGACGGCGCCGGCCACTGGATTCAGCAGGAGCGTCCCGAGCAGGTCAACGCTGAGGTTCTGGAATTCCTGTCGAGGCTGTAGATCCGCAGTGCGGCGTCCGCGTCGCACTGCTCTGCCTGGAGCACCACGCGTGCCGAGTCCTTAGACGGGCTCGGAGCGAACTCGTTTTCCTGTTCCGTTCGCCCTGAGCCCCGTCGAAGGGTTCTTCAGTCCTGCACTCATCTCAGGGCGAACGACGCGCATTCGCTGATCGCGCTCAGATTTACGGGCCTCGTCATCTCTCCCAATAAAACGGCTCGAGTTTACGCTCGCCTGTGACCTTTTCCGTGAGCGTGCCGCCTTCGTAGATCCGACCATTCAGTACGACATATGCGATGTCGTCGGTGACGCGGATGTCTTCGAGCGGGTTGCCGTCGAGGATGAGCAGATCGGCGAGCTTGCCGTTCTCGATCGAGCCAAGATCGCGCGCCAGGCCCATGTAGCGGGCCGGGTTGATCGTTGCGGTTTTCAGCGCCTGCATGGGCGACATGCCCCCGAGGACGAAGCCCCACATCTCCCAGTGCGAACCCAGACCCTCGCGTTGGCCATGCGCGCCGATGTTCACGAGCACGCCGCTTTCCATCAGACGTTTGGCATTCGCCGCGGAATCGCGCACCGGCTGATAGTCGCTCTTCGGGGCCATCTGTCGACGCACGGAGCGCGGCTGCAAAATGTGCGGCGGGACGTACCTGGACAGGATCGGATGCGTCCACACCTCCGCGTCCTGATAGAACAAGTGCTCGATGCCCGGGCCGCCATAGGTCACCACCAGCGTGGGTGAGTAACCGACGCCAGTCGCCGGCCAGAACTGCATCACGTCATCGTAGAAACGCTCTGGCGGAAGATTGTGCTCGAGGCCGGTGTTGCCGTCGGCGATGATGTTCATGTCCATGTGATACAGCGAACCGCCCTCGGCGACGACCATCAGTCCGGCTTCACGGGCGGCCGTCACCACCATCTGGCGTTGCTCGCGACGCGGCTGGTTGTAGTTTTTGACTGAAATCGCGCCCTGCGCCTTGAGCCGCAGCACGTGATTGCGCGCGTCTTCGAGTTTGTCGATGCTGGCGAAGGCTTCGGCGCGAGCGCCGTAGATGATCTCGCCGGTGGAGTAAATCCGTGACGCGAGAATTTTGCCGGCGCGCTGATATTCGGCCGCGGTGAAAATCTCGCTGGCCTGATTGGACGGGTCGTGCACGGTCGTTACGCCCAGCGCCAGATGCGCGAGCGCCGACCAGTTCTGCTGCGGCACGATTTCATTCACACCCTGCGGTCCGTGCGCGTGAATATCGATCAGCCCGGGCGTGATGGTGCGACCGGCGACATCCAGCCGCTTTGCGTCCGCCGGAATCTGCACGGCGTCCGATGCGCCGACCGCTGCGATGCGGTTGTCGCGAATCACGATCGTTCCGTTCTCGATCACGCGCCCGGCGTCATTCATGGTGACGATGCGTGCGCCCGTGAGCGCGACGACGCCGGAGGGCTTGGCCGCCGGCTGCGTGACAGAGAGGTCCCCGATGCGAGTTCCGCGTTTCTGAGCGTCGGCTTCGCCATCCTCGTCTGCAGCATTGGGCGTCGCTGCGAACAGTTGCTCCATCTCCGCCCGGTAAAGTTCGGGCCCGACCGTCCACGTCAATGTGTCCGCATCGACCCAGCCCGGAAAATCGCCGCCGACGTCGGTGGCGCGCCGCACCGGCAGCGCCTTCATCTTCGTTGAGAGTTCGACCTGTCCGGCCGGCGGCATCGGCGTCGCGTACAGGTGATAATTCTCGCGAAAGGCAAGCCAGCGTGCGTCGGGAGAAACTTCCATGCGCGTCGCGTAGTGCGAACGTGCGTGGACCTGACGATCCTTGCCGTTCAGATCGATGCTGACGAGTTCATGTGCAGGTTCGCTTTCTTTCGCCGGCTGCGCATCCTCGGTGTAGTACACCCGTTCGCCCGAGGCGCCGAAGTGCGGCGTGCGTCCTTTATCTGTGAGACGACGTGAATCGCCGCCTGCTGTCGGTATCAGGTACACGCCCGGCTCCACCGACCACAAGGGCGAGGTGAGTTGGCCGCCCGTAGATCGCTCGTAAACGATCGCGCGTGCGTCCGGACTGAAGCGCGGCTGCAGAGGTCCTTGAGAAATAGAGCGGTTTCGAACGCATCCTTCGTGCGCAGCCGTCGCACGTAGGCGAGATACCGCCCATCCGGCGAAGGCGTGGGACGCACCGCGCCGCCCGAGCCTTCGACGGCGACATCGATCTTGCTGTTCGCCAGCTCGAAGCGGCGGATGCTGAACACCGCCTTGTTCACGTCCTGGGCGTACTCGAACGTATTGCCCGGCGAACTGTTCTGTGTGAAGTAGACATAGCGACCATCGGGTGAAAACGCCGGTTCGCCCAGTTCCTTCTGAAATTCTTCGCTCGGGCGCTTCACGAGTTGCACGCCTTCGCCGCCTTCGGTGCTGTAGAGCCAGATCTCGCCCGTACCGAGCGAACGACGCGTGGTGAAGTGTTTGCGGGCGGCGAGATAACGTCCCGCCGGATGCCAGACCGCGTTGTTGGGCAGTCGAAAATCTTCTTTCGTCACCTGCCGCGGCGCACTGCCGTCGGCGTTCATGATCCAGAGGTTGTCGCCGCCCGCGCGATCCGACGTGAAAGCAATGCGCGCGCCATCCGGCGAGTATCGCGGCTGCATGTCCCAGGCCATGCCTGAACTGAGCGAGCGCGCTTCACCGCCCTCGATGGGCAGCTCGTACAGATCACCGAGCAGATCGAATGCGATGCGCCTGCCATCGGGACTCACGTCGACGCTCATCCACGTGCCGGAACGCACATCGAGTGGAATCTCACGACGTTCGCCGGGCGGGGAGGAGACATTCCATTCGCTTTGCTTCTTGTCCTCGGCTGCGATCGCCGTGAAATTCAGCAGGAGGACGGAAAGGAGAAAGGGCAGTCGCATGCGGAATCCTTCTTGGAAGAAGTGACTGGTGACTAGTGATTGGTGACTGGCCGACAAGAAGGGAAGCAAGCGCGTTAGCGCCTCGGACTAGTCACCAGTCACCAGTCACTTCCTTCTTGCCAGAGGCGCAGGGTAGGCACAGACGCCGGCAGGTGCAATGAGAGCGTTGCGCTTCGATTCATCACGAGTCGTTGTGCACAATCGCGCGCTGTACTTCGGCCTGCTCGAGTAGTTTGTCGAGGATGCGTACGTCCGCCGGTTTGACCAGATGATGATCGAAGCCCGCCTCCTCCGAGCGGCGCTTGTCCTCTTCCTGGCCCCATCCAGTCAGCGCGATGATCAGCATTCCGGCGCTTTCAGATCGCGCGCGGAGGCGGCGGCAGGCGTCATAGCCATTCAGTTCCGGCATGCCGATGTCGAGGAGCGCGACATCGGGTTGAAATGCTTCCGCGACCTGCACAGCTTCGAGTCCGTCCCACGCGGTGCGCACTTCGTGGCCCTTCATTTTGAGCATCATCGCAAGGCTCGCTGCGGCGTCGGCATTGTCATCGGCAATGAGGACGCGCAACGCATCCGGTCGCAGCGAATGATCCTTCGGGACCGGCGTCGTCGTTTCCGACTGCGTGGCCAGATGCGCCGGCAGTCGCACGACAAATTCGCTGCCAGCGCCATGTCCGTCGCTATGCGCTTCGATGACGCCGCCATGCATTTCGACCAGCTTTCTCGCGATGCTGAGCCCGATGCCCAGGCCGCCCTGCGCCTTTTCCAGAGAATGGTCCACCTGCGCGAACATCTCGAAGATCTTCGGCAGCATGTGGGTTGGAATCCCGATGCCGTTGTCGCGAATCGTGACGCTCACCTGCTCATCGGTGCGCCGCACCGTGAGCCAGATGTGACCGCCCGGATTAGTGTACTTCGCTGCGTTGTTCAGCAGGTTCGCGAAAACCTGCGACAGCCGCGCGAGGTCGCCGTCCACCATCAATGGGCCGGCGGGAACATCGACGCTGAGTTCGTGGCCGGCGCTTTCGATGAGCGGCTCGCTGGTCTCAAGCGCGCTCTGCAGCGCCGTCATCAGATCGATTGGCGCGCGGCGCAGCTCGATTTTCCCACGACTGATGCGGCTCAGATCCAGCAGGTCGTCGATGAGCCGGACCATCTGCTGTAACTGACGATCCATCATGCTGCGTGCGCGCTCGGCGATGTCGCCGCCGCTCTGCGTCAGGCGCAGGATCTCCAGGCCGTTGCGAATAGGCGCCAATGGGTTGCGCAACTCGTGGGCGAGCGTCGCAAGAAACTCATTCTTGCGCTGATCGGCTTCGCGCAATTCTTCTTCGATGTGCTTGAGCCGGGTGATGTCGAGATTGATGCCGCTGAAGCTGACTGCCTCGCCGTTCGCATCGCGCATGATGCGGCTCAGGTCCAGAATCCAGCGCACACCGCGCGTCGGATGAATGATGCGGAACTCCTGCCGGAATTCGCTCCGGCCGGAGGTCAGGCGCCGTTGGAAATCCGCATCCACGCTCTGGCGATCTTCGGGATGGATGCTCGCGATCCAGGTTGCATAGGAGCGCGCGGTTGAACTCGTGTAGCCATACAGAGATTGGAATTCGTCGCTCCAGAAGGTCTTGCCGGTAGCGACATTGACCTCCCACACACCGGCGCTCGCCGCCTGCAGGGCGAGCCGCAGGCGCTGCTCGCTTTCGCGCGATGCAGCCTGCGCCTGCTCGCGCTCGGTGATGTCCTGAATCACCGTGAGCGCGTGCAGCTCTTCGCCGATGAGGATTTTTTCGGCCGATAGCAGGCCGATGCGTTCCTCGCCGCGCCGGGTGCGAAAACGACAGACCAGGTTGCGCACGCGCCCGGCAGCACGCACAGCATTCATTTCAGACTCGCGATCCTGCGCGCTGACCCACAGCCCGAGTTCGACCGTCGTGCGCCCGATGGCTTCGCCGCGCGCGAAGCCGGAGACGTTGACAAACGTCTCGTTCACTTCGAGCAGCTTGCCGGTCTTCAGTGAAGATATGGTGAGACTCAACGGACTCGCATTGAACGCCTTGGCGAATCGTTCTTCGCTCTCGCGCAGCGCGAGCTCGGTACGTTTGCGAGCGTTGATATCGACCGTAGCGCCCACCATCCGGACCGGCCGGCCCCGCTGCCGAATGACGCTCGCGCTCGTATACAACCAGATCGTTTCGCCGTCCGGACGCACCGCGCGGAACTCGATTTCGTACGGCTGATCGCCCGTCAGCGCTCGTTCGATCGCCCGTTGGACGGCGTCGCGATCATCCGGATGAGTGAGCGCCGCAAAACCTTCCGCGGTCCCATCGAAGTCGCCCGGCTGAACACCGTGAATCGCATACAGCGAGCCTGTCCAGGAAATGCGATTGGCGACAACATCCCAGTCCCATACGCCGACCTTGCCCGCCTCGGTCGCAAGCCGCAGCCGCTCTTCGCTGAGACGCAGCTGCTGATCGCCTTGCCGTTGCTGCTCCAGCTCATTCGCACTCGCAAGCCAGCGGCGGAGCAGCGCTCCCAGCGTTTTGATCGAATTCGCCATTCACCCATCCTGGTCAGCGTCGCGCGGCGAATTATGACGGGTCGCGGCGGTGCAGCGGCGGCGTACTTGCCGAAGGGGAGGGCGCAGCCGGCCAGATGAACGCGCAGCGGCCACAGAAAAGAGTGAATAAAAGATCGGAGCTATAGAGTGACCGGATTGAATTCTCATCCTTTATGAGTCCCTTTTGCGGCTCTCGATCCGGATCCGATGTTCTCCTGAATCCCGTGATACACCGCGGCTCCGGATTTAATTAGACTCCAGCCGGACCCCGTCGCATTCCTGCTGCACCAGACGATCCCTCGCCCATGAACTACGTCGAAGTAGCGATTCCATTCTTCATTCTCGCCATGGGACTGGAGTATCTGTACGGGCTGCTGGTCCGCAAGCAGACCTATCGCCTCAACGATACGGTCAACAGCCTGCAACTCGGCGTGCTCAGCCGGCTGGTCGACATCCTGCGGCTTGGCTTTGCGGGCGTCGTATTCGGCGCGCTTGTGAAATGGCTGGGCGTGCCGCAGTGGCCGATGGACGCCGCGTGGCAGTGGGTCGCAGCGTTCGTCGCCTATGACCTCTGCTACTACTGGAAGCATCGCTACGGACACGAGTGGCGCATCATGTGGGCCTCGCATATCGCGCATCACCAGAGCGAAGAGTTCAATCTCAGCACGGCGCTGCGCCAGACGGGCACCGACTACATCGGCTTCGTCTTCTACATCCCGCTCTTCCTCGCCGGTGTTCCGGCAGCCGTCGTCGTGACGGTCGGCAGCCTCAATCTGATCTACCAATTCTGGGTGCACACCGAACACATTCGCCGGCTCGGGCCGCTCGAATGGATTTTCGTGACGCCCTCGAATCATCGCGTGCATCACGCGCGCAACCCGGAGTACATCGACAGGAACTACGGCGGCGTCTTCATTCTGTGGGATCGCATGTTCGGCACCTTCGAGGATGAGCGTGTCGATACACCATGCGTGTATGGGATCACGACGGGTTTGAAGAGCTGGAATCCGCTCTGGGCGAATTTCCATTTCTGGAGCGATACCGCGAAGCTCGCCTGGCGCACGAAGAACTGGGGCGACAAATTCAGGATCTGGTTCAAGCCGCCCGGTTGGTTCCCGTCCGATCTGACTCCGCACAAGGCAGCCGACTCGAGCTACCCGAAATTCGATCCGCCGACGAGCGGCTTCATGCGCGGATACGTCTTCGTACAGTTCTGGCTGCTGACCGCCGCGTCACTCTGGCTGCTGCAGATGGAGAAGAGCTTGCCGCGTCCATTCGTGCTGCTGCTGTTCGCGTGGATGTGCTTCTCGTTGTTCGCCCAGGGCGCCGGCCTGGAGGGGCGCGAGTACGCCAGAAAACTGGAATGGGTGCGCATCGCAGCGACAGCAGCGCTCGCGCTCGCGGCAAATTTTCTGTGGCCGCAGGTTTATGAGATCGCCGTCGTGATGCTCGGCTACGCCGTGGCCAGCGCAGTTGCTGCGGCGTTGGAGCGCATATTGCCTGCGCGTCAATTGACGGGGGCGTAGCGCCTGCTCATGCGCCAGAACAAGACGTCCACGGGGCACACGGGGAACACGCGGTAAGAGCAGGCAAGAAAGCTGACCCGGCTCGCTCTCGCGAATTTCCGGGCGCTCATTTTGGTCCTGGTCTTACCCCGTGTTTCCCATGATCCCGGTGGAAATTCTCGTCTCTAACCGATTTCCGGAGCTTTCGTGACCACGATCGGCACTCCGCTCTCACCGTCCGGCTCACGCATCATGCTGCTTGGCTCAGGCGAGCTCGGCAAAGAGGTCGCGATCGAACTGCAGCGTTTCGGCTGCGAGGTGATCGCGGTCGATCGCTATGCGAACGCGCCGGCGATGCAGGCGGCGCATCGCTCGCACGTGATCAATATGCTTGATGGTGCCGCATTACGCGCAGTAGTCGAGCATGAGAAACCGAGGCTCGTCGTTCCCGAGATCGAAGCGATCGCGACGCCAATGCTCGTGACGCTCGAGAGTGAAGGCTATACCGTCATTCCGACCGCCCGCGCAGCGCGGCTCACGATGGATCGCGAGGGCATTCGCAGACTCGCGGCGGAACAGCTGAAACTCAGGACGTCGCCCTATCGCTTTGCCGACAGTGAGCGCGAATATCAGGACGCAGTGCGAGTCATCGGACTGCCGTGCGTCATCAAGCCAGTGATGAGTTCTTCCGGCAAAGGGCAGAGTCTCGTGCGAACGCACGCCGACATCGATCATGCGTGGACATACGCACAGCAGGGCGGCCGCGCCGGGCAGGGCCGCGTCATTGTTGAAGGTTTTGTGAAGTTCGACTACGAGATCACGTTGTTGACCGTGAGGCATGGCGGTGCGACGACGTTCTGCGAGCCGATCGGGCATCTGCAAGTCGACGGCGACTATCGCGAATCGTGGCAGCCGCAGTCGATGACCGCGCAAGCGCTGGCGGAGTCGCAGCGCATCGCCCATGCGATCACGGAAAACCTCGGCGGCAATGGCGTCTTCGGCGTAGAACTGTTCGTAGCCGACGATACGGTGTACTTCAGCGAAGTGTCGCCGCGTCCGCACGACACAGGCCTCGTGACATTGATCTCGCAGGACCTCTCGCAGTTCGCGCTGCATGCGCGCGCGATTCTTGGATTACCGATTCCAGTGATTCGCCAGCGCGGCCCTTCCGCCTCCTGTGCACTTCTCGTCAAGGGCGATTCAGGCAATGTCCGTTTCGAAGGCGTCGAACGCGCTCTGACCGAGCCTGACACAGCGTTGCGATTGTTCGGCAAACCCGAAGTGCGCGGCCATCGCCGCATGGGCGTGTCGCTTGCGCTCGGCGGATCCATCGAAGAGGCCCGTGCGAAGGCGCGAGCGATGACCGACAGGCTGCTCGAGGGCGTGCGGCTGGGATGAGTCTGCGGTTGACAGTTGACCGTTGACGGCCAGAGAAGAGCGCTGACGCTCGAGGGCCGAAAGCCCTCTCTGACTG
>JBOHZJ010000361.1:0-1647 GCA_050738395.1 Steroidobacter sp.
CTCTGGCCAGCGCCCAGAGCCCAGTACCCGGCGGCCCGACGCTCGAGTGGCGAGCTGAGTACGCCAGCTACGGCCTTTGCGTCGACTCCGGCAAGTACGACGGACTCGACTACCAGTCCGCCGTGAACGCCATCGCCGCGGACCTGCAGGCAAAGGATCTGGGCGAGAAGCAGGTGCAATGGCGCCTCCGCGATTGGGGAATCTCACGCCAGCGTTACTGGGGTTGCCCAATCCCGCTGATTCATTGCGCGAAGTGCGGCGATGTTCCCGTGCCCGACAAGGATCTGCCCGTCGTGCTGCCCGAAGGCCTGGTGCCCGACGGCAGCGGCAATCCGCTCGGCAAGACGCCGTCGTTTTACGAATGCAAATGTCCGCGGTGCGGCGCCGATGCGCGGCGCGAGACCGACACCATGGACACGTTCGTCGATTCGTCCTGGTACTTCATGCGCTTCGCGAGCGCGAACAACGATCAGGCGATGGTCGATGAGCGCGCGAACTACTGGATGCCGGTTGATCAATACATCGGCGGCATCGAGCACGCGATTCTGCATCTTCTGTATTCACGCTTCTGGACGCGTGTGATGCGCGACGTTGGACTGGTGGACGTCAAGGAGCCGTTCGCGAACCTGCTGACCCAGGGCATGGTGCTCAACGACATCTACTCACGCAAAGCTGACGACGGTCGCACCGAGTATTTCAATCCTGCCGACGTCGACGTGAAGCTCGACGCGAAGGGCAATCGGATCGGCGCAACGCTCCTCAGCGACGGGCGCTCCGTCGAATGGGAAGGCATGCGCACGATGTCGAAATCGAAGAACAACGGCGTCGACCCGACGCAGCTCATCGAACAATACGGCGCCGACAGCGTACGTCTGTTCATGATGTTCAAAGCGCCGCCCGAGGACACGCTCGAATGGTCGGAAGACGGCGTCGAAGGCGCCGCGAGATTCATGCGGCGCCTGTGGAGAATGGTGTCTGAGCACGTGGAGGGATTCAAGGCGCTCGACACAGCACAGTGGGTTCGCGCCGAGCTGACTCAGCCCAATCATGGTCTTACTGATGCTCAGCGCGCGATGCGCCGCGCCGCACACGCAACGCTGGCAAAGGTTACCGACGATCTCGGCCGGCGTCGCGTATTCAACACGGCGATCGCCGCGGTGATGGAGCTGATGAACACTCTTGCGAAGTTTGAAACCGGATCGGCGCAGGATCGCGCGGTCGTCCACGAAGCTCTGGAGCTCATCGTGCAGATGCTCTCGCCGATCACGCCGCACGCTTGTCATGCGTTGTGGAAGGAACTCGGCCATAACGATGCTCTGATCGATCGCGCCTGGCCCAGGCCGGATCCGGACGCGCTGGTGCAGGACACAATCGAAATCGTGGTGCAGGTGAACGGCAAACTACGCGGGCGCGTGTGCGTCGCCGCCAACGCAGCCGAAGACGAAATCCGCGCCGCCGCACTCGCCGATGAGCACGTACAGAAGTGGATCGAAGGCAAGTCGGTGCGCAAAGTGATCGTCGTAAAAGGCAAGCTGGTCAATGTAGTCGTGTAATGCTGCAGCGCGCAGGTTGACAGTTGACGGTTGACTGTTGACAGTCGGAGGAAGAGCGGCAGGTTCTGACCGTCAACCGTCAACCGTCAACCGT
>JBOHZJ010000362.1:0-8154 GCA_050738395.1 Steroidobacter sp.
GCGCTATGGACACCGCACGCTGGCCGACGTCCTGCGGAGCGTTCGCGGTCTCTATGTCTCGAACGACCGCAACTACACCTATCTGGGCGTCCGCGGATTTCTGCGGCCGAATGACTACAACACTCGCGTCCTGGTGCTCATCGACGGTCATCGCGTCAACGACAACCTCTTCGACAGCGGCACGATAGAGCGCGAAGGCATGATCGATGTCGAACTCATCGAGCGCGTGGAAGTCATTCGCGGCCCGGGCTCTTCGATCTACGGCAGCAGTGCATTCCTCGGCGTCATCAACGTCATCACCAGAAGCGGCGCCGGCATCGGCGGCGTCGAGATAGCAGTCGAAACCGAGAGCTTCGATACCCGCAAGAGTCGCCTGACGTTCGGTGAGAAGTTCGACAACGGCGTGGAGTGGCTGCTGTCCGGATCGCATTACGCCAGCGAAGGACCCGAGCGGCTCTACTACCCCGAGTTCGATCAGCGGATCAGCGACAATCCGAACGCGACGAACGATGGCGTCGCGTATCGGCTCGATGATGAAGACGCCTGGAACGTGTTCACAAGCGTGAGCCAGGGTGAGTTCACGGCCTCGGCATGGTATCTGGAGCGCGCCAAGAATGTTCCGACGGCGTCGTTCGGCACGATGTTCAACGAGCGGGAATGGACGAAGGATTACCGCGCTTATGTCGACGTCCAGTACGACCATGCCTTCAACGACGACGTGCGGCTCAAGGGCAGCGGCTTCGTCGATGAGTATCGATACCGCGGCATGTATCCGTACAACTACGCCGAGAGCGGCGATCCGGTCGATATTGTGCCGCTGTACGACTCAACGGTTGGTCAGTGGGTGGGGACCGAATGGCAGTTGAGCGCACGGCTGCGCGATCGGCACACGGTTCTGGCCGGTGTCGAATATCGCAATAATCTCCGCGAGTTTCAGGAGTCGTACGAGGATCTGGAGCCGCGCGTCTACACCGTATACGACGATCGCACCAGCCGCGTGCTGGGCGTGTACGCACAAGGGGAATTCGCCCTGCGTGACGACCTGCTGCTCACCGGCGGCATGCGCTATGACCGGTACTTCAACACCTTCGGAGGCAACGTCAGTCCGCGCGCGGGATTGATCTACAGCCCGCTCGCCACGACGACGTTCAAGGCGTTGTACGGTCAAGCCTTCCGCGCGCCGAATCCTTATGAGCTCTACTACAACGTCGAGCAAAGACTGCGGCCGACGTTGGCTCCGGAACAGATCGATGCCTACGAACTCGTCTATGAACAGTATCTCGGCCAGGCGCTTCGATTGAGCGTGTCCGGTTACCAGTATGAGACCGAGGACCTCGTCAGCCAGCACGCAACCGACGCCGGCGATCCGTATTTCGCCAACCTGGATCATGTGCGCGCGCGCGGCGTCGAATTCGAGCTGGCTGCTGAGTTCGAATCAGGCCTCGTCGCGAACGCAAGCTACACGTTGCAGCGCGCTGTGGATGTAGCGAGCGATCAGGAACTGACCAGCTCGCCGCGACATCTGGCCAAGCTCAACATCAGCGCACCCTTTCTGAATGACAAATTCGTGGCGGGACTCGAACTGCAGTATCAGAGTGAGGTCCGCACTCTCGCGGATCGTAAGGCGAGTGATTTCCTCGTAGCGAATCTGAACATCCTGAGCCGTCCGCTCTGGCGGGGCCTGGAAATTTCCGCGGCCGTCTCCAATCTGTTCGATACGGCCTACGGGTATCCCGGTGCGGAAGATCACGCTCAGGACGTGATCGCCCACGACGGCCGGAGCTTTCGCGGGGCGTTGACGTACAAGTTCTGATCGGCGCATCGCTTGAAAGGAGTGCCGCCGCGCCGGCATTCTTTGTAGACTGCCTGCATCCTTCCAGGCCGGAGCAGCCATGCGCACCCAGCAGCAATATCTGAGCGCATACGCCCAGAGTCATCAGAACTCGCTGAACCAGCTGATTCACTATATCTGCGTGCCGGTGATCGCCTTCTCGACGCTCGCGCTGCTCTGGGCGATCCCGATTGGACGCTGGCTCGGGCTGGACGCCGGAACGGCGCCCTGGGTCAACATCGTGACCCTTGGCATCCTGCCGGTAGGAGCGTTCTATCTACGACTGTCCTTTCGCAGCTTCGCGACGATGGCCGTGTGGTATGCACTCAGCGTCGTCTTGATCGTGCTGCTGCAGCAATCCGCGGGGACAACCTGGCTCGTCGCGGTCGCCGCAATCCTGTGGATCGCCGCGTGGGCGCTGCAGTTCTATGGACACGAAGTAGAAGGCGCCAAGCCCTCCTTCGCCGATGATCTGGTGTTCCTGCTGATCGGCCCCTTGTTCCTGATGGACAAGTTCTATCGCCGCATCGGGTGGGGCGGGCTGTAGCAGGATTGATGATCATGAGCACAGTACGAGAAGTCGACGTCACGCGGATCGATGAAATCGCCGACGGGTTGTTCCGTATCCACACGCCGGACACATCCGCGCCGGGCGGTTTTTCGTTCAATCAGTATCTGCTGCGTGATGATGAGCCGTTGCTGTTCCACACCGGACCGCGCGCTCTGTTCCCACAGATCCGGGAAGCGATCGACACAGTGCTGCCGGTGACGCAGCTCCGCTATATCGGCTTCTGTCATGTCGAAAGCGACGAATGCGGATCGTTGAACCAGTTCCTGGAGGCTGCACCGAACGCCGCGCCGTTATGCGGGCGAATCGCTGCAATGGTGTCGATCGGCGATCTCGCCGACAGACCTCCGCGAGTGCTCGCGGACGGTGAATCCTTGCGACTCGGCCGCTACTCGGTGCGCTGGTTCGACGCACCGCATGTTCCGCATGGCTGGGAAAATGGGTTCCTGATGATTGACGAAATTCAGGCGCTGCTGTGCGGCGATCTCTTCACCCAACCAGGCGCCGAGCATCCACCGATCATCGATGGCGACATTCTGACTTCGAGCGAAACCATGCGAGCGCGGCTGGACTACTTCGCGCACGGCCCGAACACTGGGCCCGTGCTGAAGAAACTCGCCGCATTGCGACCACGAATACTTGCCTGCATGCATGGATCAGCATGGCGCGGCGACGGCGGTGAGTTGCTGCAAACGTTGAGCCGCAGGCTCGCGCCGGCGGAATGGAAGTAGCAGACGGCGCGATGCCGAGCGACGGATCGTCAACCGCTCGATCCCTGCCCCGAGCGAGCAGGAAGAACAAGCCACGCGAAAGTTGACGCCAGCCGCCAACCCGGATGCGTATCTCGCGGAGCTTGCCGGGTGGCAACGCACCTGCGTCGCGGAGCTACGCCCAAAGACGCGCTGACAATACCCGGTACGCAGGCCCTCAGCGCTTGGGCATCCACAGGCGGAATCGTTGCCGCTTGAAGAAGGGAATCAACGCCATGCCGGCGATGAAGCCGCCGATATGCGCCCTGAACGCGACGCCGCCCTCGCCCGGCGTCGCCATCATATTGCTGAGCAACTGCAATCCGAACCAGAACGCGAGCACGAGGCCTGCAGGTATGCGCGTCGTATGCAGTATGAAACCGAAAGGAATCGCGACCAGCACGCGGGCATGCGGATATAGCAGCAGATACGCGCCAAGCACACCGGAAATCGCCCCGCTCGCGCCGACCATCGGGATGGTCGAACCAGGCTCCGGCAGCGCCTGTGCAAATACCGCCGCCAATCCACACAGGAGATAGAAAACTACGAATCGGGCGTGACCCATACTGTCTTCAACGTTGTCGCCGAAGATCCACAGATACAGCATGTTGCCAATCAGATGCATCCAGCCGCCGTGCATGAACATCGATGTGAGCGTCGTCATCGCGGGCGGAACCAGCACGAGCTCCGGCGGCAACTCACCCTGACCGAGCAATACGGCCGGGATCACGCCGAGCGAGTAGACGATCTGCTCGCCTCGCACGGCGCCCAGCGACGCCTGCCAGAGAAACACGAGCACGCACGCGACGACGAACGCGATCGTCACTACCGGAGCGATGCTGGAGGGATTGTCGTCTCGCAGTGGAATCATGACCGTAGCCTGACGGCGGTCCGGATGAGCGTCAAATGAACGTGCGACGACGCATTCGGGCGCCCGGCGAGCGATATGAATTAGTCGAGAAATGTAGTGTTTGCGTTGGCTCCCGATGGCGGCTGAGGTACACTGCTGTACATTAAATCAGGTATGTGGAGTTGCTCATGGAAGTCGCAGGCGCCGCGTTTTCAGGTGTGAAAGGGACGTTGCACGGACGCTTCGCGAGGAACGCGCAACACGCATTCGACACCCACGAGCAACGCGCTGAGCGCGCACGCTCGACCGAGAAGCTCGCGGATGAGATCACCGAGCTCGCTGGCCACCTCAATGCGGCCAATCATCGCTTCCTGATGTTGATTGCCGAGTTCGATCGGCGCGAAGGCTGGGCCGACAATGCGACGCACTCCTGCGCACACTGGTTGAATTGGAAATGCGGGATCGATCTCGGCGCTGCGCGCGAGAAAGTTCGCACCGCCCGGGCGCTTGAGAACTTACCCAAGGTCTCAGCAGCGATGGCGCGCGGCGAACTGAGCTACTCCAAAGCGCGAGCGCTAACCCGCGTGGCGTGCGCCGGCACTGAGGAGTATCTGCTCTCCATCGCACTGCACGGTACGGCGGATCACGTCGAGAACACTGTGCGATGCTTCCGCCGCTGCCTGGAAGTAGAGAACCTCTCCCGTGAGGCGCAGCAACAAAAGAACCGCAGCGTGATCTATCACTGGGACGAGGAGGGCTCTCTGGTGTTGAAGGCCCGCCTGCCGGCGGAAACAGGCGCACAAGTGCTCAAGGCGCTGGAGGCCGCCCTGCAGGAAAATCCGGGCAAGTTCGATCCGATCGAGGCGTATTTGAAGTCACGATCAAAGGATTCCCGGAAAGGAGCAGAGCCAGACGTTTCCGCTGAAACGTCTGTGGATAAACCGACCCGCGGCATGCAACGAGCAGACGCCTTAGGGTTACTGGCCGAGAGCTTCCTGGCGCATGGCGCTGAAGCCATGAACGGCGGGGAGCGTCATCAGGTGGTGATCCACGTTTCAGCTGAAACGCTCCGTGACAGTACTGCGGGACGCTGTGAGATCGAAGACGGCCCTTCCCTTCCCGCCGAAACCGTCCGGCGACTCGCCTGTGATGCGAGCATCGTGGGTATTGTCGAGAACGACCAAGGCGAGCCGCTGAATGTGGGCCGCAAAACCAGAAGCATCCCGCCGGCGCTGCGCCGCGCGCTGAACTCACGCGATCGCGGCTGCCGATTCCCAGGTTGCACGCACAAGCGCTATGTCGATGCACACCACATCGAGCACTGGGCGCACGGCGGAGAGACCAAACCCTCCAATCTCGTGACCCTCTGCAAGCTCCATCACCGCAAAGTCCACGAAGGCGCGGTACGCATCGAAATCCTCGATGACGGTGCACTGCGTTTTCTACGCCCAGACGGTCGATCCTTCGACAGCATCGCGGCCGGTCACACGCAACCGCTCGGTGATTGGAAGCAGCTGCCCGCCGTTCATCAGCAGCACGGCATTCATATAGACAGGAAGACTGCTGCAACCCGCTGGACCGGTGAGAGCATGGACTATGGGCTGGCGATGGACGTGTTGCTGCAGCAAGCGAGGAAGGCGCGGCACGTTTCAGCTGAAACCGAGCTGTCCATTGACGGCCAAACGGCGTGCGGCTAGGTTCGTATCACAACAAAGGGCAGGTCGACTGTCCTGCCGAGAGACTCAGCGGACAACGAAATGCTGAACCGGCTGGGAACTCCGGCTCCGCAAGCAGGCCTCTAACTTTCTGGTCGTATCGGATAGCCGAGCATTGAGCGCGAGCGATCCGTCGTCGTCGAAGTGGTAGCACGCAGCGATTCTTCTGCTGCCGCGTTTCGCGGGACAGCTCTTCCGCATCAAAGCGTGACTGCGCGCGCCAGCACCGAAGCTGCGTCCCGGCTGCTGTTAAGGCGTGTGATACATCAACTCCAGGGCCACTGCTTTTTCCATATCCACAGTCTCAGCCATGAGTTGATCGAACTCCCGGACCAGCGGCGGTCGAGCGCTGGATAGTGCTTCATTCGCCGCTGGTAAGTCTTTGGCGCTGGTGTAAATCAGTACGTAGTCGCCGTGGTCGGACCTCTCCATGAACACCGCCTCAGCTATGAATCCCACTTCAGTCATGGCCTCCGTCACTTCTGTGGAGCGGTCTTTGAGTCTTGCAACCCAATTGACCAATGCCTCGCGTTGACCGGGTTTTATCGGGTACCTAACACACTGTGCCTCAGGCATGATCTGTTTACCTCGTTGCTTGAAGGGCAAAGTCACGACATTGCGCTACGCTTGGCTTGACCTGTTGCACCGACACAATGTTCCGCTCGAGCCGCAGCAGTGGCGGAAATGCAGCGGCGCTGACGCTGAGACAGGCTTCCGACCTCATCCGGGAGGTCACTCGGCATACGTCCGCAGTGGATACCAACGCGTTCCGGCCGGAACGCCAACTGTCAAATCCCCACTCGCTTCCAAATCTCCTGTTCACGTTACTGTTGATAAGAAATTTGGAGGACCTCGTGAATCGACGCCCGCTGCTCGCCGCAGTCGTTTCCCTGATGGCTTGCATCTGCTCCAGCGCCTTAGGTCAGGGCGCCAATTTTCGCGACGGGGCCGAACTCATCAACGACACAATTCGGGCGAACCATTACCGCCCCGCCGAGCTCGAGAGCGACGTCTACCGTCAGATCGAAAGAGACGTGATCGCATTCGGCGAGAAGGCGGCGTCGGCCGACGAATTCATGAACGGCTTCAACGCGATCTGGAGAAATGGACCGTTTTCGCATGTCGCGCTTCAGAAGGCTCAGGAATCTGCAGCGGATCGTTACGCGCGGCTCGACACGATGCCGGGCGGTGACGGCGCCGTGACGCTGGCATGGAAGGACTCCGCCGCCATTCTGACAGTCAACACCATGAGCGGCGTCGACACCATCAATGCGATCAACGCGGCCTATGGTGAGATCGTCGCGCGCAAGGCTGACAAGCTGATCATCGACCTGCGACGCAATGGCGGAGGCGCGTTTGCCGTCGTGTCGCTGGTGGGACATCTGATCGACAAACCGATGGATGCCGGCGTCTTCGTCGTCGGCTCCTGGTATGCCGACCACGATGAGCCGCCCGGCCCCGCGGATTTTCCGTCGGCCAAGCCGTGGCGCGGGTACTCAGTGAGGGCCTTTCAGGCGGATGTGCTGATGCGCCCGCTGACTGGTTATCGCATCGATCCCATGCAACCGCTCTTTCGCGGCCCGGTCATCGTGCTCACCAGCGCCCGCTCGATCAGCGCCGCGGAGATCGCTGCCGACGCGCTGAAATCGATCGGCCGCGCGAAGATCATCGGCGAGAAGACGCCCGGCGTCGTTCTGTCCTCGAAGGTGTTCGACATCCCCGGCGGCTTTCACCTGCGCGTGCCGATCGCCGATTACTATTCCATCAAGAATGGGCGCCTGGAAGGCTTTGGCGTGACTCCGGATATCGCCGTCAGCGCCGATGAGGCGCTGGACGTCGCGCTTGGGGAATAGCAATTCCTGTATCCGGATCGTCAGGCGCCTTCCGCCGCCCGCAGCGCGTGAGCAGTCTTGCGATGCTCCTTCAACGTCGAGAGCGTCTCGCTCGCAAAGCCCTTCACATCGTCCGGCAGCTTCGGCGACTGCGATGCGGCTTCAAAGAGCGCGACCGCCTTGTCGTGACCTGATGACATCGCGTCGATGTACTGCGCATCGAACGCTTTGCCTTCGAGCTGCGTCAGTTTCTGCTTCAACTTGCGGTGGTCCTCGTCCACCGCCCCGGGCAACGATACTTTCTGTTGTGCGGCCACCCTCTTCAGGTCTTCATTGGCCGCCTTATGATGCGCAACGAGCTGCTTCGCAAACTCCTTGACAGCCGGATCTTCGGATCTGGCCAGGGCCAATTCCCCAAGCTCGATTTCCGACATGTTCTCGACGGCTGCACGAATCACGAACGTGTGCGTGGTCAGCGGCTGCTTCTCCAGATCCGGCAGCGGCACGAACGAAGTGGTTCCGCGCGGAGGCGGCGTCGGATCAGGCGTCTGCTGCGCGAAAGTACTCGATAGCGTGAGCGTCGCCAGAATGAAGAGCGACAGGGATCGT
>JBOHZJ010000363.1:0-10237 GCA_050738395.1 Steroidobacter sp.
GCTCGGCGTGCCGCCGTACCGCGGCTCGATCGAGTTGGTTGCGCTCGATCTCCCGAAACGCATTCACGACCTCGCGGGCGCTGCGTTCCTTCATCAGCACGCCGGCGTCGTTCGCACTGATGACTTCGGCGTTACCGCCTACGTTTGTTGCAATGACAGGCGTGCCGCAGGCGATGCTTTCGAGCAGCACGTTCGGCATCCCTTCCAGCTTCGAAGCAAGCACCGTCACGTCTACAGCGGCGTAGTGTCTGGCTAAATGCTGCTGAGTCAGCGTGCCTGTCCACGTGATTCGATCCGCGACGCCCAGTCGTGCGGCCTGCGACCTCAGCTCTTCGCGCATGGGGCCGTCGCCGACGATCACCAGGTGAACCTCGCGCAATTCAGCGAGCGCCTCGATGACGAACTGGTGGCCTTTATCTGGAATCAAATGGCCCACCGACAACAGCGTGGGCTGCCGAAGATTCAGTTCCGTCCGCAAGGTCTGCCGGTCTCCCGGACTGAACAGCGTCATATCGACGCCGTTTCTCAGCACAGTCACTTGCTCAGGCGACGCGCCGAGATCCAGCAAGGCCGTGCGCAGCGCGCTCGAGACGGTGATCAGCGCATCGGCATGCCGCGTGACCCATTTGATCCACGCGCGTGGAATGCGATACCGCGGGAATTCATTTATATCCGTGCCGCGCGCGGTGACGGTCACGGGTTTGCCAAGCCAGGCGCCCAGAAGAATCGCAGCCGCGCCATCCGGGTACACGAAGTGCGCATCGATCAAATCGAAATCAGTCTCACGTTGCAGCTTTCTGATGAGAGGCAAGGCGCTGAGCGCCATCAGCAGCGGATTGATCCAGCTCGTGATCCTCGGCACGGCGAAAAAACGCGGATGCCAAATCGGAATGCCGTAACGAATTTCGCCGCCCGGTACGTCAGCGAGCGCGGTGTAGTGACCAAACAATCGCCGCGCCGCCTTCGGCGCCCACGGCGCAGGCGCGACTACACGAACCGAAACTTCGCCTGTATCGACCAGCTGTCGCACGCGATGCTCGATGAAAATCCCGTGACGCGGCTGCGCGACGCTCGGGTAGAGATTGGTGAACGTCAGAATTCGCATGCACGTGCGAGATCAGGCGACGCCGCTGACTCGTTGCAAGGCGTCCGCCTGCGTCCCCTGCGCATCGCCCTCCTGACTTTGCAGGAAGCCATCGAACATCAGCAGCGACCAGAGCGCGGTGCTGTAATCGCGTCGACCCGACTGATGATCCGCGACGATCCGCGACAGCATTGCGGGCTCGAATATCCCCGAATCCCGCAATCGCGACCCGCGCACGGTATCGGCGATGTGATCCTTCAACGAACCGCGGAACCAGCTGTCGAGCGGCACCGCAAAGCCCATCTTCTCGCGGTAGAGGACCTCTTTGGGCAGCACCGGCTCCAGCGCGCGCTTCAGCACGTGCTTGCCCTCGCTGCCCCGTAGCTTCACCTCGCTCGGCAAGCTGGCAGCCCATTCCACGAATTCATAGTCGAGGAACGGTGTGCGGACTTCGAGGCTGTGCGCCATGCTGGCGCGGTCCACTTTCGTGAGGATGTCCCCGGGCAGATAGGTTTTGTAGTCGAGGTATTGCACCAGCGCGAGCGGGTCGCTGAATGATTTATCGCGCACGTGGGCATGAAAGACTTCGCTCGCGCTGTAGCCCTGCAGCTCGCGTTTGAATGATGACGAAAACAATTGCGAGCGCAGTTCCTCTGATGTCAGCGAGACGCCGTGGAGATACGCGTCGACTGAACTGCGCGCCAGCCCCTGAAACGTGGTCTTGCCGCGGAATATCCGCGGGGCCCAATCCAGCTTCGGATACCAGCGACCCAGTGGGCCGAACACGACCTTGCGCGCACCGAGAGGCATTCGACGGCGGATCTGTTCCTCCATCGCGAACAGTTTGTAGCGACGGTAGCCGATGAAATCCTCATCGCCGCCATCGCCCGACAGCGCGACCGTCACGTGACGACGCGCGAGCTGACACACCCGATACGTGGGAATGGCGGAGCTGTCCGCATAAGGCTCGTCGTACATATCGACGAGTTTGCGCAGCAGCGTGTAGTCGGACGCTTCGACGACCTCTGTCTTGTGGTCGGTGCGTTTTTGATCCGCGACCATTTGCGCGAAGCGGGATTCGTCATAGCGCGGTTCACGAAAGCCGATCGAGCAGGTGAGTACCTTGCTTGCGCCGATCTCGCGCATCATTGCGACGACGGCGCTGGAATCGATGCCGCCGGATAAGAACGCGCCCAGTGGAACGTCCGACACCAGACGCTTGCGCACGCTTTCCTGCAATCGTTCGCGCAGTTCTGTTTCCCAACTCGCGGGAGATCCGCCTGGTTTGCGATCGCCGAACAGCGGTACGTCCCAGTAGCGCACCGGTGCGATTTTCGTCGTACCGCGCTTCACGCTGATATAGGCGCCCGGCTCGAGCTTCTTCACCTCACGGTAGATCGACTTTGGATCGGGCACGTAACCGAAGGTGAAGTACTCCTCGACTGCCTGCGGATCGATACGGCGCTGCACATCGGGGTGCACCATGATCGACTTGAGCTCTGAGGCGAACAGCAGCAAGCCGTTCGGGAGCAGCGTGTAGAAGAGCGGCTTGACGCCCAGGCGATCGCGCGCGATGAAGAGTTGCTGCTTGCGTATGTCCCAGAGGGCGAACGCAAACATTCCATTGAAACGATCGAGGCAGCGTTCACCCCATTCTTCCCATGCGTGCACGATCACTTCGGTATCGCAGCGGGTGCGGAATGTGTGGCCGAGTTTCAGCAGCTCGGCTTCGATCTCCATGAAATTGAAGATCTCGCCGTTGAAGGTCACTACGACTGTGTTGTCTTCGTTGTACAGCGGCTGACGTCCACCCTCGAGATCGATGATCGACAGGCGTCGATGTCCGAAACCGACGCCTGGTTCAAAATGAAATCCGTCGCCATCCGGGCCGCGGTGGCTCAGACGCGCGTTCATCGCCTGCAACAAACGTTCGTCGATGGAACGCCGTCCGGTCAGATCAACGATGCCGGTAATGCCGCACATCAAGTCGTCTCCATCACACGTTTACACTGCATTGCGTATAGTTCTCTGTACCGATTCACCATGCCGCCGAGCGAATACACCTGCTCAGCTCGCGCTCGCGCGGCTGCGCCGTGCGCGAGGCGAGTCGAATCATCTTCGACGTAGGAGCGAATTGCATTCGCCAGGGCGGCCGAATCCCCGGGGGGGACGAGTTTCCCGGTGACCCCCGATTCGACCAGCTCGAGATTGCCGCCGGTCGCGCTCGCGATGACAGGCAATCCGGTGGCCATGGCTTCCAGCACGGTGTTCGATATTCCCTCGCGCTGCGAACCCAGCACGAATATGTCCAGCGCCTGCATCAATTCCGCAACGTCATCGCGACTTCCCGACAACCAGACGGCTTGCTCCTCGCCAGCCGCCCTTATTTCCGTCTCGATGCTGGCGCGTAACGGCCCATCCCCGATCAACGCGAGACGCACATCACGACCGGCAGTCGCCAGCGGCTTGCGAATCGCAAGAAACGCACGCACGAGGTTCAAGGGATCCTTGATCGCGGTCAGGCGTGAGACCGAACCGATGACAATGCAATTCGCAGGAAAGCGATCAGCAGGCAACGAGGCGCGCCGGGCTGCCGTGCTCACCGGCCGGAAGCGTTCCGTGTCGACACCATTGCAGATCTGCATCACCTTGCGGCTGGGGATGCCGACGCGCCCGAGAAGCCACTGCTCCAGATCGCGCGAAACCGTCACGAAGGCGTGCGTGATCAGGTTCAGAACGCGCCGCATCGCGAGGTACTTGCGATTCGTTCCATCCGGGTCGTGTACGTCCCAGCCGTGTTCGCCGTGAATGCGGACCGGCGCTCCAGCAAGCCAGGCGACAAACAGGCAATCCATCGTTCCGATGTTGCGCGTGTGAACGACGGCCGGTTTGATCCGGCGCAGCAGCTTCCAGAGACGAACGTAGGCGCCAATATCCGTGCCCGGCTGTTTGTGGAGGCTGAAGACGCGGACGTCAGGGCGGCGAATGCGGCTGCTGAATTCCGAACTCTCGGTCAGCGCAATGATGGCGTGATCGAACTCTCCGGCCGGCAAGCTGTTGACGATGTTCACGATGCCGTTCTCGAGCCCGCCGTAGTCGAAGCGAAACACGATATGCGCGATCAGCGGACGCGCAGCGCCGCCAGTTGTGCGAACCTGCGTCATTGATTGTTCGAGTGCGCTCATCGATTCAGGCCGCCATGAGTTCCGACAGCTCGCCGCCGACGTCGTGGGCGTCGCGGCCATCGATGAACATCCGCGACCAGAGCTCCAGATTCATCATGACGAGCAGCAGATCGGTGAAGTCCTCCCGATTCTGATCGTGCGCCTCGATCACGCTCTGCACGGCTGGCCAGGACAGCAGACCGCGCGACTCGATCGCGGATTGTCCCAGCAGCACACGGCGCATCGGCGCAAGCTCAGTCTTCAGCCAGGAACCCATCGGCGCACCAAAGCCGCGCTTGCTGCGATAAAGGATCTCCGGCGGCAGAATGCCTGTCAGAGATTTCTTCAGCAGGTACTTGAGCTCTCCGCCGCGCATCTTCAGACCGGCGGGAATCTGCGCCGCGAGTTCGACGAACCGATGGTCGAGGAACGGCACGCGGCACTCGATTGACGTCGCCATCGTGACTTTGTCAGTCAGCAGGAGCAGGTCCTCCGGCAATTGCGTCTGCGCATCGATGCGCATCAGACGCAACAGCGAATCCCCGGCGCGTTCAGCACCCGCAATCCGATCGAAGCCGTCGCCGCCAGCGGCGCCTTGCACGAGTAGCTCGCTCAACTGCTTGCGTGAACAGATCTCGATGAACTCGCGATACTGCTGCGCCCACGGCAGTTCGCTTGCACCCACGAATTTCTTCGCGTAGCGCGCCAGATCCATCAATCTGCTGCTGCGCCCGCTCGGCAACGCGGCGGCCAGGGGTCGCAGCACCTGCGTGCGCAACCAGCGCGGCAGACGATGGTACTGACCCTGATAGTGATCGCCCAGATAGCGGCGATAGCCGCCGAAGAGTTCGTCGCCGCCCACTCCGGACAGAATGACTTTGACGCTCTGCGCGGCCAATTCGGCAACGAGATAGGTGGTGACGATCGCGCTGTCTGAGATTGGCTCTTCGACATGCCACAGGAGCTTTGGCAACAAGGTGGCCACGTTCGGCGCCACCAGAATTTCGCGGTGATGGGTCTTGTAGCGGCGCGCCACTGTGCTCGCGAACGACAACTCATTGTAGTAGCTGGCGGCGCCGGGGCCGCCGTATCCGATCGAGTACGTGTTGACGGGCTGATCGCTGACCTCCGCCATCAGCGCGACAACGGCGCTCGAGTCGATGCCGCCGGACAGGAACGCTCCGATCGGAACGTCGCTCACCATATGCTCGCCGACCGCGCGTCGCAGACCAGTGAGAATCCGATCTGTCCATTCCTCTTCACTGACATCGCGACGCACGCTGTCGGGAATCTGCCAGTAACTCTCGACTCGCCAGCCCGATCGTTCCCACACGAGTGCAGAGGCCGGCGGCAGTTTACGTATGCCCTTGAAGATCGTGGCCGGCGCTACCGCGTAACCGAGCGACAGATAGTCACGAACGGCGTCGACGTCGATCTCGCGTGGAGCACGCGAAACGGCGAGGAGCGATTTGACCTCCGAAGCAAACTCGAGCGAGTTTCTGCCGACGCGATAGTAGAGCGGCTTCTGTCCGAGACGATCGCGGGCGAGGATCAGACGTTTACGACGATCGTCCCACAGCGCAATCCCGTACATACCGGACAGGTGTTCGAGAAATCGATCGCCGTGCTCTTCATACAGATGCAGGATGACTTCGACGTCGCTGCCGGTGCGGAAGGTGTGGCCGCGGCTCTGCAGATCGGCGCGCAACTCGCGGAAATTGTAGATCTCGCCATTGCACACGACCCAGAGCGATTCATCTTCGTTCGCGATCGGCTGATGTCCGCCGGCGAGATCGATAATCGACAGGCGGCGCATGCCGAGGATCACGTCAGGCGTGCTGTGAAAGCCCTCATCATCGGGGCCGCGATGGACGATCGCCGCAGCCATGCGACGTACATCGTCAAGCGACAAGGGCGCTGCGCCGGCGCCGCGCGCCATACCTACGATTCCACACATATACGAATCCGATGAGTTATCACGACATCTGCTGAAGCTGATGTTACGGAAGATTCCTGACGAGCAACGGCCCGAGCCGATTGGCTATGGCGAGCGGCAACCGCCGCCACGCCGCCACGGCCAATCGGTATTTAGGATTGGACGGATTCAGCACGGGCGGCGCCCCGCCGCCGCGGATCCAGTAGTGCCAATACAGCTGATGCGGCTCCGCGCCCCATTGCTTCTTGAACCGATACGTACCGGCGTCGAGCGTCGAGCGGCCGAAATCGAAGACTTCGTAGCGCTGCTCGCAGGCGTATTCCAGGACATGCCAGTACAACAGCATGTTGACGCCAATGCCGTTGGCGTCGCGCAGGGACGACGCCCAGGGAATCTCGAGACGGCCGCGATGGCCGATGACCAGTGCGGCGGCGACCGGCGCTCCTTTGAGATGCACGACGAACACACGAGTACGCGATGCAAACGCGGCCAGGATCGCGGCGAAGAATGCGCGCGGATACACCGGCGTGCCGAGATCGCGCATGTTGCGGGCGAACACCGCATAGAACTGGTCCAGAAGTTCAGCGCCGCCGGACACACACGTCGCGCCTTCGCGCGTCGGCCGCTTGATCTGTGAACGCAGTTTCGATCCCAGTTGTTTGCTCAGCGCCTCCGCGGAATCCGGCAGTCGCAGATACATCCCGACCTTGTCCGTTCGCACGGGCCATTCGGGACAGATTGGCGCGCTATGCCGAAGCTCCAGATGCGAGACTCCAAGTTCCTCGGCCTGCGTCGCTGCGTGTTGCGCGAGTCCGATGGCCGTGTCCGCGTCGTCTGCGACAGCGCCGCCGTAATTGAAGTACGGCATCGAAATCAGAAAATCCCCGAACAGCGCACTGCGCAGTCTCACAGTCGGCAATACGCCGCAAACGCGTCCATCCTGATCGTGCGCGGCGAAGTAGTGGCTCTCGTGCCCGAACACGGAAGCAATGACGTTGCGCCATTCGTAACGATGATAGGCGGACGCAGCAGCGGCTCGATCGACATAGTCGTTCCAGCCTGTCGCGCCCTCCTCGCCAATGCGCTTGATCGTGATCGATTGCTGCGGAAGGTGCGATGTAGGCGTCGTTGCCGCTGCGGAGCGGGCAAGATTCAAGCTGAGCCCCCTGCCAGCGCTGGAGCGAGCGCGACCGCGTCATGAGATGGCTGCGCTCGCAGAAAAACATCTTCCATGCTCGCCCAGCGAAAGTCGCCGATCAGCGCCTCGAGGCGCGCTTCGGTCCGATGCAGATTGGTGTAGTGCCGGAAACGGGAACGCCACGGCGCATCGATTCGCGGTTGACCCGGATCGATTTCCCACGGATGCATATAGAACACCGCCGGCAACCCTTCACGATTGGCGCGGCGAACGGCCCAGCGGAACACCCCGTACGGCAGCAGGCGGAAATAGCCGCCGCCTGCACACGGCAAATGCTGACCGAGGAGTTTGATCGTGGTGAGCGGGACTTCGAGCAACTTCCCTGACGCAACGCGAAACGGCCGACGCGAAGCGCCCGGAATACCGTACAAGTCGTGCCGCACCGGAAATACGCTCGAGTCGTACTCGAAGCCAAGCTCTTCGAGAATATCCAGCGCCCACAAGGATTGCGCGGTGATGGAATAAGTCGCCGCGCGATAGCCTCGCACTTTCGCGCCCGTCAGATCCTCGAGAAGCGATTTCGCACGCTGCGTTTCGGTCCGGAACAGCGCCGGGGTCTGCTTGTACACGAGCTCATGCGTCAGCCCATGACAGGCGATCTCGTGCCCCGCTCTGTGCAGCTCGCGAATCAGCGCCGGAGCGCGCTCGGCAACCCATCCAAGAACGAAAAACGTGGCGCGCACGCCGCGACGCCCGAACACCTCCAGCAGACGCCGCGTATTCTGCTCGACGCGCGATTCGAGCGTCGGCCAGCGCGCGCGATCGAGCGTCTGAGCGAAAGCAGTTACGTGGAAGTAATCTTCCACATCCACTGTCATCGCATTCGTGATTTTTTCCGCTTCGCCCGACATTGACGTCAACCTCATGGACCACGCCGCGAATAGGCGATGCCGATGTATGCGCGATTCTCTTCGAAGTCCCGTGTGCCGTCGTCGCTGGAGCCTTCCATGTGATCGAACCGCACGTTGAACGAAACCCGATCGCCGAGCAGCCAGGTCAATCCTACGCCCACCGTCCATTCGTCGAAGTTGAAATCCGCATTGACGAATTCCTCTTCGGTGTAGCCGGCCGACAGATGCGCGTCCAGCCTTCGAGACAGCTGACGAGACACCCCGACGGTCGCGCCGTATGCGTCGCGATCGGCGTCTGTCTGGACTTCGTGCGCTTCAGAACGGGCGTTGAGCCCAGCGGTGAACGCGCTGCGCTCCCAATCCGTGTTCCAGGTCAGGTAGGCGTAATCGAGTTGATAGGGATCGCTGGCGGTGGTGGCGTCGTCGGCGCCGGTCTCGATGCCGGTGATCCCCTGATCGCGACGAAATGCTTCGCCGGCCGTAGCAAACTCAGTGCCTGCGCTGAGGCCGATTCGCGAACGCGATCCTACCAGCCGGGAAGCTTCCACTCGTGCGAGCAGGCCATCCGAAGATTCGCCGTCCAGATCAACGGCTGTGTATCCGGCGTCCGCCGAAAACGTAGTGCGCACCCCTGTAGCCGCCAGACGCACGAAGGCCTGATCGAGCCGATAATCCCCGAAGAGCTGGTCTTCGTCGTACTCGGTCTCGCTCGTCGATCCGTTCAGAGACAGGCTGGTGAGGTCGGACAACTGCCGGATCAACGCCAGCGATCCGGTCAGGCTCTGGTTGTCCTCTTCCGTGTTCTCGTAATAAGCGTCGGAAATTCGCCCGCCGAGTTGCAGCAATGTGCGGCCCCCCAGTGGGAAGATGATGTCTGGACCCGTCGAAAAATAATTGACGTTCTGCCGGTTCTCCGGCGTGTCGACCTGGGCGCGTTCGTTGGCGATCTGGCCGAAGTTATCGGTCGCCACCCAGATGAACCGTTCGGGAATGAAGGCGTAGCTCACCAGACCATCCACCCCGCCCACGACCTCGCTGTCGAACGCATCGTCCAGATAGTCCCGATACTCCAGATGAGCGCCGACGTTTGCGTCGAGGCGCGGCCTGTCGGTATTGAGCTGGAATGAAAGCGCGGCGATTCCAACCGTTTCGGATTCTTCATCAACCGCGCTGCGCCCGACGTTATCAGTGTGCTCCGCGCCGCCTTCGAGAGACCAGATCAACTCTCGCTCGGGGACGCCCTGCGCAGCAACCACGGCTGGCAGTGCGCATGCAGCTGCAACGCAGCCGAGACGCGCACGATTGTTCTTGCGAATTATCACGTTGAGTCTCCCTCGAGCCGCCGGCGTTCGCTCAGAACCCAGCGGCCTGTTTTCCTTCATCAGCAGCCGGCTGCGCACCACTTTCGGGTTGTGCATAGCCATAGCGGTAGCCGTAGTAGTAGCCGAGCGGGCCGGAGAGCTCCGCCTGGTTGAGCACTAGCCAGATTTTTTTGTCTGCGCCGATCGCTTCCAACGCATCCGAAACAGCTTGCTGCGGAGTCGTTCCAGCTTTCACGACGAGCACGATCTGCCCCATCAGCGTGGTCAGGACCCGCGATTCGCTGGTGAGCAGAATCGGCAGCGAGTCGAACAGAACGATGCCGCCGGGATCCAGTTGCGCGAGTTGATCGACGACCTGCGCCATGCGATCGCTGGCGAGCAGCTCCGTGGCTGTTTCAGACGGCGTGCCGGCGGGCAACAGGCTCAGGCCGGGGATGTCCGTGGGGAGAATGACGGATCGAACGTCGAGGCCGGGATTGTTCAGTACGTCCAGCAGACCCGGTTCGCGATCGACGCCGAACAATTTGCTCACGTGGGGTTTCGCCACGTCGCCATCGACCAGCAAAACCGAATGATCCTTTTCACGCGCCATGCTGAAGGCGAGATTGATCCCAGTGAAGGTTTTCCCATCGCCCGGCAATGCGCTGCCGATCATGATCAGTTGCGGCGCTGGACCTTCCTG
>JBOHZJ010000364.1:0-5644 GCA_050738395.1 Steroidobacter sp.
ACGACTCGGCACGGACTATATCGATCTCTACCAGATTCATCGGCTCGATGTGAAAACACCCGCCGAAGAGATCATGCAGACGCTCGATGATCTGGTGCGCAGCGGCAAGGTGCGCTATGTCGGCGCGTCTTCGATGTGGGCGTGGCAGTTCTCGAAGCTGCAGTACACCGCGATGCTGAACGGCTGGACGCGCTTCGTCTCGATGCAGCCGCACTACAACCTGATCTACCGCGAAGAAGAACGCGAAATGCTGCCGTTGTGCGCGGACATGGGCGTCGGGGTGATTCCCTGGTCGCCGCTGGCGCGCGGTTTTCTCGCAGGCAATCGTCAGGAGGACGGCGGCGAGACCCTTCGCGCGCGTTCGGACGCCTTCGCCAAGGAGCTGTACTACAGCGACGCCGATTTCGCCGTAGTCAACCGATTGACCGATATTGCAAAAGCGCGCGACGTTTCGAACGTGCAGATCGCGCTTGCATGGATTCTATCGAAACGCGTCATCACGGCGCCGATCGTCGGCGCGACGAAGATGTCGCATCTGGACGAAGCCGTCGCCGCTCTGGAGATTGATCTGTGCGAATCTGAGATCAGTGCGCTCGAGGAAGTCTATAAACCGCATTCGGTGATGGGGCATCGCTAACGCGCGCTGCGCCGTTGACGGTTGACGGTTGACGGTTGACGGGCAGAATGCGCCGCGCGTTTCGCGAGCGCGCCGGACTCAGAGGCGCCCTGTTCGTCGCCGTTCTGACGCCTTAGACTGCATCGCGCCGGCCGATCTTCTCGGGCCGTCAACCGTCAACTATCAACCGCCAAACCTTCGAAGGAATCCCTGTGCCCTTGAATGTCCGCGCCGCCGTCGTGCATGGCCCGAATCAGCCGTTTGTCATCGAAAACGTGCAGCTCGAAGGTCCGGGTGAGGGTGAAGTGCTCATCCACGTGAAGACCACCGGACTGTGCCACTCCGATCTGCACGCATACGAAGGCAAAGTGCCGTGGCAGTTTCCTGCAATTCTCGGCCACGAAGCCGCCGGTGTGATCGTCGAGTGCGGCCCGGGCGTAACGAAGTTCAGACCCGGCGATCATGTCATCCCGTTTCTCATTCCACACTGTGGAAAGTGCATGTATTGCGCCTCGCCCCGCACGAATTTGTGCGTCGAAGCGTTCGCACGGCTGCGTCCGCGTGAGAGCCATTTCTCGCTCGATGGCAAGCCCGTGACGCAGTTGTGGGGGCTCGGCACATTCGCCGACTACACGGTGATGCCTGCCGATACGATCGCCAAAGTGCGCAGCGACGCGCCGTTCGATCCGATCTGCTACATCGGTTGCGGCGCGACGACCGGTCTGGGCGCCGCGTTGTTCGCGGCGAAGATCGAAGCGGGCAGCTCCGTCGTCGTATTCGGTCTCGGCGGCATTGGGCTCAACGTCGTGCAGGGCGCAAAGCTCGCCGGCGCCAGAACGATTATCGGCATCGACACCAATCCGGACAAGGAAGCGATCGCGCGCAAGTTCGGCGCGACCGAGTTCGTCAATCCCAGGACGATTGAGAAAATGACTAGCCACCTCATGAAGCTCACGGGCGGCGGCGCCGACTACAGCTTCGAGTGCATCGGCAGCCCGCAAGTGATGCGCCAGGCGTTTGAATGTACGAACGCGGCCTGGGGAACGAGCTATGTCATCGGCGTGGCGCCGCACGGCTCGGAAGTCAGCGCGATCCCCGGCAATCTCATGATGGGTCGTCATTGGACGGGCTGCTATATGGGTGGAGCGCGCGTGGATCGTTTGCCTGAGATCGTCGATTGGTATGTGGACAAGAAGATCGATCTTGATTCGCTCGTCACGCATCGCCTCACGCTCGAGCAGATCGGCGAAGGCTTCGAGATGATGAAGCGCGGCGAATCGATCCGCTCGGTGGTGGTGCTGTAGGTCGGGCTGGCTTCAGCCCGACGAGGTTGACGGTTGACGGTTGGCGGTCAAAAAAAAGCAGACACTCTTTGCAGCCAGTGCTTACTGGCTCTCGCCAGGAGGCAGTCAAGATCCGTCTGACCGTCAACCGTTCTTCTGGCTGTCAACCGTCAACCAGCCTTATTCCAGCCACACTCGCTGCAAATACATCTCATCGCTCGATGAGTCATCGATTCTGAACACGACGACTCCGCGAATGCGCTGCATATCCATCGCGCGCCCCTGAGGTGCGCGGCGAATCTCTTCCAGAGGGAAGCGAAACGTCTCGCGCGTGCGCGCAGGCAGTTTGATTCCCTGGTTGTAGCGATCGTTGAGATCGTTGTTGTGAGAAGCGTCGTGCACGCGCACCACCAGTTCAAGCTCGCGGTCGGTCGGGTTGGCGAGTTCGATCGCCAGTGCCGCGTAGCCGCGCCAGTCAGGCCAGGGCTCGTGAAAGTTCACGCCAGAATATTGCTGCGGAAGGAATCGTACGCGCGCAGCGGACTCGCCCGGCGATGCGCTCAGCTCGTCCGGAAGCGGCGCAAATTCCACGAGCACGCGATTCGGCCAGACAAAGTACGAATCGAGGCCATGGGAGAAGTCCGCGATGACGGGAAACGTGCTGCGGCGCTCGTGATACTTGACGACGGAGCGTGCAACGGGCGTCACCAGGTACGCAAACAACGGCAGCGCAACCAGCAACGTCGAGACGCGCACCCACGTTCTTTGCATGCGCAGCCCGTTCCTTGCGTCGAATACCGAAAACGCGAGCAGAAACGCGACGGCGCCGATCAGATCGTGAGCCGCATCGCTCCAAGAGGCGTCGCCGCCGGCCGGAATCTGCGCGAGCTCGGTCAGAAGGCCGAGCGCTGCCGCGCCTGCAAACGCAAGCGCATATCGACCGGCGCGGCCGAGCGCTGCGAATCGTCGCTGCCGGCGCAGCGCGACGAGCAGCAACACCGCGATGCCGCCGAACACCGGTGCGTGCGCGAAGTCGTGCAATCGGCTGAGCCACACCGTTTCGCCGGGGACTGGCGCGAATACAACGGCGACAAGCAGAATACCGATCAACACTCCCGCGAGTTTCGATGCATGCCTCATGAAGGAGTTCGCTCATGAATAGTCCCGCCGACGCAGACACCGCACCGACGCCGCGCCATGCGGCCACGGTGATGCTGCTGCGCGAGGCGGCGTCGTCGGCCGAAGTGCTGGTCATTCGTCGTCATGAGAATCTCGCGTTCATGGGCGGTATGTGGGTGTTTCCGGGCGGCGCCTTGTCCGTCGCCGACACTTCGCCGGATTCGCTGGCGAGGATTCCTGAGGCATCGCAGCTGCGATGCGCACAGTTCACCGACCTGCACGGAAAGCCGCTTGCGCGACATGAATGCCTTGGGCTCGCAGTCGCCGCGTATCGGGAGACGTTCGAGGAAACCGGCGTCCTGCTCGCTACCACTGTGAATGGACGTCATTCCACTGATGATCTGTTGGTTCGGGTGCAGGAGCAACGCCGGGCGATCGCATCGGACGCCGCCCTGTTTGCGAAGTTGCTGCACCAGGAGCATCTGCTGCTCGACGTCGACCGGCTGACCTACTGGGCGCACTGGATCACTCCTTCCAATGCGCCACGGCGTTTCGACACGCGGTTCTTCATCGTTCTGTGCCCGCCGGAACAAACGGCGGCGATCGATACCATCGAAGCGGTAGAACACGCGTGGATGACTCCTGCCGAGCTGATCGCCGCTGCGCAGGAGAACGCGATGCCAGTCTCACACCCCACGCTCTATAACCTGATGGAGCTCGATACAAACCTGCGTGAATGCGGCTCGCTGGACGCATTGCTGTTGCAGGCTGGCGAACGGCGGATCGTTCCTGTGCTTCCCAAAGTGATACGCGAAGGCGCGACGACGATGGTGCTGCCATGGGATGCGGAATACCCGGTTCTTCCCGGCGCGCAAGCGCCAGCTGGTTTGCAATACCCCACCGCTCTTCGCGCACTGCCATCGAGAATGATCTTTACCCGCTGAAGAGATCTTCCCCCAACCCAGACGCGCGTGACCCGCGCTGAACGGAGGTAAGTGCACAGCGAAATATATCCGTGAATGCTTGTTTCCTGCGACCTAGACTGAGCGTTGCATGGATGCGGCAATCATCACGCGATCACATTGAACGTGCTCTCGCACACGGAGGTAGACGAATGTCACGACGTCAACGGCTTTACGTTCCAGACGGCGTTTACTACGTGGTCCAGCGCGGCAGCGCTCATCAACCGATCTTCTCCCAACCAGACGACTACCCATTCTTCGAACGTCTGCTCGCGGCCGCTCTGCGTCGCGCGGGCGCACGGGTGCACGCCTACTGCTGGACGCCGGACGCAATCCACCTGGTTCTGCAGATCGGAGAGATCTCCGTCGGCCGATTCATGCAGGGGTTGACCAGTCGTTATGCGCGCAGCATGCAGAAGCGCGCCGGAGAATCCGGCCATTTTTTCCGTCAGCGGTATCGCGCGGTCCTGATCGATCCCGCTAAATACCTGCTCGGCCTGATTCGCTATCTGCATTACACGCCGGTGCTCGCTGGACTGGCGGATCGCCCCGGCGACTATATGTTCAGCAGCCACGCGGCCTACTCGCGCTCATCGGCGATTGCGTGGCTGACGACGCGCGCGGCGTTGCGTCTTCTCCGCCATGCAGGCAGCGACTACGCCGCTCTGATCTCGTTCGCGCCGCCGCTGCATGAGATCGAGCAGTTCGTCAGCGGCGGCGCGAATGATGCGCGGGTCATCGGCGGGCCTGATTTCCTCGCGAGTCTGCCGCGTCACTCGCGAACGTATCGCAGCACGGCCTCTCTCGATCAGATCATTCAGACAGTGACGTGCACGCTCGGTCTGGAACGTGAGCGTGTCTTGTCAAACTCACGCGAACGTGAGCTGACGCTCGCCCGGGCGCTGATCGGTTGGTACGCGATGGAACGCGGCGTCGCCACGCTCAGTGACGTTGCGCGCCGCTTGCGTCGCGACCCCTCGACGCTGTCGCTGGCGATCAGTCGCTACCGCGTATGCCGATCCGAGCTGTTCAAGCTCACGTCGCTGCACGACGTGGTCCCGCTCGCTCGCGTGGATGAAAACGCAGGTTGGGAGAACGGCGTCGCGATCCTCAAGCCGCCGAACGACGAGGACCGCAAGACAGCGTGATCATTGCGCGAGGAGTGACGAATCCCCTCACCCGCGCGGACGCGCGACCCCTGCTGGGCACAGGGATGTGCCCGCGGGATTTCTCCCACTTGGGATTTCCGCTGGTCACGTTGGTCACGAATGCCGCGGGCGCTGTGATGCACATGGATGTGCGAATGGAGCGGGGCGCAGGGATGCGCCGGAGCGGCGACGCGCTGGAGCGGCCGCCCACTGGAGAGGCCAAGAGCGTGGCTGATCGCGAGCATCTGCAATTTTTTTCCCCTCTCCCGTTGGGAGAGGGTTGGGGTGAGGGGACGCGCAGCGGGGAGATTCTTCATCTGGGCAGAGCCGCGATTTCTCCCACGGAGAGATGGAGAGAGTGGCTGATCGCAAGCGTCCGAAATTCTTCTCCCTCTCCCGTTGGGAGAGGGTTGGGGTGAGCAACTGTGTTTGAAGTCAAGCTGTGACGTGCAGGCTTTCGTTCCAAGCTGCGTTGTCGCGAACCATGGCGTTCAGGATGGTCAGGAGCTTTCTCAT
>JBOHZJ010000365.1:0-4038 GCA_050738395.1 Steroidobacter sp.
ATCCAGGATCGTACGTGCCGCGCGCCGCCTGCTGGCGCGCATTGCCGGGGTCCAGGTAGCCTTTCTCCTTGAACATCTGCTCGCACTGCGCGACCGTCATGCCCTGCGTGTGCAGGCCGATGGCGCACATGTAGCGCACGTTACGTAACAGCGCCTTGAGCAGCTGGCCGATATGCCTCTCGGGCGCGTCTTGCGCGAGACCCTTCTCGATCATCAGCTCCTCTGAGTAGTGCGCCCAGCCTTCCGCGAAGGCATAGCCGACGAACAGTTGACCGAAGCGCCACGATGCGCGGTTGGAGTGCAGGAATTGCAGGAAATGGCCGGGCCACACTTCGTGCACCGATGTGAACAGCAGATCCGCTTGCCCCTGCGTGTAGGCGTCCTGGTCGGCCTTGGACCAGGTTGGATCGGGCGGCGCGATGCGATAGACCGAGGGCAGGTTCTTCTCATACGGGCCCGGAATGTCGATGGACGCGGAGTTCTGGCGACGATACGCCGGCGCCTCCATCACCAACGCCTCTTCCTCGCCAGGGATCGACACGACGTCGTGGTCGACGACGTATCGACGCAGCTGCGCGAGCTGCTGGCGCGCGCCTGCCACCGCGCCACCCTGCGGTTTGTCGGCGCTCATCTTGGCGATACAGGACTCGATGCGCGCCTGCGGCGCATAGCGCTCGCACTGCTCCTTCAACGCCGCGAGATTGCGCTCCAGATCGGCGCGCCCGATCGCTTCGAGCTGGTCGAGCGGTGTCGTCACCAGCTCGTTCATGCGTAGCATCTTCGCGAACAGCTCCGGTCCGAGCACGTAGGCCTCATTGCCGCCGGGTTTCTGGTTGCGGAACCACTGGCTGAGATCCTGCATCGCCTGCGCCGCAGGTTCGATCGCCGCATTCAGCTCGCTCTTGAGTTGCGCGTCCTGCACTTCTGCAAACGCCTGCGGGGCATCATTGCGGTAGAACGGGGCGAAGCCAGCGAAGCTCTTTTCGCCGTATGTGAGGAACGTCGGCGGCAGCGGGGTTCGCAGATTCGCCTTGATCGTCTGCGTCACCGCGGGAATCTGCTGCAAGTACTTGACGAACGCGCGCAAGCGCTGCTCGGCTGGCGCGTAGGGCACCGACACGTACGCGTTCGGATCGAGGCCGAACCAGAAGTACCACATCGGGTTGGTGAACGGCATGCGTGCGTCGCGCGTATAGAACAAGTTGCTGTCGATGTAAGCGACGAAGTAGTCGCGCTGAAAGCGCTCCGCACGGGAAAGCGCGCCGTCCTGGAACGTCATCGCACGCGCGCGCGCCTGCTCCAGCCGGGCAATCTCCTTCTGAATGCCTGCAGCGGTCCAGTCGGGCAGCTGGCCGTCGAACTCGTGTCGGCCCTTCGTGACCGCGACAGCGGGTTGCGCCACGAAGTGCGCCTCGATGAACTCGTCGACGAAGCGGGTCCATTCGACGTTAGCGGCCGGCGCGGCCGGTGCGGCGGCGCGCTGCGCAGGCGCTGCGGGCGAACGGCTGCATGCGCCGAGCGCCGCCAGTGCCAAAGCGACCAACGCAATTGAACCGTAGAGGCGTGAATGCACCATCTGAACTGACCTCGAGACTGCAGGTGTATTGCTTCGAACCCCAGTCTAGGAGCGGCGGCCGCGGGAACGTAGACCGCTTGCTGCAGCGGGCCGGCGATTCACTGCATCGGACAGCCGAGGCCGACAGCCATGGCGTAAAGTTGCCGGCCATGACAGGAACCGATTCCGGCGCAAGCCCGATCCGTTGGCGTTGGATCGCCGCCCTGTGGTGCGCAGGCGGGCTGTTCGACGCCAGTCAAGCCGTACTCGTCCTGCGCTTCGCCCATGGCAGCGATCAGTCGTGGCTACCGGTGTTCGCAACCGAAATGGCCACCTGGTTGCCGTGGGCGCTGGCGACTCCATGGATCATTGGCTTGGCGCGGCGCCATCCGTTCATTCGCGGCACGACCCTGCGAACGGTCGCCGTTCACGTGGCCGCTTTCGCCACGATCGGCGCGGTCGCCGAGGGCTGGACCGCGACGCTGCAAGTGCTCTTCAACCCGTGGGGCAACCGGCGGCCACCCGATTTCTGGGATTCCTGGAGCACGACACTCCTCTATCACGTGCTGATCTTCCTGATCGCGTATGCGCTGATCCTGACCGTCACGTACCTGGTGGATTCGCGCGACAAGGTTGCGCGCCAGAAGACCGAGACCGCACGGCTCAACGAGGAACTCTCCAAGGCGCAGCTCGCCGCGCTACGGCGGCAGATGGAGCCGCACTTCATGTTCAACGCGCTCAATTCCATTGCTGGTCTCGTGCGCGATCATCGCAACGACGCGGCGGTGAGCATGATCGTCGGGCTCAGCGAGTTCCTGCGTCGCGCGACCGAGGACTCGCACCGCTCGCAGGTAACCCTTGCCGAGGAAGTCGAATATTTGCAGCGCTATGTCGACATTCAGAAGGTTCGCTTCGGGGAACGCCTGCAAGTCAGCATAGACATCCCGGCAGACCTGCTGGACACGCAAGTACCCAATCTGCTGCTGCAGCCTCTGGTCGAGAACGCCATCAAGCATGGCGTTGGCACGCGCATAGTGGGAGGGAACGTACGCGTCACGGGCGCGCGCAAGGATGGCAGTGTTTTCCTGAGCGTCTACAACGACGGCCCGAGCTCTCCGGAAGATTGGCAGACCAACGGCGGCGGCGTCGGCCTCGCCAATCTGCGCACGCGCCTCAAGATCCTGCACGGCGAGGAGTCCGAGCTGCAGATGCAGTGCGCCGGAACGGACGGCGTGGAAGTGGTCGTGACGCTGCCTCTGAAGGAAGCGTGAGTGGCGCTTGTCGACGAACGCGCTGCGCCGATACGGGCCCTGGTGGTCGATGACGAGCCGCTGGCTCGACGCAACGTGGCGGTCTTGCTGCGAGATGACCCGTGTATCGAAGCGATCGCTGAATGCGGGTCCGGCGTGGAGGCTGTCGAGGTCATCCGAACGTGGAGACCTGACCTGGTGTTCCTCGACGTACAGATGCCCGAATTGGGGGGCTTCGACGTGCTCGAGCTGCTGGGCGCCGAGTTGCCGCCAGCGATCATCTTCGTGACCGCCTATGACAAGTATGCGCTGCGGGCGTTCGAGGCCGGCGCGCTCGATTACCTGCTAAAGCCATTTGACGATGCACGCTTCGCCCGGGCGCTGCGCCGCGCCAAGGACAAGCTCGCGCACCATTCGCTGCTCGGGCCGAAACGGGCCCAGCGGCTCGTCGTCAGATCCCCTGGCCAAGTGCTGTTCGTGAATGTCTCCGACATCGATTGGATCGAGGCCGCGAGCTACTACGCCTGCCTGCACGTCGGCCGTGACACGCACATCATACGCCGCACGCTATCCGAGCTCGAGCGCGACCTCGGCGAGGAAAAATTCATCCGCATCCATCGCTCGATCATCGTGAACCTCGAGCGGATCCATGGACTGGAGCTGCAGAGCGGCGGTGAGTACGAGGTCGTCTTGAAGTCGAAGGTTCGGTTGCGCCTGAGCCGGCGCTTCCGCAAGCGGCTTCAGGATCGCATTGGCGCGATGTCAGCAAGTGAGTAACCGGCAGGTCCGCACGGACGCTCCATCGCTGCCTGTGACGGCCGAAGAGTTCGACGCACTCACTGCAAGATTCGCTGAAGAGCATCGAGTTCAGTGGAATGCCTTCGTGAAGAAGATCGGCGAGGACGAACGAACAGATGCGCCAGGCAAAGTTGTCGCGGATGTCCAAGCATTGATGGAGAGCGGCTCTGGTGGGATCAACCTTGCCGCTAAGACAGAACGATCGATGGCGTCCGCAAACTCAAACCTACGAAGCTACGGCCCGGCGCCGCGCTCACCCTCGGCGCCGCGCTCACCCTGAGTTCAAGACGCCTTCGCTGCGCGGCCTCATCGCGCGCGCGCCTTACTTCCACAACGGCATCGCGCGGACGCTCGAGGACGTGGTGGTCCACTACGAAGTGGCGCGCGGCTTCAAGGTCACGAAGCAGGAACGCGAGGATCTCGTCGCGTTCGCGC
>JBOHZJ010000366.1:0-12550 GCA_050738395.1 Steroidobacter sp.
GGGCTGCACCGTCGAGCCGTAGACGCCGAGGCAGCCCTGACGATCGCGAGCTACCGCTCGCAGGATGGCGGGGTTGCGCTCCGTGGTCACGGGATCGATTGTGATGACGACGCAACGACCGTCGCGCTTATCGACGCGCATGCGCATGCCGCCAATGCGCAGAACACAGCCCACCCAGCTGTCCTCGGGAAAGGGCGCCTGTTCGGCCGCCTCAATCAGGATGTTCGGTCGAAACCGCTGGACCTCGAGCCGCGCGCCAACCATTTCGCCCAGCCGCGCAATCGTCTGGGTTGTAATGAGGGACAGTGGGAAGGTGTCGAAGACGCCGCGGTTCTGCTTGATCACCTGCGCTCCCGGCGCGCAGAGCTCTGCCCCGAGCGCCGGGTCCGTGACATCGAAGACGACGCCCGACGGAGTCCGTACGATCGTCGGCGATTTGTCGGGTTGAGCCTGATCGATGAACGAGGGGCGGTATTGACTCATGTCCTCGCGCTCGCGAAGCGTGAGCCAGGGAAACCCGCTCTGCGTCACACCGTTTCGAATGAAGGCCCAGCGGCGATCCCCCGCGAAGCCATGCCAGGACACGTCGACTTCGGCCAGCGGCTCGGCCGCCATCGACTTGACTGGGTAACGCCACAATCCTACGACGCGGCCGACAGGCCTGCCGTTCTGACAGTCACGCATGAGACGCCTCCGTAGAGGCGCCCTTACATTACGAACCAGCGTCGAGCGTGACGGACCTGGATCCGCTGCAGCGCCTCTCGACGGTGGTGCGCTACCGCCAGCGGCAGCGCGAAAGCAACGTGGGTAGCAAACCACCGGCGCACGGAGCCGTCAAGCTCATGCACCGCCACAGCTTCCGTGTGGCGCGCTGTGTCTTCAAAGAAATATCGCTCGCCTTGTCGCCTTGGGCCGAGCTCATTCGTCTTTCAGACATCGATTGGATGCGACGATTAGCGCACATCACTAAGCCGCCGGATGACATCACACGCGACAAAGACGCAAGGCAGCGACGCGTGATGATCGAGGTCCGCAACGCAGTCCGTGATTTCACATCAACCTACGATAGTCATGCAGGTAATATCAGACACATGAAAACGATAGCTTTGATCCTGACCTTTTTGGTGTCCGCCGCGGTGTCGGCGCAAGAACCGACGACGGGCTATGCGCCAGTCAACGGCCTCAAGATGTATTACGAAATCCACGGCAAAGGTGAGCCGGTCGTCCTGCTGCACGGTTCATTCATGACCATCACAAATAACTGGACGGGCGCGATCGCGCAGCTTTCAAAGAGCCGGCAAGTCATCGCAGTTGAGATGCAAGCCCATGGCCGCACCGCCGATATCAATCGCGATTTCAGTTATGAACACCTCGCTGACGACATAGCCGCCCTGCTCGACTTCCTGAAAATCAAACAAGCGGACGTACTGGGGTACAGCATGGGTGGCGGCGTCGCCATGCAGGTTGCGATCCGTCACCCGGAGAAAGTCAGGAAAGTGGTCAGCATTTCGTCTGTATTCCGCCACGATGGCTGGGTCAAAGAAGCCGTTGATGCGTACCCTCAGATCGAGCCCGGAATGTTCAAAGGTTCGCCTATCGAGGCCGAGTATAAAAAGTTGAGCCCGACGCCCGACAGATTCGACACGTTCGTAAAGCGCGTCATTCAGATGGATATCAAGCCATACGATTTCGGCGCCGAAAAACTCGCAGCGACGACGATGCCGATCCTTTTCATTCACGGCGATGCCGACGGCGTGCGGCTCGATCACATCGCGGAAATGTTTCGTTTGAAAGGCGGCGATATTATGGGCGATATGCGGCCACGCTCTGAATCGAGACTCGCCGTCCTGCCCAATACCACTCACGTCACGTTGATGGACAAGTGGGATGTCATCGTTCCAATGGTCAACGACTTTTTAGGCGCCCAGCCGCAGAAGCAATAATGGCGAGCCGTGTCAATCAACTGCGTGCAAGGTTTCCGACGGATGGAGCTACTGCCACGAGAGACAAGGTAATGAAAGCGCATAGAAACTCCGGGCTGCGAAGCATTTCAGTGCTCACAATTGCGCTGTGCAGTGTGGTGCGCGCTGAACCGGCAGCATGGCGCGATCCCTCTCCTCATGCGGTTAGATTTGTTACGGTCGCTCCGAATGTGGATCTTGAAACTCTCGACTGGGGTGGCCGCGGGAGACCGATCGTGCTGCTCGCAGGCGGTGGAAATACAGCTCACGTGTTCGATGACTTCGCGGTGAAGCTGACGGACCGATATCACGTCTATGGCATTACGCGTCGAGGGTCGCCTCCATCGGGCGTTCCTGAGGATGGTTATTCCGGCGATCAAATGGGAGACGACGTGCTGGCCGCAATCGATGCGTTGCGTCTGAAAAGACCAGTGCTGGTCGGGCACTCATTTGCGGGACAGGAGATGAGCAACGTCGCAACGCGCCATCCTGAGCGCGTCGCCGCGCTGATCTATCTCGACGCCATGCATTCCTGGGATGCGGAATACGAAGCACAGGGGTTCTACAGGATCGAGGAGTGGGGGAATCAGCTCGATGCGTTCCAGAGCAAGTTCAACGAGCTCGTGGACGAGCCATGGGATTCACGACCACTAGCACGCGAGATGCTCACGGCGAATCTTCCGCAGCTTCAAACCATCCTGGAAACACTCATCAGAATCGAGAACGGACGGCCGCCGCGGCCAGATGCTGGTCCGGCCGACCTCGCGGATTTCCGGGCGGTACGAGCGTGGTATGCGCGAGGCGCAAAAGTGATGTTGCCGGAGTCAGAGCTGCGAATGATGCTTGCTACCGACGACGCTGGCCGCCCGACAATGAAGCGTCGCCGGCCGCGTTTCGTCGGTCAGAAGATCGACGCTGGCAAGCAGAAGTACACGGACGTACGCGTGCCGGCACTCGGAATATATGCAGTCGTGGATGATCCAGGATCAGCGACCATGCAGGACCCTGAGCAACGCGCCAACGCGGAGGCATACCAGTGGTTTCAAAGGCAGCGCGCGCAAAGATCGATTGCGCTGTTTCAGCGCGACCTCCCACATGCACAACTCATTCGTGTCGAACGCGCCGACCACTACGTTTTCCTATCCAACGAGAGCGAAGTGCTTCGCCGAATAAACGCATTCGTCGCGAACCTATCGCGATAACGCGTGGAACTCATGGTTTTCACGAGATTAGTCGCGGGTGGTAAATGGACGTCCGCTCCGGGTCGAGGCTGTGTAAAAACCAGCGGCGGCATTGAGGGCAAGTGAGTCGCCCAAGCCGGATTGAGCGGACCGGCGAACCGTAGAACGTCAAGGCGCGATTGCCTCAATCAATATCGAAGCTCCGACGATTTGGATTGCGCGCTTCATGCTGTAGGCATCCGAGCGCTTCGAGGGCCAGCTCATCGACAAAGACATCGATCACGCGAACTGGGTTCTCGTCAGCGCTGAAGTCGTCAACAGATTCCGGAAAAAGCGTGCACTGCGAACGACTTTGCGCGTGGACGAATCGCTTCATGTGCGTGTCTCGGCGTGAAACTAACCAAGCCGATTTTGACGAAAGTCTGTCGATAAATCAGCACAGACTTTCGCGCCCGAAAGATGAGGAGACTTACTCGCAGCAGGGCCGATCAGTTGCGCATTGTGTTGCACACGTTGCCGCACGAGCTCTTCGCCATAAGCTTTCGAGGAATAGCAACCTGCATGGCGCATCGCTTCGCTACCAATGCGCCTTCGTCCATTTTCTCGGCCAAGACCGGTCACGCTAGAGTTCTCGAACCACCGCGTATCTAGATAGGGAGAACCGGAATGCAGTCCAGCCAAACGCGTCGCGAGACCTTCGAGATCGCAGGCTGCAGGATCTCCGCTGTCGTAGCCGGAAACTGCAACGATCCAACGGTCTTGCTCCTGCACGGTTTTCCGGGCTCATCGCGTACCTTCAGGAACATCATCCCGCGCTTGTCGGAAGCATGTTTCGCGATCGCGCCGGATATTCCGGGGTTCGGCCAATCCGGGCTCATTCCCGATCCGACCTTCGCTCGCATCGGCGATTTGATCGAAGGGCTGCTGGAAAAGCTTGGGGTCGCCAGTGCGTATCTTTATGTGCACGACTTTGGAGCGCCCGTTGCGCTGGATCTGGCGATGCGCAATCCGCGCCGCGTGCTGGGCCTGATCGTCCAAAACGCAAACGCGCATCGCACCGGCTTCGGACCTCAATGGAGGGACACGATTGACTATTGGAATGCGCCATCGAAAGAGAACGAGCAACGCGCCACTGCCCATCTCACCTTCGAAGGGACGCGCGATCAGTATGTCGGCGGCATACCGGACGACATCGCCGTGCGCATCCCTGCCGACAATTGGATCGAGGACTGGCGCACGATGAGTCAGCCCGGCCATCTTGACCTGCAACGCGCATTGATAGCCGACTACGGTCGTTACGCCGCCCGATTCGAGGACATCGCTGGATACCTGCGCGAACATCAGCCGCCCGCGCTCATGCTGTGGGGAAGGCATGACAGCTTCTTCGACTGCGCTGAAATCCTCTCCTGGCTGCAGGATCTGCCGCGGATGGAAGCGCACGTTCTCGACGGACCGCATCTTCTCCTCGAGACCCACGCCGCGTATTGCGCGGAACTGATCGTCGATTTCGTGCAACGAGGCGGGCTTCCGAGCGGCCGCTTCGGGTCGTAAGCGGACTCGTTGCGTCCGCTTTCGGCCAGAAGCGGATATGAGTTTCTTCATACGCGCGTCCCCTACTCGCACGTTACGACCACCAACGCCAATGCACATCGTGTCGCTCGCTCATGCAACACACCTCGACCGTCCCGATTGTTCTGCACAATGGCCAAACTGCAGCCCTCGACACCGCTTCTGCGGCCGACAGCGGCGTCCATGGTTGCGAAAGTGCAAATCAGTTCAGTGATCGCTCTTCGATTCCTTCGACCTCGGTCCTGATCCTCAGGGGTCGTTTCTTCTATCTGCCGCCAATCCTCAAGCAAACTATGTTGCCCCTCCGCAAACTATATTGCTCCAAGCAGAAGTTTCGCGGCCCGCATCGCTCCATCGCCGTGAATCGTGTCGGCTACTGCGAGCGCTCGCGCGCGAGTTCCGGGGTTCAGCGCAGACTCAAGCGCGGCCGACAGCGATTCAGCCGTCGGCGTCGGACCGTCGTGTGCCGAGCCGATCCCTAAGTCGCAAACTCTGCTGGCCCAATAGGGCTGATCCACGATTTGGGGCACTACCACCTGAGGGCTCCCCGCCCGAGCGGCCGCCGTCGTTGTGCCGGCGCCGCCGTGGTGGACCACCGCAGCCACTCGAGGGAACAACGCCTGTTGGTTGACCTCGCCGACGATGAAGCAGTCTTCGCGGTCATCCACCAGAGCAAGCTCCGCCCAGCCACGCGAGATGAGAACGCGGCGACCTTGCGCGCGCACGACATCGATCGCCATTCGGGCGAAGTCCTTCGGTGCGGGAAGACTTCCGAAGCCCACGTATACGGGCGGTGCGCCGGCGTCGAGGAATGCCATTAGCTCAGCCGGAAGCGGCCGCACATCCGGCAGGATCCACGCGCCGGTCTGCACGACATCGATCTTCGCTGGACAGGAGTCCAAGCGCCGCGGGCGCAGGAGCGCAGAAGCGGCCGCCGGCTGGCGCCAAGGCGCGAGCACTAAATCCGCGGCGAGCCACGGCCGATCGGTGTAGACGTGATCGCGCACGTTATCGACCTTCGGCAAACCGATCGAGGCGCGCAAGGTGTTGAGCCCCTCACCGAACAGGTCGTTCATCACCTGCACGTCTTTGTCCCACAGGACCTGATTGTCAGTCACGCCAGGTGGATGAGGGTGGCTCGGATATTCGTACGGCCGCTGAAACGGCGAGGGCAGAAAGATGGGACAAAAGGCTGCGAGCACGTAACGCATGCCCAGTTTCTCCGCAACGGATCGCGCCGCGGCCACGGAGGAAAAGAGACCGGTCGCCACCATCACATCGCACCCCATCCCACCGAACCCCATCCCACCGAAGGCCTGCGCCGCCGCACTGATCGCCTCGTACTGAGCAGCCATCACCTGCGCCGCAACCTTGGGCAAGGAGATCGTTGCGCGCTTCGGCAACATCTCCGCCACCCATCCACGCACCGACGTGAAGGCAGGCAGCAACGGCACGCCGGCAGCGGCGAAGAGCTTTGCGAATTCCTCATCCGGAGGTGCACACACGCGTGCATCCGCACCGAGTGCTCGCAACGCGACGGCAAGTCCGAGCAAAGGCTGAACATCTCCACGTGATCCAAAGGTGGTCAACAACACGCGCATTTCACGGCTCCCGTAACGGCAAGGCCGGCGATGCTGCGGCACGGCCCGGGACTTACGGCAAGTCCCCGGACGCGGTATATTCTCAGCACGCCAAGCGGAGATCGGTTCGGCTGTCCGGCGTACGTCCACACAGTTAAGCGAAGTCACGAATGACTTTCGCTCACCCCGGATGAAGAAAAGGCGCCTCATGGAGGCGCCTTCGAATTTGAGCGAACGAGTTACGTGCTCGATTGCGGTTGGAAGTCCGGGACTTACTTCAGTACTTCAGCGCCGGCGTCGGAGCGCCATCATCCGCGCCATCAAACGGCCACGCGGACGCACGACATCCGCTGCAGACGAGACCGCTCGCACTATTCGTTGGAAAACGTTCTGACCTCATCAAACGGGTTGTCAGGCGGTGTATTGCGAGGCGCTCCCGCCTCGATTTCCCGTTCCGCCTGGAGCCAGTCATCGAGCTCGTGTCCGGGAGTGAATCCGCGCTGCGCAGCGAGCTCATAGGCGCGCTTTGCAATGCGCTCAGCCCGATCCGGCGGGAGGGAGGCGCTCCGCGACATCGTACCCGGCCCACTGGCTGACGCATCGGACTTGCTCTCGGGAGAGTCGGGACGTTGCACCCGCGCGGTCGACATACATACCTCCTTACAGTCGGTGCACGAGCAACGTGCAGACTGTGATGGAAGTTCGAGGCCTCCGACGATTGTCCTCATTGGACTCGGATACGCCCGAGCGTGGGCCGGCAAACTCTCAAGTGCGCGTATTGCGAAAGTATGTCGATGCGTTCGCGCCGAACCAGCCTCGGATCGCGCCGTACTCCCGAAACCCGACCCGGCGCCGTCGCCCTCGTCACGAGCGTCTGTCCCGTTTTCACGGGACATCTTTGTTCCTCGGCAATCGCTACGCTCCTTGCAAAGACGGTAAGTCTCGGCACAGGGGATCAGTATGGTCGCTTCGCAAGATGGGAATCTCGTCGGTGGCGGCGCATGGTCGCTGGCCCTCGCCTCGTCGTTTCTGTTGTTCGCATCGGTCGCGTCCGCCGCGGACGAATCCGTTCGGAGGAACAATCTGATTCTCGAGGGGGCGCTGCCGCAATCCGCGGTCGTTCGCCTCGTCGTGAGCGGCCCAGGCGTCAAAGAACCGATCGAGGAGATCATCCCCACCCCCGGCGGAGCGCTTCAGCAGGGAATTGCGGCGCCCGAAGGCAAGGAGCGCCATGTGAAACTGCAGTCGTTCGATGCAGAAGGCCGCATCCTGTTTGAAGGCGAGGCGTCGCTGGACGTGCTCGACGGCATGATCGCTCCTGTCGAAGTCGCGATGAAGTCCAGTCTCGACGGGTCGCCTGCGCATTTCCTGCTCTCGAGCCATCGTCTCGCGATCGACGTGGTGGGCGTGCACACGAAGGAGTCCGCGGTCACACGCATCGAAGCAAAGTTCTATGACGCTGACGGTCGCGTGCTCGATCCTGGCGCGGACGACATTCAGTGGGACATCAATGATCCCTGGATTCGTGAGCATGCAATGCCGTGCGAAGGAGCGAATGGTCCGCCGCCGCCTTGCATACAGTTCCTGACTCACAAGCCGGATCTCACTGATGTCGCCATTGCAGCGTGCTTCAAAGAGGTCTTCTGCAGGCTCGTGTACGTGCCGCCGACGCCGCCCGTGTGGCGATCGATCTCCGTCGGTCTCGGTCATCACGCATGTGCGCTCAAGACCGATGGCGAAGCGCTATGTTGGGGCCAGGGAGAACACGGTCAATTGGGTGCGGTTGTCGCGCAGGACTGCGAGGAGATTTTTTACGATCCGACCCTGCACGCGGTTCCGTGGGGCTGCGCCGCCAACCCTGTAAAGGTGCAGTGCCCGGGTGGAGCCTGCAGGTTCGACGCGATCAGCGCCGGGTTCAAGCATACGTGCGCGATCGACAGCGCCCAGGATGCCTGGTGCTGGGGCAGCAATGTCCTCGGCGAGATCGGCAACGGCGCCAGCGATCCCGGATCGAGGGGTGATCCGCGTCCGCAACGAGTGATCGGCGGACATAAGTTCACCGCGATCAGCGCCGGCCTCCATCTCACCTGCGGGCTGGCGACTGATCACGGCGTCTACTGCTGGGGCAACAACAGCACCCTGACGATGCCGAATGCTCCTCGCGGCCCCGTGCTGATTCCCATCCGGATCGACCTGCTGGTCAATGCACTGTCGATCGACACCGGGTTCGTGCACGTGTGTGCGCGGGCAACGCAGGGTCGCCTCTATTGCTGGGGAGCCAACACGGTAAACAAGCTGCTGGGCTCAGATGCATTCATCGCTTCGCCGTATTGTTCGAATTGTCCCGAAAGACCGCGTCTCATGCAGTTCGCGGACATTCCCGGGCTCGTGGGCAAGTTCGTCGATATCGCGGCAGCCGGTATGTCGGGTAACTGCGCGCACGTGACGACTGGTGAAACGGTGTGTTGGGGTACGCCGGTTCCGCAACTTCCTTCGTCGGCGAACGTCGATCGGTTGGCGTTCGGCGGCGGCGCCTACTGTGCGGTGATCAGCGGCACAGCCGCGTGCGCAGGACAAGGAAAAACCGGCGTTCTGGGCGATGATTCGTTCGTGTTCAGCGTGCGGGGACCTGTCGTGCCGCTGCCGAAGCCCAGCATCTTCAAAGAGATCGATGTCGGGCTTACCTCCGCATGCGCCATTGGCGGCGATGACCAGCTGTATTGCTGGGGCCTGAACGATTTCGGCAAGCTCGGCAACGGCGCCTTCATGGCGGCTGGAAGACCCACACCGGTCGTGCTGGGTCCTTGAGTAATGCGGGCGGGAAATGACGTGGGCCGAGTTTCCGCACAATAACCCGCGCAAAGGGATGAGCGAGGCTGCTCTCTACTAGGTTCCGCAGAACGTCCGAAGCACCCGTTCCGACGCCCGGGGCGGCTGCTCGTAATCGGCGACTTCAGGCTGGTCGTCGTAGGGGCGCTGCAGAATCCCGAGCAGTTGATGGAAAGGTTTGCAATCACCGTTTTCGGACGCCGCACTCAACGCCGCCTCCACGCGATGATTGCGGGGAATCAGGGCGGGATTCACGCGACGCATGCTCGCCGCCCGTTCAGCTGCGCTTTGCGGATCGCTTGCCAGACGCTCGCGCCAATCCCGCAGCCAGTCATCGATGCCAGGGGGCTGCGTAAACAGCTCACGCAGGGCGGTCTCCTTACCGGGGCTCTCGGCAGCAAGAGCGAGCCTGCGGAACGTAAGTGTGAAATCTGCCCCAGCCTCCTGCATCGTTGCGAATAGCCGCTTGATCAGATCAGCGTCAACTTCGCGCCCCTCAGTCAGGCCGATCTTGCGGCACATCCGTTCGAAGAACTGCGCCTCGAATTGCGCGATGAAGGACTCAACGACTTGTGTCGCAAGACTGACTGCTTTGTTGGTGTCGGCGTCGATGAGCGGCAGCAGCGTCTCGGCGAACCGCGCGAGGTTCCACTGCGCGATCACAGGCTGGTTCGCGTAGGCATAGCGCCCCGCGTGATCGATAGAGCTGAATACGGTGTTCGGATGATAGTGATCCATGAACGCGCACGGGCCGTAGTCGATCGTCTCGCCCGAGATCGCCATATTGTCGGTATTCATGACGCCATGGATGAAACCGACCCGCATCCAGTCGGCGATGAGCGCAGCCTGCCGCTGTGCGACAGCCTCGAGCACAGCGAGTGCGGGCGCTTCTGCGTCACGCGCGTCGGGATAGTGGCGCGCGATGACGTAGTCCAGCAGCTCGCGCACGGCATCCTGATCGCCGCGGGCGGCAAAGTACTGAAACGTCCCCACGCGGATATGACTTGAGGCCACGCGAGTCAGCACGGCGCCAGGAAGTGGGCCCTCGCGAAACACCTGCTCGCCGGTCGCGACCACAGCGAGCGATCGCGTGGTGGGAACGCCAAGGGCATGCATCGCCTCGCCGATGAGATATTCGCGCAGCATCGGCCCGAGTGCGGCGCGGCCATCGCCGTTGCGCGAGAAGGGCGTCAAGCCGGCGCCCTTGAGCTGTATGTCACGCAGCACTCCGTCGCGCGCTTTGAGTTCTCCGAGAAGGATGGCGCGTCCATCGCCCAGCTGCGGCACGAAGCCGCCGAACTGATGCCCCGCGTAGGCCATCGCGATCGGATTTGAATCGTCGGGCAGCTGATTCGCGGAGAACAGGGTCGCCGCTTCGCGCTCGACGACGTCCGGCTTCAGTCCAAGCTCCTCGGCCAGGCGCCGATTGAAGATGACGAGCTGTGGGTTCTTGACGGGCGTCGGAAGGACGCGCATGTAAAACCGCGGCGACAACGCAGAGTAGCTGTGTTCGAAACCTAGTCGCATGAGATCGCCCTATTCACTTTCGCTGAACGCACGCCACGAGCGACAGTACCGGACGGATCAGCAGCATGCGCGTCGGAATCGAGGCCTACGGGTTTAATTGTTTAGTTTATCGGGTCGCGTTCTGATGGGATCGCGCTTTGCCTGCGTATGCGAGCGCCAGGTCTGCAGATCCCAGGAACACATCAATGACAATCGACGTTACCCGACAGGAGATCACATTGGTGGGAGTTGTCGCCAAGTTGGGGTGGCGGCCTGGTTGCGGTTGCCGCAACGGAGGACGCAATGGTTTCGACCCAGTCCGAGGTTAGAGCGCTTTTAGACAGTCGATCCGAGGCCATTCGGATGAAGGACATTGATCGACTCATGTCGCTTTATTCTCCCGACATTGTTTATTTCGACCTTGTGCCTCCTCTCCAATACGCCGGAGCTGCTGCGCTCCGGGGTAGATTCCTGGAGTGGTTTGATGGTTGGACGAGCTCAATCGGCCAGGAAGTCCGCGACGTGAATATTCTGGAGAGCGGAGATATCGCGGCCGCATACATGCTTATCCGCGCAAGCGGAACCCGGAAGAACGGGCAGGAGGTCGGGTTCTGGGTACGCGCCAGCGATTGCTGCCGACGGTCAAATCACGGGTGGTTGATTACGCACGAACATATCTCACTACCCGTTGATTTAAAGAGCGGAAGTGCGGCCATGGACCTTGTTCCCTGATCACTCCGGACAACTCTCAACGCCGGCTGAAGAACGTGCGTTGGCGCGGGTCGGGTTCGCGCCATTACTGAGCGATGTCGCCGACGCGATAACAAATCGCGGTGATCTACGCTGCGCTTCGTGTGCGAAGTATGTTGATGCGTTCGGTTCGAACCAGCATCGGATCGCATCCGTACTCCCGACACTCCCAACCTGGCGCCGTCACCCACCGGGTTCTTGCAACCCTACGCTCGCCTGACTCGTCCAAGGTCACATCCTCCTCGACCCGAGGAGTGTGAGGTTGCACCTATGCGTCTGATAGTCCGCGGGCCCTTCGTACGGAGACAAGCGATGAAATCCATGAATCGGCTGAGGTGTGCGGGCGCTGCAATCCTCCTGGCGTCAGGCGCCGCGGTATCCGTTGACGCTCAAGTGTCGCCTTCTAGCCCGGCCCCACCGATCCGCTGCGAAGTGGGTAGCTATCTCATGGCGGACGGCGCCTCGCTGGACATCGGTCCTGGCGCACCTGGCCAACTTCGCTGGAGCCGTGTGGATGGGCGCACGGGTGCACTGACGCCGCAGGGGAATGGTCGCTGGACCAGCACTCTCGGGTGGACGGACCGGCTCGATGGGCATCACGTCACGATTTCCGATTGCACCCGTGGCGAGATTCGTTTCGACGATATCGCAGGCCAGCGAACGCCCTTGATCCAGGTCGACACACGCTTCCAGGGTAGTGGGGTTGTGCTTGCGGGACGGTTGACGCTACCCCCTGGCGAGGCGCGTGTTCCGTTGGTCGTCTTGATCCACGGAGCCGAGCACTCGTCGGCGATTGAGAGCTATGCATTGCAGCGTCAGTTCGCCAGCGCAGGCATCGGCGTGTTTGCCTATGACAAGCGTGGCACAGGCGCTTCGGGCGGCCGCTATTCGCAGAACTACCTGACCCTGGCCACCGATGCGGTTCTCGCTATGCGTGAGGCGCGGCGCCTTGCCGGCGGACGAGCAGGACGAGTGGGATACCAGGGCGGTAGTCAAGGAGGCTGGGTGGCGCCGCTGGCCGCGCGCATAGAACCGGTGGACTTCGTCATCGTGAGCTTCGGCCTGGCAGTCTCGCCGTTGGATGAAGACCGTGAGGCGATCACTTTCGATATGGAGCGCGCCGGCTTCGGCCCAGAGATCAAGGCCAAGGCCATGGAGGTCGCTGATGCTACGG
>JBOHZJ010000367.1:0-14657 GCA_050738395.1 Steroidobacter sp.
CCCTAATGGGCAGCTTTCTGTAAGGCCCAGTGTGCGTATGGTGTGGCGCATGAGAGTTTCCGCGTACAGAACCTAGCAGATGAGCATGTTCAAAACTTTCGGCAAGAGAAAGAAGGGCCTTGTCGGAGTTCATATGAATCGTGCCGCTGGGGTCTACTACAGGTGGATGGAGATCGGGAAAGACATTCCGGCAGCCGTCGTAGAAAAGTACAGCGACCCGCACACAGGTGACCTATACATCTTCGAGATGGTAATTGAGGGCCAGTTACAAAAGTATGTCTGCAAGAACAAGGATGCGTGGGCTGCTGTCACCGCTCGAATCGAAGAACAGGTACGACAGATAAGTGAGGAGTTCCTCACGGGCACTCCTGGGGATGACCGCCTGTCACTGGTTAGACAGAAATTTTTGGTGAGGCTTCGCAGCCGAAGGAGGTTCATCAAAACCGCGCCAACGTCCGAATCAGGGGCACAATCAATCTGTGACTCGCGATTCAGCGGGAGCGCACCTTGAAGGCTCCAGGCCTTTCTATAAAAGGGGGTCTCCAAGTGGAATTAAGATCACGCGAACAATGGGAGCATTGATACCGTTGTCCTGTCGAGGACACCCATCAAATTTCACCCGTGGATGCTCAGGCCAATTTCGCCAGCGGATGCTCTAAGCACCCACCGGTTCGAGGTCAGATGCTTCGGACTAGGGATGGGTGGTGTTTGAATGGTCAAGCATCCGCACGAGTATCCCTGGTCCAGTCACCATGCCTACATCGGCGCGCTGCGGATCTATTTCAACAAGTAGAACGCACTGTAAAGCAGAAGCGAGAGGATCACGTACGCACACTCGACTACTTTCCTTCTCTCGGGCAGCTCGCGCGCGCCGGTGAGATCCAACACGAACTGTCGGAGCAGGAAGGTATACATGATGTAATAGAGAAACGGCACGGGATGCACATAGAACGGATAGCTGCCGAGCGTCTTGCCCGTTCCTATGAAGGAGAGCAGCCAATCCAGCTCGCTGCAAATGCTGAAGATCCCCAGTCCCGAGTTGATCAGCATCCAGCGCATCTCGTCGCGGCCAAACATGCTGCCATACAGCGGCATGAACAACGCGACCGCAAATAAGCCGTGCGCATAGAGAAAGATCACGGGCGCGCCCACATCCGCATAGGCCATCAAAAGCCCACCCCACCGAATAGCAGCAGATGCAGCAGGAAGAACGGATAGGCGAATATCCGCAAGATCCGCGGACTCAGCCCGTAGCGCTGGTGCAGCTCGCTCGCTCGCTCGTCATTGAGAATCACAAGGCTACCTACGTCTTCGGCAAAGCCCTCTTCTAACTACTGCGAGGAGCGAGCGGCTTGAACTGAGTCTCACATCCGCTTGGCGCGAACCCTATGGGTTCATGAATGTCATCTTCCTCACATTGATGAAGCGGTAATCAGGACACCCATCGATTCGCGACGACGCCCGTGCAGCGATTGATGGGTGTCCTGCTTCCCGCTCCGTCCTGCTTCCTGCTCCGTGATGATGCCTTCCAGAAATCGATGCCTGTACCGCCGCATATCCGTGGATCAACACGTTTCGAAAGGCGATGATTCTTGGAAATTCAGCAATCGTCGACGCCGTGTCAGGGTCGACGCGCCTGAGTCTGTTGAAGCTTCGCCGGTCACTTCGAACTGCCGCTCAACCGCTGAGCGCAGAAGGTCATCCACCTCGTAGTCAGAGAAACTCTTGTCCTTGGTGAAACGCGCAATTCGGTTGGTGGCGCTCTGCATCCCACAGGAGCTTGCGCGAATCAGCGTGCATAAACTTTCTGCCGCTGTGTCGCAATCCGGTCGCGAAAATATGGATTCCTAAGACTTCGCTCCGTCACCAAACCCACGGGGCGACCAAACAGATGCGGTAGTCCCCGCGGTTTACGCCAGCTTGCTTTCGCGCACCGCGGCACTCATCGCCGCCGGCAATCGCAACACGAACCGGGCGCCGCGGCCCGGGCCGTCGCTGTGCCCCGCCAGCTCGCCGCCGAGCTCCTTGGCGAGGATCGCACTCGTATGCAGGCCGAAGCCGTGGCCATCCTTCTTGGTCGTGAAACCGAACTCGAAGAGGTGTTGCAATGCGTCTGGATCGATTCCCACGCCCGAATCCTCGACCTCGATGACGATCGATCCAGTTTCCTGTGCGCGCAGGCGCAACGTGAGTACGCACCGATGTTCGCCGCGATCTGTCAGCGCGTGACGTGCGTTGCTCAGCAGGTTGCCCAGGATCTGGATCAGCTTGTGGCGATCCAGCGTCACTGGAGCGAGCGGCTCGTATTCGCGCTGGATAGTCGCCTCGGTCGTGTTCGTAAAGTGAATCGCGATGGCGTTGTCCAGCAGCTCTGCGATATCGACGGCCTCTGTGACGCCGCCGCGGCGTGCGTAAGTCTGCTGCGCAGCCACGATCGTGCGAATGTGCGCGACGTGAGCCGCGATCGCGGTCGCTTCCCGCTGCAGATGTTCATTCTCCGCGCTGAGATGCTCCCCGAGCTGCGCAAGATAGCCGGGCGTCTGCCGGCCGCGCTCATCGCCTTCAAGAAAACGCCCCACCTGATCGCCTTGCCACACCAGCAGCGACGCGACGCGTTGCACGTTGCCGACGCGTGATGCTGGTGCTGAAGAAGCCGTTCGAGCCGATCGAAGTCCTGCAGTGCGCGAGCGCGCTCACCCGCAAGTGGCAAAGCGAACGCGCGCTGCGAAGCCACGTGGAATCGCTCGAGCACGTCGTCACCGTGCGCACGCAGGGTCTGGAGGCGGCCAACCAGCAATTGCGTCATCTCGCGACGCACGACTCGCTGACCGGGCTCCCGAACCGCGTTCTCCTGGATGATCGACTCGCGCAGGCGATAGCGCACGCGCATCGAAACCAGCAGCAGTTCGCCTTGCTGGTGCTCGATCTCGACCGGTTCAAGCTCATCAACGATTCCCTGGGCCATCGCGCCGGGGACGAGCTTCTGAACGAGGTGGCGCGACGTCTCGGCGGCGTCGTCAGGAGCATCGATACGGTGGCGCGTGTGGGCGGCGACGAATTCGTGCTTGTGCTGAGCCCGCCCTCGGCGCGCACGGACGCCCTGCAGATCGCGCAGCGCGCGATCGAGGTATTGAGCACGCCGATGAGGATCAGCGGAGTCGACCTGCATCCTTCATCGAGCATCGGCATCGCCTTCTATCCCGAGGACGGCGCTGCGGCGGACACCCTCGTCGCACATGCGGACGCGGCGATGTATTGCGCGAAGCAGCGGGGGCGCAGCAACCTGCAATGTTTCGAGCCGGGTATGGACACGATCACGCGCGACCGCGTCAAGCTCGAAAGCGATCTGCACAACGCCCTCGCCTTGCAGCAGTTCGAGCTGTATTACCAACCTAAAGTCGACGCTGCCACCGATTACATACACAGCGCAGAAGCACTCATTCGCTGGCGACATCCCGAACGCGGAATCATCATGCCCGATGATTTCATACCGCTGGCCGAGGAGTGCGGACTGATCAGCCCGATCGGCGAGTGGGTGTTGCGCGAGGCCTGTCGTCAGTGCAAAGCATGGCAACGCGAAGGACTGCCGCCGTTGCGCGTCGCCGTCAACGTCGCGGCCTCGCAATTCCGTCAGGGCAATCTGCTCGGCGTCATCCGTCGCGCGGTCGACGACGCCGGGCTCGAGCCGCGTTATCTCGAGCTCGAATTGACGGAGAGCGCGGTGATGACCAATCCGGAAGAATCGGCCGGCATCCTCGAGCACCTGAGCCGCATGGGAGTGCTCGTGTCGGTGGATGACTTCGGCACGGGATATTCGAGCATGAGCTACCTGCGTCGTTTTCCAATCGACAAACTGAAAATCGACCGCGGCTTCGTCAAGGACCTGATGACGCGCGCCGAGGATGCATCGATCGTGCAGGCGATCATTTCACTGGCGCACAGCCTGCGCCTCAAGGTGGTGGCCGAAGGGGTCGAAACGTCGGAGCAGCTCGATTCACTCAAATCGATGGGTTGCGACCAGTATCAGGGCTATCACTTCAGCCCGCCGCTGCCCGCGGTGGAGTTCAGCGAGCTGATGCGCAGGCGGCGGGACGCCGAAGATGCGTTTTCGGAAACGGATGCAGTCAGGACTCATAGCAAGCTGGCGGCGTACCGGCCCTGAGTCGAAGTCGTATCGCAGAGTCGAGGGTCCGCGAGCGCATCGGCGCCTTTACCGCGGCGATTTCACGAACTGCACGGAGCGTTCGAGCGCATCGAGCGCGCCCTGCATGAGGTACTCGCCTTTCGGCATATCCGCCCGCTTCTGGCCTTGCGGCCCGAGCACGAAGTCGTGATAGCCGTGTTCGTAAACTTCCATCCGCACCTGCTTGCCGTACTTGACGAGCTGATCGTGCAGGACGGTGTCGAGCGGCAGCAGACGATCATTCTTCCCCACCTGGATCAGGATCGGCGTTTGGATCGGCGCGATGTTCGCTCGCGTGACTTCGGCGTCCAGCGCCATGGTCGCGAAATCAGGGCGAGGGCCCTCGACCGGCAGCTTGTGACCCAGGAACCAGATCGGGGCCGGCGCGCCAAGCACCACTGCCTGCAGCGCCGGCGCCTTCGATGCGAGATACAGCGCGAGATTGCCGCCGAGACTCGCGCCGTAGACGCTGATCCGCGCGCGATCGACGTACGGCAATGCTCTTACGTGCTCGATCACTGAAAGTCCGTCGTCGATCGCGGTCACCAACCCGCTCGATGACGGCGCGTTCATCGTGTTGAGATCGCCGCCCCGGTAGTCTGCGACCGCGACGACAAAACCTTCCTTGAGGAAGCGCTCCCAGACCGGACCGCCATGATCGCCGCGCGACCATCCGACGAGCTGCTCCATGCCTCTTCCGCCCGGCGCGCCGTGAAAGATCACGATGGCTGGGAACGGGCCTTCGCCCTTCGGCCTGCGAATCGCGGCTGCGATGTAAACGCCGTCTTTCGCCTTGACGTACGTCTGCTGCACCGGCGAGACGGCCTCGCTCACCGCATGGATGTACGCCTTATGAGGCAGCACATCGGCGCTCCCGCCGTACTGCACGATCTCGGCGCGTACGTTGGTGCAGGAAAGGAGGAGCAGAGAAAGAGCGATGATCGAGCGCATCGTATTTTCCGACCTGTGACGCCCGATAGAATAACAATTTGAACCGGCTCACGTGTTCGCAGTGCCTGTTCTGCATTTGCCATAGGGCCCACTGCGAGCGCAGCGGAGCTGGTTTCATGGCTGCGTCAGTTTCGCCTTTGCCTAAAGCATGCGAAGCTTCTTGTCATGACCATCCAATTGCGAAAAGTGCTCGCCGCCTCCGCCTGCCTCTGGATCGCGAGCTGCGGTTCGCCGCCGCCTGCGGTCACAGTTTCCACGGCGACTTCTGCGGACGCCGCAGGGCTTATCGACATCTCACGATTGATTGCCGATGCGGCGCTCGATATCCGGTACTCGGGCGCCGACAATTTTGTGGGCGCGCCAGTCGATGGCTACGATGCGCCCAAGTGTTATCTGCTCGCGCCAGTCGCTGCCGCGCTCGCGCGCGTCGAACAGGCGCTGCGCAAGGAGAACCTGCGCATAAGAATCTTCGATTGCTATCGACCGGTGCGAGCGGTGCGACACTTCGGTCGCTGGGCCGAGGACCTCGCCGATCAGCGCACCAAGGCGACCCATTATCCGAACCTGGACAAACGCTCTCTGCTCGGCGTCTACATCGCGCGTACATCGGGTCACAGCCGCGGAGCGACGATCGATCTCGGCTTGCTCCGCTGCGATGACGAAGGACGGACGTGTACGCCGCTCGATATGGGAACCCCATTCGACTTCTTTGATGAACTCGCGCACACCGATTCGCCAGCTATCGGCGGCGAGCAACGCACCAATCGGCATCGACTGGTCGACGCCATGCGTCGTGAAGGCTTCGAGAACTATGCCGCCGAATGGTGGCACTACACATACAGGCCGGAGCCCTCGCCGACCGTCGCGTACGATGTCCCGGTCCAATAACTAAACACAGTCCGCGGGCACGCAACAAAGGCGCCTCGCCCACATCAAAGGCAGATGCCGGCTTCAAAGGCAGAAACTGGCTTCGCTTCGCTCGCAGGGCGCGTGCAGTAGGTCGCAGGTGCGACAGGGGGCTCGCAGGCGCGAGCAAGTCAGAGCTGTTTCCTGCTGACGAAGTCAGCCTCCTGCCAATGGCCGACCGCGAATGGCCTACTGCGAACGGAGCGAAGCCGGTTTCATCTGAGTTCAGGGCAGGTCGGTCACCTTTCGATCAGCGCTGAGACGACTTTCTCTCGCCCAGCAACCAGGACCGAAACCAGTCCAGATTTCGCTCTGCGGCTTCACGCTGGAGCTTCGGCATCGCGATGTTGTGCGCCGTTTGGGGATACACGACGAATTCGGTCGGCATCCCGGCTCGTGACGCCGCTTTCGTGAATCCGAGCATGTACAGCGCCGCGGTGTACGCGCCGCCTTCGAACAGCGCGGCAGTCGAGAGCCCCGCGAAGTGCAGATCGGGCGACTCGTCCAGATAGCGTTGCGGCGCTTCGTACAGGCTCGCGCCGACGATGGCATCGTGAATCTCGCGGTTCGCATCCTCGCTCATCAGCTCGTACGCGACGACGCTGTTCGCAACGCCCTCCGCGAACGACGCCGCGCGGAAGTTCTTCGCGCGCGCCATCGCGAGCGGTCCGACGAACGCGCCATGACTGTGTCCCGAGACGCCGAGGCGATGCTCGTCGACGACTCCTTCGGCGACCAGCTTGCGCACGCCGGTCACGATGTCATCGATCGCCTGCTCGTTGGAGCCGGTCGCAATCTGCCTGCCATAGCTATGCGTACCGCGATAGTTGGGCATGAACACTGCGATGCCGTGCTCGGCGTAGACCTCGATGGGATATGGCCAGTAAGCGAAGTACGGCGCGAAGGCGTTCGGGTACGCGAACGCCGGGCCGCCGTGGACATGCGTGACCAGCGGCCAGCCGGCGTCGGGCCGCACGCCCGGCGGTTCGAGCAACCAGCCGCGGATTTCATTTCCATCGGTACTGCGCCATGTCATCTCATGGGAGCGGAACCGAATCTGCCGCGCGACTTCCGCGTTCAACTGGGTGAGCTGCCGTGGGACGCGGCCGTGCCTCGCGACGTAAATCTCCGGCGGCTGCACGAGGCTCTCGTGCACGAACGCGAACCGCCCGAAGTCCTCGCTGAATCGAAACATCGAGCTGCCGCCCTCGAGCGCCGCGATCCGCCGATCAGGGCGCATTCCGTCACGGTCCAAACGGAACAGCAATCGGACGCCTCGCACCGTGTTCTCCACCAGCACGCTTCCGTCTCGCATCGGCATGAATGCGAGCCCCGTCGGATAGGCCTCGATCGCGAGCCACTCGTCATTCGCAACGGGCGGCTTGCGTGTCAGGCGCGCGACGGCCCAATCGGGAAACGAATCGCTCACCCAAGGGTCGGCGTGAATCACGCGACGGATCAGCAGCTCCGCACGCCCCGGGATCCACTCGCCGCCTTTGAAGCTCGATGCGGGACGCCCTTCGTGCGGCGGCGCCGCTCGGGCGATCTCCCGGAAGGATCGCGCAGCCAAGTCGTAGACGCCGACGCTCGTGTACTGATCGCCGAGCTGCGATTCCGGAATGTCGTTTGCGACGTACGTGATCGACAGGCGCGCCCCGTCGGAGGACCAGAAGAATTCGTCTGCAGGCTCGCCGGGGACCGCGACGCGCACTGCGCCGAGATCGTCGGAAGCGATCCACAGCGCCGCCGGGTCGCGCTTCACCATGCCGTGCCAGTGTGGGTTCAGGAAATCATGCGAGCTGGTGTTGCGAGGATCGATGACGATCCCGCTGGTGTCGCCGCGGAACCGCTCGTACAGCGATTCACTTTGCACCGATTCCTCGCGCGTCAGATACGCGAGTGCGCCGCCACGCGGCGAGAACCTGAAACTCTCGACGGGATGGGCGCTGTCGGTGCGCCGCCGCGTTTGCGCGGTCCGTACGTCGTACGAGAAAACGTGAGTGGTCCCCGCGCGCACCGCGAGAAACGCGAGCTCATGACTGCCGGAAATCCACGAGAACGAACTGCCATCCTGGAGCGCATCGGGCGCGGTCTCTTTCGCGCCTTGATCGAGCGAGTGCACGTAGACATGGCGCGTGCGTGCGGTCGCGTCCGGCGAGTAGCCTTCGACCACGTAAGCGAGCCAGCGCCCATCCGACGAAAGCGCCAGCTCGGAGATGCGCCGGAGCCTGAAGTAGTCGCCGATCTCGAATCCTGTCGACTTCGCTTGTGGCTCGACGTTTTCGCAACGAGCTTGCGAGAACGCGCCGATGCTCAACAGACCGGCGACGAGCGCGGCGCCCGCGCTCTTTGCGAGCCCGCTCACCACGACTTGGTGAGCTCGAGCGCGACGAATCGGCCGAGCGGCGTCGCGTTCACGGCGTCGAAGCCCGCATGCGCGATCGGCGAGCCCTGTGTCTCGACAAACGGCGGATCTTCGTCGAACAGATTCTGTGCGCTCAGTGCGAGCACGAGTCCGTCGGCGAAGCTGGCGACGCCTGCATCGAATTGCCATCTGACGTGCGCATCGAACGTCGTCCAGGACGAGATCGCGCTGCTTGCGGCGTCGACGTCCTTGTAGCTGTCCTGGTAGTTCGCGATCAGAGCAGTAGTGAGGCCGCCGCGCCGCCAGTTCACACCGCCGCGCAGGCGCAGATCGATCGGCTGATTGAGCGTGTTGAGCACGTCGCGCCCCTCTGCACGCGGCGCCGGCTTCTTCTCGAACTCGAGCAGATACGTGCTGTTGAGCCACATGCTGAGCTTGTCGCGGCCGACGTCGAACGGCATTTCGAAGGTCACGTCCACCCCGCTCTGCTCTTCCTCCGCGATGTTCGTGACCGCGGCGTCCGCCCACAAACCGACAGCGTCCGGCGCGAACAGACCGCCCGTCAGATCGGCGAAGTCCGTCGCCTCCGCAAGCCGCGCCTCGATGAACGCGGCGTCGGGGTTCACGACGAGGAAGTCGCCGAACACGCTCGTGTCGGTGAGAAATTCGGTGAAGCCGACCGAGATCGGCGAGTCGATCCGGTTCTCGAACTCGATGCGAAAGTACGTCACGGAGAGAGAGAACGACTCCGATGCAGGCTGCAGGTCGAAGCCGGCCGTCCAGCTCCTCGACCGTTCTTCGCGAAGCTCCGGCTGTGCCGCCTGCGCGCGCAGCAGGATCACTGGATCGCCGGGAATATCCGCACCGAAATCGCTGGCGACAAACGCCAGGAGCGACTCGGTTCCGGGCGCGAGATCCGTCAATGTCGGCGCCTTGAACGATTCGCCGTAGGTCGCGCGCAAGCTCAAGCCTCCTGTCGGCTGCCAGCGCAGGCCGTATTTGGGCGTCACGTCGTCGCCGAAATCGTTGTAGTCCTCGTAACGTCCCGCGAGCGTCAACTCGAGCGCTTCGAAGCCGGGCGCCGAATTGCTCGCGCCAATGAACGGAATGAACAGTTCCGCGAAGGCGGCGTTCACGCGCCGCCCCGGCAGATCGTCGCCGCCAATGGGCAACACATCTTCGCGCCGGTGGCTCGCTCCGAGGGCGAGCCGCAGCTCGCCGCCCGGCAGTTGCACGAGCGCGCCGTCGGCAAGCGCATCGAACGACCACACGTCGGTATCGACGTTGGTTTCCGTGAGCTCGCCGGCGCCGTTCGGAACCGGCGTGCGCAGCAAGCTCGCATCGAAACGATGCTTGGAGTAGCTGCTCGAGATCTGGCCCTGCCAGCCTCCGCCGAGCGCGACCTCGGCGCCGAGCGCCGCGTGGATCTGCTCGCTCTCGGATTCCTCCTCGTTCAGCAGATCGAGATACGTGAGCACGTTCTCTGTCTCGCGCCGGGAGTAGAGAGCATCCGCGAACACCGACCAGGATTCCGCAATGTCCTGATGCGCGCTGAAATAGGCGCTGTGCCGCTTCTGTTCGGGAAGCAGCGTTCGTGGAGCATCGCTTCCAGCCGCGAAATCCCGGTCGCGCGCGTCGAGCGCATCGCGCTGGTTGTACTCGTATGAGAACAGCGCGCCTCCGCCCAGCCAGGCGGCCCCGAGCGACTGCGTCGCTTGAAGCTCCGCCAGCCCGCCGTCGGTCACGCGGCCATAGCGCGCCGAAGTCTCCGCGCCTTCGTAATCCTTCCTGAGAATGAAGTTCACCACGCCGCCAACCGCATCGGAGCCGTAAATGGCCGACGCGCCGTCCGTGAGCACTTCGACGCGCTCCACTGCGGAAAGTGGAATCATCGAGATGTCGACGAACCGGCCGCTATTGCCGCCAGGCGCGAGCCTGCGTCCGTTGAGTAGAACCAGCGACGCCCCGGGGCCGAGCGCGCGCAGGTTCACGGCGTTTCCGTAGCCGTTGTTGCCGACCGCCGAGTCCGTGCCGACTGTGTCCTGGCTCGCGCCGCCGCCCGAGTTCTGGGGCAGGCTTTCGATGAATTGATCGAGCGTCGAGTAGCCGCTGAGTGCGATGTCCTCGCGATCGAACCGCAGCAGCGGCGACGCGCTCGCCTGCACGCCGCGAATGTGCGAACCGGTGACGACGATTTCTTCCAGCTCCGTACGCCTGGGCGTCAATTCTGCGGCGTCGTCCGCGGCAGCTTGCGAACCTTGCGCCAGGCGAAGGTCCGTCTGCGCGACAGCGCGGCTGCTCGTTTGCGCGGCGAGCGGGATGATGGTGATCGTGTTCTCGTCGAGACGGCGCCACGTCAGCCCTGTTCCCTTCAGGAGTTGGCGGAGTGCGTCCTCGTCTGTCAGCTCGCCGCTCACGCCCGCGGTTTCAAGACCCGTGACGATCTCGGCCCGATAGACGAGCTGAAAGTCGCGCTCGCTCGCGAGCGCTTTCAAGGCCGATCCGAGCGCCTGCGCGGGAATGCCGATCGGCTTGCGCACAGGCTCGCCGCTTTCCGCGGCCACACACAGGCTTATCGCACAGATGCTCGCGACCAAAATGCTCGTCGTCTTGCGCATTACGCTTTCCCCACTATCAGTTCATGAAGGCTGCCGCTCGCTTTCGGCGGCTGGCATGAATCTGTAGAGCGCGTACGCGCGAAAAGTGGCTACCACTCTTCTCTCAAGGCGCGCGAGCAAGGACGTGAACTTCGGAATCCGTCTCCTCGACTTCGAGGTCGGACTGCTCATGCAGGAAGCGCAGCAGCGCCGCAGGATCGGTCGACGAGAACACGCCGCTGATCAGCACGCCACGCAAGCGCTCGTCCCTGATGACCAGGCGGCGCTCGTTGTAACGATTGAACTCGTGCGCGACCTCCTCGAGCGGCGCGGAATCGAACACGAGCTGTCGCTGCATCCATGCCGTAGCGGCGGCCACGTTCGCGGGTTTCGGCTCGACCGTTCCTGCGCGAGAGACGATCGCTTGCTCGCCTGCCGCCAACCGGATCGGTTGCACCGTGGGCGTTCGTCGCTCCACGCGTGACGCATCGGCCGGGCGCGCCTGCTCGTCCTCCCGCGGGGCAGCAACAAGCGCGCGAGACGATGCGATCACGTCGACTTTCCCTTCGAGCACCGTCACAGTCGTTCCGGCGGGTCGCCGATATACGTCGAACTCCGTGCCGACGGCGCGCACGAGCACGTCGCCGCTACGCACGATGAACGGACGATCGGGGGCGCGCGCGACGCGAAACAAGCCCTGCCCCTCCAGCAGGTCGATCGTGCGCTCGCGTTCGGTGAATCGCACGCGCACGCGAGATCGAGAGTTCAGCTCGACCACCGAGCCGTCCTCGAGCACGATCGATCGTTGCTCGCCGATCGTCGCAACGTACGTCGGATAGCGTTGCGCCTGCCACAGCCATCCGCCCGCTGCGATCGCCAGCGTTGCAAGCGCGGCGGCAAGCAGCGCGCGGCGCTTCGTCTGCCTGCGTCCTGGCGGCGCGAGTGCAGGCTGCGGTTCTTGTCGCTGAGCAACGCCGAGCGGCACGACATTGCTTTCCGCCATAGCGTGATCGACCAACGTCGCCGCATCGAGGCCCGCGAGCACATCAGCCCGGGCGACATCGGTCCAGAGCGCAGCCAGCTCCAGGTACGCTCGCACGTGCTCTGGCGACTTGCAGAGCCACGCCGCGAATTCCTCGCGCGCCGCAGCGGCGTCGCCACGCTCCCGCAGCGTCACACACCATTCGGCCGCTTGTTCGAGAATCTCGCTGTTGGTCATGGCCCCTCCTTGCTTGCGCTCGCGTCCAGCCACTTGCGGCAATGAACCAGCGCCTGCGCCAGGTACTTCTTCGCCATGGATCGCGAGACGCCGAGCTGCGCGCCGATCTCCTCGATCGAGTAGCCGTCGCGACGATGCAGGAGCAGCGCCGCTTGCGCCTTCGGCGAAAGCTTGACCAGCGCGCGCTCCAGCGCCTGCATCCGTTGCTGTGAATCCGCCCGATCGGACGGGTCCTGCTCGCGAGCCGTGTGAAGCTCCGCCAGAACTTCGTCGATGTCGACGATCATGGGCGCGGCCGACTGGCGCAACGCGTGCTCGTGAATCAGGTGGCTCGCGATTGTCAACAAATACGCCTCGGGGTTGCGGATCAGCTCGTGCCGCTCGACCCTGAGAAGCCGCAAATAGACTTCCTGCGCAAGGTCGGGAGCGTCGCGCGCGTGCCTGAGGCGCGAAGCGATGAAGCGCCTGAGCTGCCGCCCGTAACGAGCGGCGACCCCTGCGACGAATGATTGACGGTCCACTGCTGGCTTGCTCACGAAGGATTCTTCCCCACCCGAGTGTAGTAGAGCGGTCTGGGGTGAAAAATGGACACCGAGCGTTGGAAACCAGGCCAAACGGACATCTATCCCGGCCTGTCTGCAGGCCTACGCTGACGTCTCGTCACGCTTGCCAGTGGCCGTCTGTCAGTGACCGTTTGCGAACGGAGCGAAGCCGGTTGATCCCCGTTTGCGGCAGCCGGATAGAGGCGCACGACGAGCGAAGCCAGCCTCTATCAGCTCGCCTTCGCGCCCGGCCCCGCCGACTGCGCTTCGCATTCGCTGCGCTCTTCGGGCTTGTCGCGGGCGATCTTGAGCGCGCGGCCGTACCACTCGAGCTCCGTCATGAACTTGTCGGTGCGCCGGCGCAAGGCGTCGTCCTTCGGCGTGTCGTTCTCGTCGAACGCAGCGTGGACTCTCGGGATGGGCAGGATGGAGGGAATGCTGCTCATGCCGAGCTCCGCGAGCATGCAGCGCAGCGTCATGGCGGCGCGCACGCCGCCGAATGCGCCGGCCGAGTAGCAGACGATCGCCGAGGGCTTCCAGAAGTACTCTTCCAGAAAATGATCGAGCAGGTTGGTGAGCGCTGGCGGGACGGTGTGGTTGTACTCGCCCGTCACAATGATGTACGCGTCAGCGCCGAGGATCAGGCGGGCCATGCGTTGCAGCGTCTGCGGCGCCTCTTCCCGCGCATACTCCTTGTACATTTTATCGAGCAGCGGCAGCGGGTACTCGAGCGGGTCGATCAGGTCGACGTCATGCCTGCGCTCGCGACAAGTATTCACGATGTACCGCGCGGCCCGAATTCCTTGCCGGCCCGAGCGAACGGAACCATAGAAGACGGCAAGCTTGAGCTTCATGGATGACCTCTGGACAAGCGGTCGTAGACACATTGTGCAGGGAGCGGGTGCAGAACACACATCGCAAGGGACGGTGTTTGGCGCCGCCAGCAGCGGTTATATCGCATCCGCCATAACCTTGACCGACACGATGAACAACATCACCTGCACGAAGTTGAAATGGAGCCGCGGCGGCAGCGCACGCCGGCGAACGCTCTGGCCTGCCGAAGGCTTTCCGCCACCGGCTTTCCCGCGAATCGCCTTCCTGCCGAAGGCCGTCCTTTAGTCCTCCGGTCGCCGTCCTTCACTCCTTCAACCGCCTACATCGCATCCGCCATGAGCTTGATGGATACGATGAACAACATCACCTGCACGAAGTTGAAATAGAACCGCTGCGGCAGTACACGCACGAGGCGCACGCCCGCGAACGTGCCCGCGACGGCGATGGGCACGAGGAATGCCGATGTGTAGAGATTCTCGGTGCTGAACTGGCCAAGCGCCCAATACGGTGGGAGCTTCATGAGGTTCACCGCCGCGAAGACGATCGTCGTCGTTCCCGCGTAGACGACCTTATCGAGTTGCTGCGGATACACGTAGACCTGGTACGGCGGTCCGCCGACGTGCGCGACGAAGCTGCTGAATCCCATGATCGCGCCCCACAGCACGCCGCGCGGCACATCGGCTGCGTGCGGCTTCGCAATCGTATTGCGCCTGATCCAACTGCTCAGACAGAAGACGAAGCCGATCACGCCGATCACAAACCCCACCCATCGATCCGATACGAGCGACGCCGTCGCCCAGCCGGCGCCGATGCCGAGCGCCCCGGAGGGAATGAGAATCGCGAGATTGCGGCGATCGAAATCGCGGCGATACGACCAGAGCCCGAACGCGTCGCTGATGACGAGTATCGGCAGCAGTACCGCCGCCGCCTTCACGGGAGAGATAACGAGCGCAAGAATCGGCGTCGCAAGCGAACCGACCATGCTCAATCCTCCCTTGGACAAGCCAATGAGCAGCGCGGCGAGTAGAGCCACGGCGTAGAAGGTCGGATCGAAGTCAGC
>JBOHZJ010000368.1:0-6960 GCA_050738395.1 Steroidobacter sp.
ATTCGAATCGCCCCGAGCGAAAGCCACGAGAGCAATCGGCGATGGCCGGCGGCGCTTCTCAGCCCGCGCGTGAAGAAACGCCGCAGCGGCATGCTCAACAATCCCGCCCACAGCAGCAGCAGGCGGCCACGCCGCGACTCGATGCGCCGCCGGCTGGGAACGGCGATGCAGCGCGCGCTGACAGAGGTGACAGAGGCGACAGAGGCGAGCGCAGTGAACGTGGTGGGCGCGGACGTCGTGGCCGAAGACGCCGTGGTGGGCGCGGTCGCGGTGGAGATGAAGGCGCCGCCGGTGCACCTCAATCGGGAGAGGGTTCAAGTACTTCCGCCGACTATGCGGCGCCCTCCTCTGACGCCTCGTACGAACCGCGTCCAGCCGACGCCGATGATGCACATCGGGAGATCGCACCGGCGCAACCCAGGCGACAGGATGCTCAGCACAGTTTCGATCTCACGCAGGAGCGTAGCGATGCTGAACCCCGGCGCGAGCCGGAGGAGCGCAGCAATGCGCCCGAACGGCGAGAACCCGCGCACGAATCCCCGCAGTCAGAGCCGAAACCTGCACCTGCAGCTGCGCCGTCCGAGCAAGGCGAACAGAAGAAGTTTACGGTGTGGACTTCCACCCCGAGTCCGACTGGTGGGACGTGGAGCGCCGAACCCGACGGACAGCGACGCGAGGAATAACACTCAAGGTGTAAGCCACAAGAATGGGCCGGTTAAACCCGGCCTTTTCTTTGCCGGGCCTGGTGCGGCGCCACGTGGATTTCTGTCCGTTCGCGATGAGATTCTGGAACAGTGAAAAACTCAAGAGCTATCGACAAGCTCAGGGCGAACGGAATAGATGGCAGCGCTCCCGCCAAGCATCACATGGCAGACCGTTGAAAAACGGCATTTCAATTTCTATTGGCGGGCGAGCAGTTCCTGCAGCAGGCCCTCCGCAGCTTCCTCCAGCAGGTCGAGAACCGCTTCAAACCCCTGCGGGGCGCCGTAATACGGATCGGGCACCGCCCGCGACGTTGCCGATGGTGCGTAGTCCATGATGAGCCGCACCCTGTCGCGACGACTCGCAGGCGCACGGCTGTGCAGCTCTGCAAGATTCTCCTCGTCCATCACGAGAATCAGATCGTAGTACTCGAAATCCCGCGCAGAAACGGTGCGCGCGCGTAGTTTCGAGAGATCAATTCCACGTCGCAAGGCAGCCGCTATCGCCCGCCGGTCGGGTGGATCGCCGACGTGATAGTCGTGCGTCCCCGCTGAATCGATTTCCACCTGCAGATGCGGCGCACGCGAGCTGAGTACGTAGCGAAAGACGCCCTCGGCGGTGGGCGAGCGGCAGATATTGCCCATGCAAACGAACAGGATTCGCATTCGAGTCACGATCAGGCCATCGGTGAGACATGAGACTGAACACGCCCTGCATCTGCGTCAAGCGTGAGTCTCTGGCGCCGATCGGGCAGTCCCTTAACGACATTTGCGAGTGCGTCATGCGACAGATATTGCGTACAAAGATTGCGTGCGCGGCGAAGGGCTGGACCACACATGACCGATTCACACGGCCTCCTCGCGGAGGGAGACCGGGTTCGCGCATTGAAGCGCCCGGGATTTCCGCTCGGTTCAGTCCTCAGGCTGTTGAACAGCGGGTTCGTTCTGGTTCGCTGGGACAGCGGCGTTCTGGAAACCGCGCACTCGGCTGAACTCGTGAAAGTAGAACCAGACGCTCATCGCAGCTGATTCGCCGCAGACGCCTCAGCTACTCTCCCGAGAAACCGGCGCGCACGCGCTCGAGATCCGCTTCCGTATCGACGCCCGCGGGCGGCGCAACCGCCGCGATAGCGACCTGCAGACGCATGCCCGCCTGCAGCGCACGCAGCTGCTCGAGCTTCTCCGTCAGCTCCAGATCGCTCGGTTGCATGGCTGTCAGTCGACGCAGCGCCGCCACCCGATAAGCATAGATTCCCAGATGCCGCTGCGCGCCCAGAATGCTGGTTTGCGTCATCAGCCCCTGCAGCGCGCCATCTCTATGCCACGGAATCGGGGCTCGGCTGAAATACATCGCCACGCCGCCTCGCGCGGTCACGACCTTTACGACGTTCGGGTCCAGGAATTCGTGCACACTCAGCACTGGCGTACACAGCGTGGCTACATCCGCATCTACATACTGATCGAGCAACGCTGCAACCTGCCCCACTAACGAGGGAGGCAGTTGCGGTTCATCGCCCTGGACGTTGACGACTATCGTACGATCGTCCCAGCCGCGCGCTGTCGCGACTTCGGCGATTCGATCTGTGCCTGAGAGATGATCAGTCCGCGTCATCACCGCAAGCGATCGGCCCGGGCTGCGGGGATCGAATGCAGCAGCTGCGATTCGTTCGTCATCCGTCGCAACCAGCACTTCTTCGGCGCCGCTTGCGAGCGCCGCTTCAATTACCCACTGAATCATCGGCCGCCCGTCGATGTGCAGCAGCGGCTTGGCCGGCAGGCGACTGGACGCGTAACGCGCAGGAATGACGACCTTGAAGCTCATGAGACGAAGAAGTGAGTAGTGATTAGTGGCTGGTGACTGGTGAATAGTCAGAGAAGACAAGCACAGTGCTAGTTGGCGGAGCATGCAGGTCGATCGCGTCAGCGTCCATCGAAAAACAGCAAACACATATGTCGTTTCCTTGGACAGCGGCCGCACAGTAACGCCCAAGCTTTCTCCGACTATTCACCAGTCACTAGTCACTAGTCCTTTCTCAACAAGGGATCCGTCGGATCGAGCGGCCGCGCCTCGTCCTCGAGCATCACCGGGATCCCGTCGCGCACCGGATACGCCAGCCGATCGGCGCGACAGACGAGCACCTGCTGCGCCTTCACGTAGTGCAGCGGACCTTTGCACAAGGGGCAAGCGAGGATGTCGAGCAGTTTGGAGTCCATGAGAGTCCGGTAAGTCAGGCCAGTGGTCAGTTGATCGTGCGGCGACCCGCAAGCATGCGATCGAGGAGTTTCGAAATAACCATCGCGTCCTGCGCATCAATTTCGACATCCATGCGGACGGACCAGAGCCGCCCATCCGCGAACGCGCGGCATTTTACTGCATCCTTCTCCGTCATAAGCACCGGCGCATCGTCGCCGAACTGAAGATTCGCGGGACTCAGCGGCGCATGGTCGGCGAAGGCATGCGCGTCGAAGGAGAGACCGCGCGCGCTCAGTGATTCGAAGAACGCCTGTGGGTGACCGATTGCAGCGATCGCGTGAACTCGGCGGCCTTTGAAGCTCTCCACTGTGCGAATCTCGCCAGTCGTCAGCGAAATGACGCCGCTGAGTCGTGCAACCGCGATCATGCTCGCTGGAAATTCTGCGTCCGCCGATCGAGCTGTTTCGGCAGTTCGCCGGGTGAGCACGACCAGATCGACTGTCTCGAGTCGCCGCTGTGGCTCGCGCAGCGGCCCGGCAGGCAACAGCCGGCCATTGCCAAGCCCGCGCTTCTCGTCGATGACTACGATCTCGCCGTCGCGCGCCAACCGATAGTGCTGCAGGCCATCGTCGGACAGGACGATTTGCGCGCCACGTTCAATCACTCGCCGCGCAGTAGCGACGCGATCCGGCCCGGCCGCCACGATCGCCGAGGTGCGATTTGCGAGCAGCACGGCTTCATCGCCGACTTCCGCGGGCGAACTGTCAGCCGCCACGTCGCGAGGCCAACTCGCCGACCGCCCGCCGTAGCCTCGCAAAACGACGCCTGCCTGCACACCCCGGGCTTCAAGGAGCGACGCCAGCCAGATCGTGAGCGGTGTCTTGCCCACGCCGCCGACGGTAATGTTGCCCACTACCAGCACCGGCCGCGACACGCGCACCGCCTTGAAGACGCCCGCACGGTAAGCGCTGCGACGCACTGCGGTGATCAAGCCAAACAAGCCCGACAAGGGGAGCAGGACAACAGAGAACCAGTGCACTCGCCCGGAGTACCAGAGCCGCTGGAAGAAGTGGTCGAGCATTCTGAAGGAACGATCTGGCGTGCGACTTGGGGCGTGCGGTCAGAGGCAGGCGCTGTGACAGTCATTGCCCGGCAGTCCACTTTTTTCACGCATTGAATTGCATCCGGTGCAAGGCCGCATAGTGCCCGTCCCGGGCGATGAGTTCCTGATGCTCGCCGCACTCGATCACGCGACCGGCCTCCAGCACGACGATGCGATCGGCCTTTTCCACCGTCGACAGCCGATGCGCGATCACGAGCGTCGTACGGTTGTGCATCAGTCCTTCCAGCGCAGCCTGGATGATGCGCTCGGACTCGGTGTCGAGTGCTGAGGTCGCCTCGTCGAGGATCAGTATCGGCGCGTTCTTGAGCAATGCGCGTGCGATGGAAACTCTCTGACGCTGGCCGCCGGACAGGAGCACGCCGCGATCGCCCACCATGGTGTCAAGCCCGGCGGGCAATTCGCGCACGAATTCCAGCACGTGTGCAGCGCGTGCGGCCTCTTCCACGGCGGCGGCGGACACATCACGACCGAACGCAATGTTGGCCCGGATCGTATCGTTGAACAGCACGACTTCCTGGCTGACGAGCGCGACCTGCTCGCGCAAACTCATGAGGTTGTACTCGCGCACATCGCGCCCATCTATGCGCACTGAACCGGCGCTCGCGTCGTAAAAGCGCGGCAGAAGATTGACCAGCGTCGACTTGCCGCTTCCGGATCGGCCGACAATCGCCAGCATTTCTCCCGGCGCGACTCTGACCGTGATGTTCTGCAGCGTGTGCTTGGCCGCGGCATACGAAAATGAGACGTCCCGAAATTCGATGTCGCCGCGCACGCGTTCAGCGATCAGCGCGCCGCCCGCGGGCTCCGTCGTTTCGTCGAGCAACTCGAATATGCTTTGCCCGGCCGCGATGCCCTGCTGCAGTGGTCCCGACACGCCGATCAGGCTGCGCAACGGTTGTGCGATGCCAATGAGCGCTGCGAGAAACGCGAGCAGATCGCCCATGCTCATACGGTCGTGAATGGCGTCCGAAATTGCGATCGACAGGATGACGGCCGACCCGATCGCCGTCACCATCTGCACCACGGGATTCGACAAGCCTTTCGTCAGCACCAGTCGCATGAACGAATGTCGGTTGTGCTCGTTGACGGCTTCGAACTGCGCGCCCTGATACGCCTGAGCGTTGTAGACCTTGATCACGCGCGGCGCATCGAGCGTTTCTTTCGCGACGCGGGTGATGTCGCCCATCGAGTCCTGGATGCGGCGGCTGTAGCGGCGGAACTTGCGATTGATGATCGTCACCAGCCACGCAACCAGCGGGCCCATTGTGAGCGAGATCAATGCGAGTCGCGCGTTGAACCAGAACAGCATGCCGATCGAACCGATGATAGTCAGCGTCTCACGCAGCGTCACGATGATCGAATCGGTCGACGCCTGCCCGATCTGCTCCGTGTTGTACGTCAGACGCGAGAGCAGCACGTTGGTCGAATTGCGATCGTAGTACCCGATCGGCAATTGCAGCAGACGTTCGAAAAGCTCACCGCGCAATCGCTTGACGATATGGCGGCCGACGTAGCCCATGTAGAACGTCTGCGTGAAGTCGCCGAGCCCGCGAACGGCGAACAGCGCGACCAGCGCCAGCGGCAACCACACGATAGTGCGCGGATCGCTGTTTTCGAACGTTCCGTCGCCGAAGAATTTTGCGAACACCGTAAAGCCGACCATGCTCGCCGAAAAGAGCATGGCGCCGAGCATGCCGAGCACGAAGGCGCCGCGATGCGGCCGCAGATACGTCAGCAACCGTCGATACGTTTGCCAGCCATCCTCGGCGAGGGGGAGATTCGGCGAGGTCATTGCCCGGGCTAGTTCGCCGCGTCCGTGTTGCGCTGTTCGTTGACGGTCGCGATGCTGATGGCGCGAAAGCCGAGACGTCCGAGCACGTCCATGGCCGTAACGACCGACTGATGCGTCGCGCGCGCATCGGCGCGCAGCGTGATCGGAACGTCGCGCGTATCGCCCGCGACCTTCGACACGGCCGCCGACAGCGTGGCCGGATTCGTGTTGATCAGCGTCTGGCCGTTGACTCGATACTCACCCGACGCCGTTATCGCGACTTCGATCGGGTCCTGCTTCTGATCGGCCGCGGGTTCCGAACTCGCCTGCGGCAACTGTAACTTTATGCGCGACTCATCGACGAACGTCGTGGAGACCATGAAGAAGATCAGCAACAGCAGCACGACGTCGATCAGCGATGTCAGGTTCAGCTCGGGTTCTTCGTGCGAGCGGGTGCGCAGATTCACGAAGCGGCTCCGCGAACATTGGAAGACACGGGGACGGACGACAGATCATCCATGGCCTGGACGAGCTTGATGGCTTCCTTCTCCATCTGCACGACCAGCGCCTCGACGCGGCCGCGCAGATACTTGTAGCCAATCAGCGCAGGGATCGCGACGGTCAACCCCGCCGCCGTAGTGATCAACGCTTCGGCGATGCCGCCCGCGAGCGCGGCCGGATTGCCGATGCCCTCGGTCGTAATCGCATTGAAGGTGCGGATCATGCCGAACACGGTCCCGAGCAGGCCCATCAGTGGCGACAGCGACGCGATCGTACCGAGCGCGCCGATGAATCGGTCCAGCTCGTGAACCACGTGACGTCCCGTGTCCTCGATGCTCTCCTTGATGATTGCGCGATCGCGATGTCGGTTCGCAAGGCCCGCTGCGAGAATCTTGCCGAGCGGAGAGTTCTGTTGAAGCGCGACTATGTGCTTGTCCTGAATCTGCCGCTGCTCGACCCAGCGCCACACCTTTTCGGTGAGCTCCGCAGGCAGCACTCGGTTCGATTGCAGGGTCCACAGCCGTTCCAGGAAGATCGCGGCGGCGATGATGGAGGCCAGAATGATCGGCCCCATCATGAGGCCGCCGGCTTTGACGATTTCGAACATACTTGAGCGCGAACAGACTCGTTGTTTGGCCGAATACTAGGGAAGCTCTGGTGTAGCGTCTAC
>JBOHZJ010000369.1:0-3558 GCA_050738395.1 Steroidobacter sp.
GCCTGGCCTTGCTCGTTCGTCGCGCGCGCTTTCGCAAGCACGCGCTCGTACTCGCGTTCGAAGGCATGGACGCGGCCGGCAAGGGCGGCGCAATTCGTCGCATTACGCATGCGCTGGACGCACGTCAGTACCAGGTCATGCCCGTTTCTGCGCCGACGCCGGAGGAGTTGCTGTATCCGTACTTGTGGCGCTTCTGGCGTTGCGTCCCCGAACGAGGTGCGATCACGATCTACGATCGTTCCTGGTATGGCCGCGTCCTGGTGGAACGCGTGCGTGATTTGACGCCGGAGCCGGACTGGCGGCGGGCCTACGATGAGATCCGGGAATTCGAACTGCAGCTTGCAGAACACGGAGTCATCGTCGCGAAGTTCTGGCTGAACGTCAGCAAGGACGAACAGTTGAAGCGCTTCAACGCGCGCGACGAAGACCCGCTCAAGCGCTTCAAGGTCGACAAGGAGGACTGGGCGAACCGCCGCTACTACGACGCGTATCAGGCCGCCGCGGTCGACATGATTGAACGCACGCACGCAAACCATGCCCGCTGGACCGTGGTGGCGGGAGATCACAAGAAGAGTGCACGGCTGGCGGTGTTGAGGACGGTGTGTGAGAGCGTTGAGCGAGCGCTGAACTAAAGACCTGCTACTAGCCACTAGCTGCTAGCCAGAGATTGCCTTCGAGGATTGGTCGGGAGCATGGCCTAAGTACTCAATCCGGATTTGGATTCCAATTCGGGTCCGATCTGGATCTGACCAGTAGCTAGCAGCTAGTGGCTAGCAGCTTCTTTCCTCAAACCAATGACGAACACCACATCCGCGGCTGTTTCCACGGCAATGTCTTCGGAGACGGCGAGATCGATTCTCCATCCTGAGGCGAAATGCATCGTGCCGCCTACGGTGAGAGCGATCGACTCGTTGAGGAAGTCGAGCTCGCTGTCGTTGAAAGCAGCGGTGTGTGCATCGAGCTGCACTTTGAACTCGAGAGGCTGAAAGGCGCGCCAGCTCAGTCCCGCAAGGCCGCTCCAGACGATATTGCGCTGTCGCTCCGGGAGTAGATCGCCCTCGCCGAGCCAGCTCACGCTCGCTTGTCCGAAGACAGACCAGCGGTCGCCAAAGCGACGCGTCGTCGACACGATCACTGACGCATCGAGCGCTTCGTTGCCTGTGAGCTTCGCGGCGTCGCCGGTCGGCAGCTCCAGGCTCAACCACGCGCTGGTGGATGATGAGGGCGTCGAGTGCAACGCGTAGCCAAAATCAAGTGAAATGTCGCCGACGCCGCTCTGCGAGGCATCGCGATGCATCAGCGCTGCGCCATTACGTGAATACGCAATGAGCATCTGATCGATCGGCAGGATGGGTCGCGCGCCCTCCGGCAAGCTGAAGATGTCGTGCCAGTCATTGATGAAGCCATCGAGCGAGCCTGCGCCGATGTAGCGCCACGGAATCTGCAACTGAAATGCGAAACGATTCGTAAGCGTCCGGCGAATCGTGACGCGCACTTCCTGCGTTTCAGCATCGACGATGAGTGCTTCGGCGCCGTGGGCCTGAACGAGTGCGGTGCTGCCCCAGTTGAAGTCGGTCGCCAGCGACCAAGCCGTTTCGTTCGATAGGGATGCGGGCATCGGCGTGGGTAAGCCGAATCCGGCGAGCAACGGGTTCTGGTCGCGGGTTGGGAGGGGGGCCGCGGAAGCGGCGTCCGCTGCGGCGAAAATCAGTGCGAACGCGACAGATACTTTCTTCAAGCGCTTCGCGCCCCTCACCCTGCCCTCTCCCAAGGGGAGAGGGATTCTGGCCGGCCAACTGGCAAACTGACTAACTGGACTGCTGCCAGAAGCTAAAACCAGATCGACACGAACGCCTGGAATACGTTTGCGCCGAACGTATAGAGCGGTTCGGCGCCGGCGGGACGGAAATCCGGATCGTCCGAGGGCAGCAGTGAAAAACGTGCGTCGCGGAAATCTTCGTAATCGAACTCGATCCGGTCGTAATAGAAATTCAGAGAACCCTTCTTGACGAAGCGCCAGCCGCTGCGCGCGAACTCGTACGTGGCGCCGATGCGGAACGTCTGACTGCTGAACGTCGAGAGTTCCTTGTCGCGCGCCAGGAAGTTCTGCTCATTGCGCCGTTCGAAAAGGTCGCTGTAAAAATCCGCGTGGTCCTGCGTGTAGTAGCGCAGCTTCGCTTCCAGCACCCAGGACTGCCCGATTGGATGCGTGTAGCCCAGCTCGAACGTGTCCGCGCGAATGTCCCAGGTGTCGGTGAAGAATCGATACCCGCCGTGCACCGCGGCGCGATAGGGGAGGAAGTAGCGCGCGTTCAGTGCAACGGCGTTGCTCGTGCGCGTGCGCGGATACAGTTCGGTATCGAGAGCGAATAGTCGATCGTCAGTCGGGTTCAGGTAGCGATACGAGCGGTAGGGATTGTTCAGATAGCCTTCGTCAGTGATCACTTCCAGACCGAGCGTCATGATCAGGCTCTTTGTGAGAATCTGCGCAACCCCGACGCGATAGCTCCAGCGATCGACATCCTCTTCAAAGGACGGATCGATGATTCGCGCGAAGGTCGTCGCATCTGCAATCGTGCGGCGCACGACGTCCTCGCCTTTCGAGAAGCCCATGCTGATCGTCGTGAGATCGCCGAACAAATCCTGACTGATCCCGAAGCTCACTGTTTGCGCCTCGTAATCGTTCTCTTCGCTGTTGGTGTAGCTGAGGCTGTAGCTCGTCTTGCCGCGCAGGTAGTCGAACCCGAAGCTGTATTGATCGCGCTCCTCTTTGTATTCGCTCGCGCCGCTGACTTCCACGTCGATCGAAGCGCTCGTGACCATGTCCATGTAGTAGTTGGCGCTGATCGAATACTTCTCCGCCATCTTCTTGCGGACCAGCACCGACGGCCCGTGAATGGTCACGCCGCCGCCTTCGTAGCGGTGATAGAGAACATCGGCGCGATCCTCCGGCAGCACGGCGGCGGAGGAGGTCAGCGGGACGATCAGCGCCGTGACGACGCTGAGCGCCGCCGCGACGATGAAGCAGGCAGGCGACCGGCTACCGACTACAGCCAGAGACGAGCCGTCCTGACTCTGGCTGTGGCCCGTGGCCTGTGGCCTGTGGCCTTCAGGGCTGTGCGCTCCCACGTGTCGCTTGTCGCCCATCTCAGTTACATCCGCATCCGCCGCCCGCACTGCCTTGCGCGCCGCGCGCGCCTTCGCGCGCTTCGAACACATGGTGCATATAGGACGAGGAGATGGGATTCGGGTCGAAGGACATGATCGGATCGGCGAGCGCCTGACGTTCGTACGGCTTCACCCAGGGTTCGATGTTGCCGCAACCGCTCAGCGTCGCCACGATCAGGAGCGCCATCGCAATCCTTCGCGGCGCGCCGGGGACGCTGGAGCGGGCTCCGGGTACTGGGCGCTGGGCTCTGGCCAGAATGCTTCGCAAAGAGAGACTCCTCTCTTGCCAGAGCCCAGCGCCCGGTCCCCAGTAGCCCATGTTTGTCACTCTTTCAGCAGTGCGCGAATCTGGTTCAGATACTCGCTTTCGTCGCCGGGCTTGTAGCCGCG
>JBOHZJ010000370.1:0-9387 GCA_050738395.1 Steroidobacter sp.
CGCCGGCCGTGGCGCCGCGGACGCGACCGAGCAATTCAGCCGTCGAGGGGTTGATCGATTCAATCAACGGTCCGGACGCATCGGTCGACCAGCCGCCATCGGCGGACCAGGTTCCGGAATTCGTTTCACTCAGGTCGAGAGCAGAGAAAATGTCGCGCATGGCGCCTCAGAGAAATTGGCTTGAGAGTCGATTGTGTAGAGAGGGTGAGCAGCGCGAAGCGCCGTCTGACCAATTCACCAGTCGCTGGTCGCCGGTCACTTCTTCCTCTCCTTCTGTCCCGCGCGCTGGTGACCGGCCTGACCGCTCACGACCATGTGCGCCGAAATATCCTTGCTTCCACCGGCCGCGTAATGCTTGCCGAAACGATTCTGCAGGACATCGAGCAGACGGAAATCTTCCTGGCGTACAAAACCGCGAAGGCGCCCGCTGCTCACGACCAGATCGACCACGGCGCAAATGCCCGAGGCGGTGGTGACCTGGATCGCAGACCACAAGCGGCCGGCGATCACCTGTGGGTAGACCTTGTTCACGTAGTTTTCTTCGCGCAGCTCGCCGTCCTGCTTGCCGGTGACCGCAACGTAAATCACCACGACGTCCTGCAATGTCTGCGGCACCGCATTCTCAAGAATGCGCTTCAATGTGCCGCGGTCGTGATTCAACTTCAGATCGTTCATCAGCAGGCGCATCTGTTCGCAGTGACCGGGATAACGCATGGTCTTGTAGTCCATGTTCTGGCAGCGCGCGCCGTACGTTTCGCCGAGCGAGCCGAGACCGCCCGAGGTGTTGAACGCCTCATACAGCGTGCCGTCGATTTCAATCTCCTCGAGCCCCTCCAGCGGCGCCGCTTCGGTGCGTCGACCGTCGACGATGGCTTCGCACGGGTTGCCGTACTCGTTGATGAGGCCTTCCGTCGACCACGTGAGCGAGTACTTCAGGACGTTGTTCGGATGCTGGGGCAGGGCGCCGACGCGCAGCTTCACGGTGCGCAGTTCATCGAAGTGACCGATCAATTCATTGGCCGCGATGGAGATGAAGCCAGGCGCGAGACCGCACTGGGGAACGAACGCCTGGGAGGCGCCTTCCGAGATCCGACGCACCGCGCGCGTGACCTCAACGTCCTCGGTCAGATCGAAATAATGTATACCGGCGCGCCGCGCCGCTTCCGCCACTGCGATGTTGCAGTAGTAGGGCAGGCTCGAGATCACGGCGTCGACCGGGTGGGCCTTCAGCTGAACATCGAGCGCCGCGCCGTCAGCTGCATCGACGGTATGGGCATGCAGGTTCGACAGCCGATGTGCGTTGACCACTGCATTTGCAGCGCCGCCGTTCACATCGGCGAGATGCACTTCGTACGAGCCCGACTCCGCGAGCAGACCCGAAATGAGCGCGCCGATCTTGCCAGCGCCGAGAATGAGAACTTTGGGCATGCCCGACCTCCACAAAAGGGGCGCCATTTAAGGCCTGAGTCCGTACGGCTGTAAATTCGTGGACTGTCCGGTATGCAATTTCTGACTGGAGCGCCTTTTGCGGTGCGGCGCTGGATGCTAGTCTCGCCCGCCTATGACACGTAATCCGCACCCGATCGAATGGCATCCGGCGAGCTGGCAGGGCAAGCCCGCGCAGCAGCAGCCGACGTACCCGGACAAGGCGGCTCTGGACTCGGCGGTTGCGGCGCTTTCACGTCTGCCGCCCCTGGTCGTATCGTGGGAAATCGAGGCGCTGAAGGAAGACATCGCCGCCGCTCAGCGCGGCGAGCGGTTCGTGCTCCAGGGTGGCGATTGCGCTGAGAGCTTCGATGATTGCGAATCCGACAAGATCGCCAAGAAGCTGAAGATCCTGTTGCAGATGAGCCTGGTGCTCCTCTACGGGCTCAAGAAACCCGTGGTTCGCATCGGGCGCATGGCTGGGCAGTACGCCAAGCCGCGCTCGGCCGATACGGAGACGCGCGACGGCGTGACGTTGCCGACCTATCGCGGCGACATCGTCAACCGTCCCGGCTTCACCAGCGCTGACCGCGACGCTGATCCGCAGTTGCTGCTGCGCGGCTACGAGCGCGCCGCGCTGACCCTGAACTTCGTGCGGGCGCTGATCGACGGCGGCTTCGCCGACCTGCATCACCCGGAGTACTGGGATCTGGACTTCGTGCGTCATTCGCCTCTCAAGGAGGCGTACGAGAAAATCGTGCAGTCGATTTCCGACTCGCTCGACTTTTTCGAAGCCACTACGCGCTCGCCCATCCATGAGACGAGCCGCGTCAACTTCTATTCGAGTCACGAAGGTCTGCACCTGCTGTACGAGCAGGCGCAGACCCGCTACATCGAGCGCCAGCAGCGCTGGTACAACCTGTCGACGCACATGCCCTGGATCGGCATGCGAACGGCCGCCCTCGACGGCGCGCACGTTGAATTATTCCGCGGCGTGGCGAATCCGATGGGGATCAAAGTCGGCCCGTCGATGAGCGCCGAGTGGGTGCAGGGCCTCATCGCAACGCTCAATCCGAACAACGAGCCCGGCCGTATCGTACTGATTCATCGCATGGGCGCGAAAGACATCGAAAAGCGCCTGCCGCCGCTGATCCAGGCCGTACGCGCCACCGGCAGCCCGGTGCTATGGATCTGCGATCCAATGCACGGCAACACGGAGTCCGCCAGCTCTGGACTCAAGACGCGGCGTTTCGAGAATATTCTTGCCGAGCTGGAAGCATCGTTCCGGATCCATCGCGAGCTGGGCTCATGGCTCGGCGGTGTACATTTTGAACTGACCGGAGAAGACGTCACTGAATGCACTGGCGGCGCCCGCGGCCTGACCGACGCGGATCTTGCGCGCGCGTACAGATCCCAGGTCGATCCGCGACTCAACTACGAGCAGGCCCTCGAGCTGGCGATGCGGATTGCGGGCCTTTATGCGCGCCGCTGACTTTCGGATTTTAGAGTAACCACAAAGAACACAAAGAACACAAAGTATTGAAGAACCAGGAAAACCCGGGCGTCTGCGTTCTGAATCGCACGGTCCTCGACGCGCCACATGCACGTATCTGAGCTCTCCTTCGCTCCTTTTTGTGTTCCATGTGTTCCTTGTGGTTACTCGATTTGTCTTTCTTTGTTCACTCTTGAGCTCACATGCCTGAAAAAGAGAACGTGACTGGCAAGGTCAATCCCCGCCGGTATTCCAGCGAAGTCGTCGATGGTCTGAAGCAGGCGCCAAGCCGCGCGATGCTGCGTGCGGTGGGTTACAAGGACGCGGATTTCAAGAAGCCCGCCATAGGCATCGCGTCGACCTGGAGCAACCTCACGCCGTGCAACGTGCACATCGACAAACTGGCGCGCGCCGCCGCGAGCGCCGTCGACAAGTCGGGCGGCAAGAGCACCACGTTTGGCACGATCACTGTGTCGGACGGCATTTCAAATGGGGCGCCGGGTATGCGCTACTCGCTCGTGTCTCGCGAGGTGATCGCCGACTCGATCGAAACCGTCACGGGCGCACAAGGCTTCGACGGCGTCGTTGCGATCGGCGGCTGCGACAAGAACCTGCCCGGGTGCATGATCGCGCTCGCGCGCCTCGATCGACCGGCCATCTTCGTTTACGGGGGGACGATTCGTCCCGGGCCGAAGCACCGCGACATCATTTCCGTCTTCGAAGCACGCGGCGCATTTGCAAGCGGCGCAATTTCCGCGCGCGAAATGCAGCAGATCGAGCGCACCGCCATTCCGGGCCCGGGCAGTTGCGCCGGCATGTACACGGCCAACACGATGGCCTCGGCCATCGAAGCGCTCGGCATGAGTCTGCCGAACAGTTCGGCGCAAGAGGCGGTATCTCTTCAGAAGATGCGGGACTGTCGGGACGCGGGCAGGGCGGTCGTCAAGCTCGTAAAAGCGGGCTTGACTCCGCGTCGGATCCTGACGCGCGAAGCATTCGAGAACGCGATCACCGTCGTGATCGCGCTCAATGGTTCAACCAACGCCGTGTTGCATCTGCTTGCGATGGCGCACGCGGCGCATGTTCCCCTCGAACTCGATGACTTCACCCGCGTCGGCAAGCGCGTACCGGTTCTGGCGGATCTGCGGCCCAGCGGCAAGTACATGATGTCGGAACTGATCCGGATCGGCGGCATTCAACCTTTGATGAAAATGCTGCTCGACGCCGGCTTGCTGCACGGTGACTGCCTGACCGTGACCGGCAAGACGCTCAAGGAGAACCTCAAGGGTGTGAAGCGCTATCCGAAGAATCAGGACATCATTCACGCCTTCAGCAATCCGCTCAAAGCGGACAGCCACCTGGTGGTGCTGTATGGCAATCTCGCGCCGGAAGGCTCGGTCGCGAAGATCACCGGCAAGGAAGGCTTGTCTTTTACGGGACGCGCGCGTGTGTTCAACAGTGAGGAGGCCTCCGTGCAGGCGATTCTGGATGGCAAAGTCGCGGCGGGCGACGTCGTCGTGATTCGCTATGAAGGTCCAAAAGGCGGCCCCGGCATGCGCGAGATGTTGAGTCCGACCAGCGCCATCGCGGGGCGCGGGCTTGCAGACAAGGTAGCGTTGATTACGGACGGCCGATTTTCCGGCGGTAGCCGTGGTTTTCTCGTCGGCCACATCGCACCTGAGGCCGCAGTCGGGGGTCCGATTGCACTCGTCGCGGACGGCGATGAAATCACGATCGACGCTCAGACACGCGAGATTCGGCTCAGCATCGCGGCGGAGGATCTGTCACGTCGTCGTGCAACGTGGCTGGCGCCCGAGCCCTACACACGGCGCGGCGTGCTTGCGAAATACGCTCGCGCCGTCAGCAGCGCGTCGCTGGGGGCCATTACGGATTGTGATGTCGGTCAGTGATTCCGTATTCGTGAACGGCCACACGCTGCGTGAGCTTCGAATCCAGTTCATCCCAGTCGCCAGTCATTTGCTCACATGTCCCAGCCCTTCGAAATCGTAGAGGTCGGTCCGCGCGATGGTCTCCAGAGCGAGCCGGAGGTCATGTCCACTGCGACGAAGCTGGAACTGATTCGCCGGCTGGTCGCCGCGGGCGTGCGGCGGGTCGAAGTCGCGAGCTTTGTGAATCCGAAGCGCGTACCGCAGATGGCTGATGCGGAAGCCGTTCTGGCGGCGCTGCCCCAGAACGACGCTGTGCAATACATCGGTCTCGTACTGAATCGAAAGGGATTCGACCGCGCTCTGGCCGCAGGGTGTAGCGAGATCGGTATGGTCGCCGTCGCCACCGACGCTTTTGGCGAGCGCAACCAGGGCGCATCTATCGAGGAATCGATAGCGGCCTGGGAGGAAATCGCACCGCTTGCGCACGCAACCGGCATGCGCTCTCAAGTGACGATCTCGGTCGCATTTGGTTGTCCGTTCGAGGGCGAGGTGCCGGTCGAGCGCGTCGTCGCAATCGCGGAACGTCTAGCGAAATCAAAACCAATCGAGATCGCAGTGGCCGATACGATCGGCGTTGCCGCGCCGAGACAGGTCTCGGAGTTGATTTCACAGCTGCGGCGCGCGCTGCCGACGATGCCGCTACGCTGCCACTTTCACAACACACGGAATACAGCAGTGGCCAATGTGTATGCCGCCGCCGTCGCCGGGGTGCGCACGTTCGATGCAAGTGTGGGAGGGCTGGGCGGCTGCCCATTCGCACCGAACGCTACGGGCAACGTCGCGACGGAAGACGTGTTGTACATGATGTCGCGAACCGGCTTTGACGCCGGGATCGACCTCGACCGCATGATCGAAACAGCCCGCTGGCTGCAGGAACAGCGCGGTAAGCCGGTCCCTGGTATGGTCGCGAAGGCTGGAAGTTTTCCAAACAAATCAAATATTTAATTAGCTAACCTCGTGAATTTCACGAGACGACCTTCGCCGGGCTGGAGAGGCAGCCGGCGAGAGCGCGCGCCGCCGAAAACGACGCCGCAGGCCACGGTTTGCGCTGGTAATACTTCTGTCGTCGATCCTTGCACCGCGTATACACTGCCTGCCCATCGGGACTCCTTACGTCCCCTGAAAACCATACTCGAAGGGCAGATCATGGCCAAAGCAGTGGACAAGGCTTACCAGACCGTACGTGAACGCATCGTACGCGGTGTGTATCCCGCAGCCTCGCGCATCACGGAGCAGGAAGTGGCCGCCGTGGCGGGCGTCAGTCGCACGCCAGTACGTGAAGCGTTGCGAAAACTTCACGCCGAAGGCCTGCTGGAGTTCATTCCGCATCAGGGTGCGATTGTCACGGAGTGGACCAACGAGGATCGTGACGACGTTTTCGAATTGCGAGCACTGCTCGAGTCGTACGGCGCTGCGCGCGCCGCGCGTCGAATGACGGGTGAGGGCATTGCGGAGTTGCGTCAGCTCGCCGAAGACCAGTATCACGAGACGCTGAGCAAGACCGGCGGCTATCTCGAACGCGTAGGCGACCTCAACAGTCGATTTCACAGGCGAATCCATGAATTCGCCGGCAGCTCGCGGCTCGTGAGTGCGTTGTCATCGCTGATCGAAGCGCCCCTGATGATGAAGACGTTCGCTTCTTACCAGGATGAGGATCTCATTCGCAGCGCGTCGCATCACCTGGAGATCGTTCGCGCGCTGGAAGCACGCGACGGCGATTGGAGCGCCGCACTGATGCGCTCGCACATCCTCGGCGCGCGCGGGGCCTTGCGGCTGCTCTGAAGCATCCAGCGGCTTCGCGCCTCGCGCGTCTCACGCCAGACAGAACCGATGGGCTTGGGGCGATTGTAAGACGAACAAAAGGGGACGAGCGATCGTCCCCTTTTCATTTCTGGCGCGAGACGCCAGACGCGAGCCGCGCGACGCTTGTTAGAATCGCGCCCCGCGACCGGTCTGGTCCGGTTTCATTCTTTCAGACAGAGGACTGCACCATGACGATCAAAGTCGGCGACAAAATGCCTTCCGGAACACTTACGCTTGCGACCAAGGACGGCCCTCAGAAGATCAGCGCCGATGAGTATTTCAAGGGCAAGAAGGTCGTGCTGTTCTCGTTGCCCGGCGCTTTCACGCCAACCTGCGACGCCAAGCATCTGCCCGGATTCGTAGAACGGGCCGGCGACATCCGTGCGAAAGGGGTCGATGCAATTGCATGCCTGTCCGTGAACGACGCATTCGTCATGAAGGCGTGGGGCAAGGCTCAGAACACTGAAGGCAAGGTCGACATGCTCGCCGACGGCAACGCTGAATACACGAAAGCGTTGGGTCTCGAGATGGACGCGACGGGCTTTGGAATGGGCACGCGCGGTCAACGCTTCTCGCTGGTGGTCGACAACGGCGTCGTGAAGCAGGTCAATGTCGAAGCGAAGGGCGAGTTCAGCGTTTCCAGCGCAGATCATGTGCTGGGGCAGATTAAGTAGGAAGCTTGGGAAGCTACTAGCCGCTAGCTCCTAGCCAGAACAAAAGAGGGGACGAGTAAGGACCCGACGCGTAGCGGTAGCGAACAAAGGGGCGACTCAGTCGCCCCTTTGTACTTTCCCCTCTGGCTGACAGCTAGCAGCTAATAGCTTCCCAGCTCATCCTAATGCCTTCTCCAGCTCGGGCAGCACCGTGAACAGGTCGCCCACCAGGCCGATGTCGGCTACTTCGAAGATGGGCGCTTCGGCGTCCTTATTGATCGCGACGATCGTGCGTGCGTCCTTGATGCCGGTCAGATGCTGGATCGCGCCTGAAATGCCGACCGCCACGTACAACTCCGGCGCGATGATCTTGCCGGTCTGACCGACCTGAAGATCATTCGCCGCGTAGCCAGCGTCTACCGCGGCGCGCGAGGCGCCGACGCCCGCGCCGAGTTTGTCAGCGAGGCTGTAGATGACCTTGAAATTATCGGCGCTGCCGACCGCGCGCCCGCCGGAGACAACGCGCGTCGCCGTCTGAAGATCGGGACGGCCAGTCTTGGCGGCCGTACGCTCCACGAAACGCGTGTGCGACGGCAGCTCCGCGCTGACGTTCGCCGTATCGATGCTTGCACTGCCGCCCTGCGGCGCGGGTTGAAAGGAGGCGGTGCGAACAGTCGCAACGATCTTCCTGTCCAAGGGCGCTTCGACCGTGATGATCGCGTTGCCTGCGTACACTGGACGACGGAATTTGTAAGCCGACTCCGCCGCCATTACATCGCTCACCTGACCCACACCCAGCAATGCCGCGACGCGCGGCATGAGGTCCTTGCCGAAGGTGGTCGAGGGACCGAACACGTGTGTGTAGTTCGAAGCAACAGCCGCGACCTGCGGGGCGAGAACCGCGGCGAGCGGTTCGGCGTTCGCAGGGTTCTCAACTTTGATGACGCGCTTGACGCCCTGAATCGCGGCGGCTTCGGCTGCAATGTCGGCGGCGTTGTGCGCGAACACGGCGATATCGATTTCGGCGCCGCCGATCGTGGCGGCGCAGGAGACGCACTTGGCAGTTGCTGGATTCAGCTTGCCGTTCGCATGCTCCGCGACGATGAGGATACTGACCATCAAACCAACCCCTTCTGTTTGAGCGCCGAGACGAGTTCAGCCACATCCTTCACCATCACGCCTTTCTGGCGCGAGGCAGGCGGCTCGAATTTCGAAATCTTGAACTGCGACGCGGCGTCCACGCCAAGATCGCCCATCGCGAGGATCTCAAGCGGTTTCTTCTTCGCCTTCATGATGTCGGGCAGCTTCACGTAGCGCGGCTCGTTGAGTCGCAGATCGCTGGTGAACACGGCGGGCAGATCGACTTCGATGGTCTCGAGGCCCGCGTCTACTTCGCGCGTGACCTTCGCCTTCGCGCCATCCAGCTCGATCTTCGACGCGAATGTCGCCTGCGGACGATTCCACAGCGCCGCCAGCATCTGGCCGGTCTGATTGTTGTCGTCATCGATGCCTTGCTTGCCGAGCAACACGATCTGCGGATTCTCTTTCTCAACGAGCTTCAGGAAGATGCGCGCAGCGGCAAGCGGCTCAATCGCGGCATCGGACTGCACGTGAATCGCGCGGTCGGCGCCCATCGCCAGACCGGTGCGCAACTGCTGTTGCCCCTCGTTCGGACCGATGCTCACCACGATCACTTCAGTTGCAGCGCCTTTCTCCCTGATGCGCAGCGCTTCTTCGAGCGCGATCTCATCGAAGGGATTGATGCTCATCTTCACGCCTTCGGTCACGACGCCCGCGCCGTCAGGTTTGACGCGAACGCGGACGTTGTAATCCACGACGCGCTTCAGGCCAACCAGGATCTTGCTCACGCCTGCGCTCCAGATAATTGCGATATCGCCAAAGACGGCTGAATTTCGCCTCCGCCGCTCTGAGACGACGATTGACCCGATCTCGCCGCGAACGCAGCGATCAAGACTCAAGGGGAGGCGAGAAGCCGCGAAAACCGCCCGCCGGGCAGCGGCGGGGGACGCTACTGGAACGTAGCGCATGAGTCAAACCATACGGA
>JBOHZJ010000371.1:0-11138 GCA_050738395.1 Steroidobacter sp.
GCGAGTGCGGAGAGCAGCACGGCGACCACTCCGGCGACGCCGATCACGATGACGAGCGAATTTCCGAGCCGTTGCGGGATGCTGCGCAGATTGACTGCGGTGACGGCGAGGATCTGCGCGGCGACGCTCATCGAGCTCAGCGCCCCGCCAGCGAGTCAACGATTGAAAGCCGATGCAGGCGCCACGCGGGCGCAGAGACGCTGAGCAGCGCCAGCAGCACGGCGACGCCGATGCCGCTCGAGATAACGGTCCAGGTCACTCGAACATCGCCGACAGCTTCCTTCGCAAACGGCGCGACGGCGGCGGCGATCGCCAGGCCCAATGCAGCGGCCACGATGCACAAGAGCAGCGCCTCTGTCACGATGATCGCGTAGATGCGCGCATCCGCGTAGCCGATCGTTTTCAGAACCGCGAACTCCGCAACACGCTCACGCACAGACTGACGCATCGTATTGCCCGTCAGGAACAGCAGCGTGAACAATACCGCTCCCATGATTGCGTTCGTGAAGAACGCGACGTCGCCCATCTGCTTCACCTGCGATTGCGCCCGTTCCTGATCCGAACGTGTACGCGTCTCATGTGAGGAATTCGCGAATATCCGGTCAATCGCCGCGGCCGTTTCCACCGAGCGCCTCGGATCTGCGATACGCACGAAGAAGCGGTCCGCGGTGCTGCGATTCTCCACGCGCATCTCATCCAGGTACTCATAATTGATGATGGCCAGATGAAGACGTCCTGGATCTTTGGTTGAATCGAAACCGCCGACCAGATCGAACGTCCAGTCCGCGCCGCCATCCCGTTTCAGAGTGTGCGAGATGAGCGTGATCTTGTCGCCAATCTTCCAGCCGAAGTATTTTTGCAAGGCAGGCGTCGCAAGCATGCCGGTGCGAGTTGTACGCATCGCTTCCAGATGCTCTGGCGCGACTGCGAAGCCCGGCCGCACAGCGACCCAGCGCTGCGGGTCGGTGGCCAGCGCCCCAACGACATCCTTCGGTTCACGATAGAACCCCAGGAAGTACGCTCGCTGCGCGACTTGCGTAACGTTGGGAACGCTTTGAATGTCCCCCATGGCCGAGATTGGCATCGGCGCACCGCCGCGAACTCGCGTATCGGTCATCAGAAAATCGAGGTGTGCACCAGCGATCGCCCTGGCGAAGCCGGCATTGATTCCCTGGAGTAGCCCAAACAACAGAAAAGCGATGGCGATAGACAGCAACGTAAGAATGGAGCGGACCCGCTTACGCGACAATCCCGCCCAGACGAGCGGAAAGTACTTCAAGGGATGCTGTCTGCCATGCGCCCCACGATAGCATCGCGACGGCTCAACCGATGGGAGGAGTCCCGCAAACCAGCGACAAAAGCTTCGCAAGGCGCAGGGCTGGAGTGTCCGTCTCGTTCAGCATCCGGGAGAAGACGTCGTCTGTCCCGCGGCGAGGAGGCAAACTGTCGTGGACACCGCACACAGCACGAGGCAGCAGAGTCGAAGGTTGAAGTGACGCATGGCGCTGGCGCGGGGGATTAAAACTTCTCTGTCCCGCATCGTATACGCGCCTGAAACTGCGAGTTTTACGCAGAACGGGCGCATCAGCTGAGATATCCATGCCTGCCGGCGCCGAGTCCCGCCGGCGGCTTCAGCTTTTCAAGCTCGTCCCAATATTCCTGCGGAATCAAGGCGCGCTGCACCGGCGTCTGCAGGCCCAGATGTCCGATGAGCGAGTAGACCTGCAGACAGGGGGCCATCAGCATGCGTTTCGGTTCGAGCCGCAGCAGTTCGCGAACTCGCGCCGGCGCGAGCATGGCTTGGACTTCGAGGAGAATTTGATAGCGCCAGGGGCCAAGGTGCAGGCGATATTGTTCGAACAGCCGCTTCGTGTAGTCGCTATAGACCAGGTCGCGTTCGAGGCAGCGTCGTCGATCCTGCCGCCATTGCGCGAAGGTCTCGGGCAGCTGCGTGATGTGCAGCCTCTCCCCGACCCGCAAGAACCCGGCGTACAAACTCTCCTGCTCGGCCGGACTCAACCGGCCATGGAGCAGCCGGTGCGCCCGCTCGGAGTAATCGATCAACAGATAGAGCACGGCGCGATGAGCCCAGTCCGGAATGCGCTGACCGCGTCGCCGCTCGACGGCCGCATGGATGGCCGCGATGGATGCAAGCGTGTCATGAGCCTGCGCCTCGCTCGCGAAAATGATCCGCTGCGCGTAGCGCACCGTCGAGAACAATCGTCCGATCGGGTTCTGCGGCAGAACGTTCGTGAAGAAGAGCCAGTCGACCGCACGGTTGAGCGCGAACTCGGCCGCGGCGCCTGCAAAGATGAGCAGGACCAGGTCGGGGTCGCCCCAGATGGCCCGCACAATCGAGCGACGCTCAATGAATATGGGTTCCATGCTCGGACTTCCGGACATCGCTCGCGTCGGTGTATCGCAATTCGAGCTCACCATGCGTCATTCCTCATCTTCACCTGCACATGATCGCCAGTTGTTCCGGGTTTAAGTTACTAAAGATATTTCGAGGTCGCGAGGAATGCACGCACCCGCCTGGGAAAAGCCATGCAACGCTTTCTTGTGTCAGCACGCCTTGAGATGGACGCATCCGCGCAAGCCTCGCCTCTGTCAGAGCCTCTAACATCATCGCCGCGTACGGCCAGATCTGTTCAACACCAGCGCCAGTCGAGAGTTCGCGCAGGAATGGCTAAACCACTTAAACCCGGCGCCCTCGCGCGCCGTTCCGGCCTTGAGCACTGTCCATAGCAGAATCAAGCTGTCTCCTCTGTTATGTTGTCTGCGGTATCCCGATCACCCACTCTTGAAGCGCACGCGTTTCAGCTGAAACGCCGCGTATCAGGATCTGCCGAAGAGAAACGCTGCGGAGCGTTGGATCCGGCGTCCGTCTCGGCGGATCGTGCCTTTCTCGCCTGCTGCAACAACACATCCATCGCCAGTCCATAGTCCATGCTCTCGCCGGTCCAGCGAGTCGCGGCAGTCCTTCGATCTATATGAATGCCGTGCTGCTGATGAACGGCGGGCAACTGCTTCCAGTCGCCGAGCGGTTGCGTGTGGCCGGGTGCGATGCTGTCGAAGGATCGACCGTCAGGACGTAAGAAGCGCAGCGCACCGTCATCGAGGATCTCGATGCGTACCGCGCCTTCGTGGACCTTGCGATGATGGAGCCTGCAGAGTGTCACGAGATTGGAGGGCTTGGGTTCTCCACCGTGCGCCCAGTGCTCGATGTGGTGCGCATCGACATAGCGCTTGTGGGTGCACCCTGGGAATCGGCAGCCGCCGTCGCGCGCGTTCAGCGCGCGGCGTAGCGCGGGCGGAATGCTTCGGGTCTTTCTCCCCACATTCAGCGGCTCGCCGTGTCCGTTTTCGACCAGGGCGACAATGCTGGCGTCGCAGGCGAGTCGCCGGACGGTTTCTGCGGCCAGGGAAGGGCCGTCTTCGATCTCACAGCGTCCCGCGGTGCTCTCGCGCAGGGTTTCTGCATCCACATGCACCACGATCTGACAGCGATCCCCGCCCGTCATCGTTTCTTCTCCACTTTTCAGGAAGCCTTCGGCCATCACGCCCAGGGCGTCCGCCCGCGCTGATCCGCCATAACCTGCAGCGGATCAAAGCGTCCATGGAGTGCTTCCACCGCGGCCTCGAGCGCCTTGAGTACGATGGCGCCCGTTTCGGCCGGCAGTCGTGCTTTGAGGACCAGCGAGCCGCCCTCCTCGTCCCAGTGATACTGCACGCATCGATTCTTCTGTTGCTGCGCTTCCCGCGACAGCTCTTCGGCATCCAGACAGCGGCGGAAGTGCCGGACCGTCGTTTCGACGTGATGCGCTGTGCCGTGCAGCGCGATACTCAACAGATAGACTTCGGTTTCCGGAGAAGCGACTCGGGTGATGGCTCGCGCGTTGGAGTAACTCAGCTCGCCTCGTTCCATGGCTGCGGAGATCTTGGGCAGATTCTCTAACGCCCGCGCGGTGCGAACCTTCTCGCGCGCGGCGCCCAGCGCAATCCCGCACTTCCAGTTCAACCAGTGCGCACAGGAGTGCGTCGCACTATCTGACCAGCCTTCGCGACGATCGAACTCGGCGATCAACATCAGGAAGCGATGGTTGGCCGCATTGAGGTGGCCGGCGAGTTCGGTGATCTCATCTGCGAGATTCTCGATCGAGCGTGCGCGTTCAGCGCGTTGCTCGTGCGTATCGAATGCGTGTTGTGCATTGTCTGCGACGCGCGGGTGCATCGTCCCTTTCACACCAGAAAACGCGGACCCTGCGACTTCCATGAGCATCTCCCTCGAGGCTGATCGAATGTACAGTAGTGTACTCCGATGACCGTTGCGAGCCAACGGTAAAACTCTATGTTTCTCGATGAATTCGCGTCCCGTGATGCGCGCGACGCATCTTCTCAGGACAGGAAATCTCCAGCACGCAAGATCAGGAAGGGGATGGAGACTTCGAGATCTCTTGGCTTCGAGATCCCTTGGACAGAGCCGAGGGCGAATGGAAACTGCTTGCGGGATGCACAACGCCGAACTGCTTTCATACTGAGCTATGCTCCGTGGCGACGCTTGCGACCGAGATCAACAACAATGACGTTCTGGATTCGATATCTCACGCCGCTGCTCGGCCTCGCGTTTGCCGGCGGAGGATTAGCACAAGAGACCTCCGCGCGTCCGGACTATGTCCTGATCGACTCGCCCGTCATTGCGCTGCAAGGCGTCCGCGTTATCGATGGTACGAGCGCTGCCCCGCGAGAGGATCAGACCGTCATCCTTTCGGCAGGAAAAATCCTGGCGCTTGGTTCTTCCGCGCAGGTCAGCATTCCTCCGGAAGCCAATGTGGTCGAGTTGCGAGGGCGCACCGTTCTTCCGGGGCTCGTCATGCTCCACGAGCATCTGATGTATTTCTCGGGACGCGCCATCTGGCACTCGCAGCCCGTCAGCTATCCGCGTCTTTATCTCGCCGCTGGAGTAACCACGCTACGCACCGCCGGAACAGAGCATCCGGAAGTCGAGCTCAGTCTCAAGCGCCGCATCGATCAGGGAAAAACGCCTGGGCCGAAGACGTTCCTCACGGGACCTTACTTCAATGGACCTGGTGGAGACTTCCTCGGCGATACCGTCGTTCGTAATGTCGATGAGGCGCGCCAGGCGGCCGAGTTCTGGGCCAGCCGCGGCTTTACGTCCTTCAAGGTGTATGACTCAATTGCTCCGGAAGCGCTACGCGTCATCATCGAGGTCGCCCATGCCAGAGGGCTCAAGGTGACCGGTCATCTGCGCAGCGTCGGTTGTGCGGAAGCTGCCGATCTCGGCATCGACTTCATCGAGCACTCGTTCGTTTCCTGTCAGAAGGATCTCGGCGTCAACCTGGAAGCCGCCGGCTTCAAAGCGGATCCTTCGGCGTCAAAGGTTCAGGCGCTCATTCGTCATCTCGTGCGCTCACGTGTGGTCCTCGTCGCCACTCCGTTCGCACTCGATCGTCGCCTGAGCGCCGAAGAACTCGAACTGTTGTCGGCGGAATCACGCGAATCGTATCTGAAGGCTGCTCATCAACCGCCGCCGTGGTGGCCTGACCCGGCGGCGCAACGAGAAGTGCGCAAGCTGGAGAAAGCCTTCGTTGCAGCGGGCGGCCGCCTCGCAGTCGGGGCCGATGCAATGGATTTCGGCCAGATTGCAGGCTTTGCCAATCATCGGGCGTTGGAGTTGCTGGTCGAGGCCGGATGGCCGTCGCTCGACGTTCTCCGAATCGCGACCTCACAGGGCGCAGAGCTTCTGGGTGTGGGCGACTCCGTGGGGCGCATAGCCGCGGGCTGGGCCGCGGACCTCATCGTCGTTGACGGCGATCCCGCCGCGAACATCAAGGAGCTGTCGAAGATCGAAATGATTTTCAAGGACGGGATTGCGTACGACCCCGTCAAACTGCGCGCCGAGGCGAAGGGGCTTGTTGGATGGCACTAGGGGTCTCGCAACGGGTCATGCCCTTGCGGTTATTCCACTTATTGAATCTCAGGAATTCCAAGCAGCGCCGGCAGCTCATCGTGATCGGAAAAGATGTGATCCGGGTTCGTCGCGCGCAGTGCGTCGGCGGAATGAAAGCCGCCGCCATCGTCCGGTAGAAACAGCGCGGTCGCCGTGCCCGCGGCTTTGCCCGCGAGGATGTCCACGCGTGAGTCGCCGACCATGATCGCTTCACGCGGGTGTCGGCGCAGCGCTGTGAGCGTCGTGAGCAGCGGCTCCGGATGCGGCTTGTAGTTAGCGACATCGTCGCCGCAGATGACGAAATCGAACTGATCGTCGAGCGCCAGGCGCGGCAACACCTCGGACACAATTCCTCGCGGCGATGAGGTCACGAGCGCGGTCTGCAGACCGTGTCCGCGACAGTGGGCGAGCAGCGAAGGGACCAGCGGGAACAGGGTGGCTTCGAGAAAGGCTGCGCGTAGTCCAACATCGATCTGTTCCTTCAATCCATCCACCGAGGCGATGCGCAACTCGGCGGCGACCTCGGTCCAGTCGCGAAAGAAGCAGCGACGGATCAACTCGGCGTCCGTCATTTCTATATCGAAGCAGCGCAACGCAAAGTGATACGCCTTGACCCACAAGGGCAGCGAAGGTGCAAGCGTCCCATCGAAGTCGAACAGAACTGCGTTGTAGTTCATGGCGAGAGCGATGCTCAGCTGAGCGCAACTGAATCAGACGATGCTGACGCCGCCATCGACTGCGACGACCTGTCCGGTAATGTGCTTGCCCGCATCCGAGGCGAACAACAACGCCACCCCTTTCAGGTCCTCGTCGTCGCCGATGCGTTGCAGCGGTGCGCGCCTGGCGATGTTCTCGACGCCAACGGCTTCAAGCGTGCCCTTCGTCATTTTCGAAGGAAACATTCCCGGCGCAATCGCATTCACGGTGATGTTGTAGCAGCCCCATTCGCTCGCGAGCACGCGCGTGAAGTTCACGACCGCGCCCTTGCTGGTGTTGTACGCAACCGTTCGCATCGTGCCGGGCGCGTTGCCTTTCAATCCCGCGATCGACGCGATGTTCAGGATGCGTCCGTAGTTGCGCGGAATCATGCTGTGCTTTCCAATCGCCTGCGACAGCACGAAGATGCTGCGGATGTTGAGATTCATCACCTTGTCCCAGGCCTCGAGCGGATAGTCCTCGGCCGGCGCGCCCCAGGTGGCGCCCGCGTTGTTCACCAGCACATCGACGTGGCCAAGCCTCTGGATTGCTTCCCTGGCGACCCCCTGCGCCGTTTCTGTCCTGATCAGATCCGCCGCCAGCGCTGTCGCATCGATGGCGCGCTTCTTCAGGTGCGCGACCGATTCGTCCAGGTCCGCCTGCTTGCGCGAAACGAGCATGACCTTCGCGCCGTAATCGCCCAGGGCCTCGGCGATCTGCAAGCCCAGTCCGCGCGAGCCGCCGGTGATCAGTGCGGTCCTGCCAGTAAGATCAAAGATATTCTTTGCGGTCATCCGTGCTTCTCCAATGACTCAGCGACGCCGTGCACAAACTCCCCGCATGGGAAACACAGTATTTCTGGCGCCTTCTTGGCGACCCTCGCGGCTTGCGAGAGAATGCCCCAGCCCGCCTCGCCGACTCAATGGCGATCGAGCCACAAAGCGATCAATAACCGAGGCCCGCGTGCAACCGATCATTTCCGTATCGAACCTGGTCAAAACCTATTCCTCCGGATTTCAGGCGCTCAAGGGCGTGGACCTGCGCATCAACCGGGGAGAGATCTTCGCGCTGCTCGGGCCGAACGGCGCAGGCAAGACCACGCTCATCAGTATTATCTGCGGGATCGTCAATCCGACCTCGGGCGTCGTGCTCGCCGATGGTCACGACATCGTCCGCGATTTCCGCGCCGCGCGGTCGAAGATCGGGCTGGTGCCGCAGGAACTGTCGACCGATGCGTTCGAGACCGTCTGGGCCACCATGAACTTCAGTCGCGGCCTCTTCGGCAAACCGTCCAGCCCGGCGTACCTGGAAAAGGTGCTGCGCGACCTGTCGCTCTGGGACAAGAAGGACAGCACGATCATGGCGCTGTCGGGCGGCATGAAACGACGCGTGATGATTGCGAAGGCATTGTCGCATGAGCCGCAGATTCTGTTTCTGGATGAGCCGACTGCAGGCGTCGACGTCGAACTGCGCCGTGACATGTGGGAGATGGTGCGCTCACTGCGCGCCAGCGGCGTCACGATCATTCTGACGACGCACTACATCGAGGAAGCCGAGGAAATGGCCGATCGGATCGGCGTCATCAACAAGGGGGAGATCATTCTCATCGAGGACAAAGATGTCCTGATGCGCAAGCTCGGTCGCAGACAATTGACGCTGCATCTGCAAAGTCCCCTGCAGCAGATTCCGGCCGCGCTCGCCGGTCGGCAGCTGGAGTTGTCCGCGGACGGTGCGGATCTCATCTACACCTTCGATGCGCAGAGCGACTCGACTGGCATCGCAAGCCTGTTGCGCCAGCTCAACGAACACGGCATCGACTTCAAGGATCTGCGCACTGCAGAGAGCTCACTCGAGGAGATCTTCGTGAGCCTGGTGCGCAGGCGGTGAGCGTGTGCAGCGCACGGTTGTCCGTTGTCAGTTGTGCGTTGTGCGCCCAGAACAAAGCGCCAGCCTGCTGCGGTCAACGGAGAACGAAAAACGGAAAACTGACGATTGCGGCTCACGGCTCACAACTCACGGTGTTTAGTTCATGAACGCTTACGCAATCCGGGCGATCTACCGCTTCGAAATGGCGCGCTGGTTTCGCACGCTGGTGCAGAGCGTACTGTCGCCGGTGATTTCCACGTCCCTCTATTTCGTGGTCTTCGGCGCGGCGATCGGCTCACGCATCGCGCAGGTCGAAGGCGTCAGCTACGGCGCCTTCATCGTGCCGGGCCTGATCATGCTGTCGATTCTGACCGAGAGCATTTCGAACGCCTCGTTCGGCATCTATATGCCGAAATACGCGGGCACGATTTACGAGATCCTGTCGGCGCCGATCTCCTACGTGGAGACAGTGATCGGTTACGTGGGCGCGGCGGCGACCAAGTCCACCCTTCTCGGCCTCGTCATTCTGGCGACTGCGCGACTGTTCGTCCCGTTCGGGATCGAGCACCCGTTGTGGATGATCGCGTTTCTGGTGCTCACCTCGTTAACCTTCAGCCTGTTCGGTTTCATCATCGGGGTGTGGGCGAGCGGCTGGGAGAAGCTGCAGATCATTCCGATCATGATCGTCACGCCGCTGGCGTTTCTCGGCGGGAGCTTCTACTCGATCAGCATGCTGCCGCCGATCTGGCAGAAGATCACGCTCTTCAATCCGGTCGTGTATCTGATCAACGGCTTTCGCTGGAGTTTTTACGGCATCTCCGACGTGAGCGTCGGTGTAAGCCTCGGCATGACGCTGGCGTTCATGGCCGTGTGCCTCGCAGTGATCTGGTGGATTTTCAAGACCGGCTATCGGCTGAAAAACTAAGGACGGCGACCTTTGGGAGGAAGGCCGTTGGCAGGAACGCCTTCGGCAGGACAGAGTAGGACGATCGACGACCGCGTTCTGCTTCTGGCCTGCCGAAGGCCTTCCTGCCAACGGCTTACTTGCCGCGAGGCCTTCCTGCCGTGAGGCCTTCGCGACGCCTCGAGTCATTCCGTCCATCCGAATGATCTCGAGACCGCCTTCTGCCACGAACTGAAGAGCTTCGAGCGCTGCTCCCTCGACATGCGCGGCGTCCAGGTTTTCGCCACACCCCAATTGCGTCGCAGATCATCCGTGCTTTTCCAGTAACCGGTCGCGAGGCCCGCCGCGTAAGCCGCGCCGAGCGCAGTGGTTTCGGTCACCTTCGGTCGCACGACGTGCGTGTCGAGAATATCCGCCTGGAACTGCATGAGCAGTTCGTTCACCACCATGCCGCCGTCGACACGCAATTCGCTCAACCGGATGCCGGAGTCCTGTTCCATCGCCGTGAGCACTTCGCGCGTTTGATACGCGGTCGCCTCCAGCGCAGCGCGTGCAATGTGCGCGCGTGTCGCGTAACGGGTGAGCCCGGTGATTACGCCGCGCGCGTGCTCCTTCCAATGAGGCGCGTAGAGGCCGGAGAACGCCGGCACGATGTACACGTCGCCGTTATTCTCGACGCTCGCCGCCAACTCCTCGATCTCGCCGCTGGTTTTGATCAGTCCCAGGTTGTCGCGGAGCCACTGAACGAGCGCGCCGGCAATGGCGATGGAACCTTCCAGTGCGTAATGAGCGGCGGCTGGTCCGAACCGATAGGCGACCGTGGTTACGAGCCCGGCGGTGGACGACACGGGCTTCTCGCCGGTGTTCATCAACAAAAAGCAACCCGTGCCGTAGGTGTTTTTTGCTTCGCCGGGTGCGAAGCACGTCTGACCGACAAGCGCCGCCTGTTGATCGCCGAGGATGCCGGCGATCGGTACACCCTTGAGCGGTCCGTGCGTGACTTCCCCGTACACTTCACTCGAGGACGCGATGCGCGGCAGCAGTTCGGCGGGGATATCGAACGTGCGTAGTAGTTCTTCGTCCCATGCGAGCGAGGCGAGATTCATCAACTGCGTGCGGCCCGCGTTGGTCACGTCGGTGACATGCAGGCCCCGGCTCAAATTCCACAGCACCCAGGAATCGACGGTGCCGAAACACAGCTCGCCCGCTCGAGCCTTCTCTCGTGCGCCTGAAACGTTCCCGAGCAGCCACTTCAGCTTCAGTCCGCTGAAGTAGCTCGCCAGCGGTAATCCGGTCGCCGCGCGAAATCGATCCTTGCCGCCCTGCGCTGCGTAGTACGCGACGAGCGGATCGACGCGCGTGTCCTGCCAGACGAGCGCATTGTGAAGCGGTTCGCCGCTGCGCCGATCCCACAGCACAGTCGTTTCACGCTGGTTCGTCACGCCGACAGCCAGAAGGTCGCGTGCGGTGAGATTCGCGTTCGCGAGAGCGGCGGCGATCACTTCGTCCGTATTGCGTGCAATCTCGAGAGGCGAGTGTTCGACCCAGCCAGGCTGCGGGTAAATCTGCGCATGCTCCTTCTGCGCAGTCGCGACAATAGCGCCCGCCTGATCGAACACGATGAATCGCGTGCTGGTCGTACCCTGGTCAATGGCGCCGATGAATTGAGTCATGGAAGCAGTTAGCTGTCAGCTGTTTCGG
>JBOHZJ010000372.1:0-10464 GCA_050738395.1 Steroidobacter sp.
CGATACTGTCCTTAGGTGCGCTTGACGGAGCGCGCGCATTGTCGGAAAAGTGAACAATCCCAGTCGAATTCTCGTGAGAGGCAACACACATCCGCGCCGAGGTTGTGTGACACAATCTTTTCCGACCACCGCGAGCACACAGTTACATGACGACGATCGTCGGCATCTCGGCCTATTACCACGACAGCGCCGCGGCAATCGTTCGTGACGGGCGACTGATCGCCGCCGCCCAAGAAGAGCGGTTCTCGCGCAAGCGACATGACGCCCGCTTTCCGCACCGTGCGCTCGCGTATTGTCTGGCGGAGGCGGAGGTTTCGCTCGATTCGGTCGATCTTCTGACGTTCTACGACAAGCCGCTCGTCAAGTTCGAGCGCCTGCTCGAAACGTACGTGGCGTACGCTCCACGCGGCATTCAGTCGTTCCTGATGTCGATGCCGATCTGGCTGAAAGAGAAATTGTTTCTGAAGCGTCTGCTTGGCGAGGAGATCGCCACGCACATCGCCAGCGGGACAAAGAAAATTCCCAGGCTGCTCTTCAACGAGCATCATCAGTCGCACGCAGCTTCCGCGTTCTTTCCGAGCCCCTACAAGACTGCGGCGATCCTATGCATGGACGGCGTGGGCGAGTGGGCCACGACGAGCGTCTGGACCGGTGAGGACAATACGCTGCGACCCGAGTGGGAGATCGACTTCCCGCATTCGCTGGGGCTTCTGTATTCCGCGTTCACCTACTACACGGGTTTCAAGGTGAACTCCGGGGAGTACAAGCTCATGGGGCTGGCGCCGTACGGCGAGCCGCGCTACGCCGATCGCATTCTCGATGAGCTCATCGATGTAAAGCCCGACGGCACGTTCCGCATGAACATGCGGTACTTCAATTACGCCACGGGCCTCACCATGACCAATGGCGCCTTCGATGAGTTGTTCGGGGCGCCCGCACGTTCGCCGGAATCGAAACTCACACAGTTGCACATGGATCTTGCGGCATCGATCCAGAAGGTCACCGAAGAAATCGTGCTGCGGCTCGGGCGCACAGTGCACGCCGAGACCGGCATGAAGAATCTGTGCATGGCGGGCGGCGTCGCGCTCAACTGTGTAGCAAACGGACGTCTGCTGCGCGAAGGGCCGTTTGAATCCATCTGGGTGCAGCCCGCGGCAGGCGATGCTGGCGGCGCGGTGGGCGCTGCGCTATCCGCGTGGCACGAATATCTGGGCAAGCCGCGACGGCTGAACGGCGCTCTTGACGGCATGCAGGGCGCCTATCTCGGTCCGAAATACTCCGGTGAGGAGATTCAGAGTTACCTCGACTCGGTCGGTGCGAAGTATCGGCGCCTCGACGAGGCGACCTTGTTGCCCGAAGTGGCCCGGCTTCTTGCTGAAGAGAGCGTCGTGGGCTGGTTTCAGGGCCGCATGGAGTTCGGCCCGCGTGCTCTGGGTGCGCGCTCCATCATCGGCGATGCGCGCAGCCGGTCCATGCAGGCGGTCATGAACCTCAAGATCAAATATCGCGAATCGTTTCGCCCATTTGCGCCTTCGGTGCTGGCGGAGCGCGTCGGAGACTATTTCGAGCATCGCGGCGAGAGCCCATACATGCTTATGGTGGCGCCGGTGAGAGATGAGATCCGCGTCCCGATGACTGAGGAGCAGCGGCAGCTCTTCGGCATCGAGAAGCTCAACGTCGTGCGCTCGAGCCTGCCCTCGATCACTCACGTCGATTATTCCGCGCGGGTGCAGACGGTGCACCGCGAAACGAATCCGCGCTATCACCAGCTGATCTGCGAATTCGAAAAACTGACCGGCAGCGCGGTGCTCGTCAACACGTCGTTCAACGTGCGCGGCGAGCCGATCGTGTGCAGTCCCGAAGACGCCTACCGCTGCTTCATGCGCACGGAGATGGACTATCTCGTGCTCGAAAACTTTTTGCTCGCCAAGGAAGAGCAGCCGGTACGCGAGCAGGACGAAGGCTGGAAGAAGGAGTTCGATCTTGACTAGCGCTCCTGACACTACGGCGGTTCAGCCGACGCCGGCTGAGTTGAGGAAGTTCGGTCTCTCGACCGGGATCGCTTTCGTGGTGATCTTCGGTCTGTTTCTTCCCTGGGCTTTCTCCTTTGCGATACCGCGCTGGCCCTATATCGTCGCCGCGCTGCTCTGCGCGCCCGCCCTGGTCGCGCCGAAGGTGCTGCGGCCGGTGTTCAGCGGGTGGATGTGGGCGGCGCACAAGATCGGCGCTTTCAACGCACGCGTGCTGCTGACGATCGTCTTTTATCTGGTCGTTGCGCCGATCGGTCTGCTGCGCCGCCTGGGCCGCGCGGATTCCCTCGGTTTGCGTCGCAGCAATGCGACGACCTACCGCAAACTCTCCCGATCCCGACCGCCTGCAAGCCAGGAAAGGCCGTTTTAAATGATCGACCTGCTCAAAGACCTCTGGGCGCTGATGCGCGAGCGCAAGAAGTTCTGGCTGGCGCCGATCATCCTGCTGCTGCTGCTGCTGGGAGCCTTGATCGTGATCGGGCAAGGCTCCGCGTTGGCGCCATTCATCTATACGTTGTTCTGAACGCAGTACCGGGGAGGAGACAGCTATGAAAGTCATGATCCTGGCCGGCGGGATGGGGACCCGCATGAGCGAAGAAAGCGCGGTGCGTCCGAAGCCCATGGTCGAGATCGGCAGCATGCCCATCCTCTGGCACATCCTGAAGATCTACTCGACGCACGGGCTCAACGATTTCGTGATCTGTTGCGGCTACAAGGGCAACATGATCAAGGAGTGGTTCGCCTCGTACGCTCTATACCAGGCTGACGTGACGTTCGATCTCGCGCGCCGCGAAACCATCATCCATCGAAACGGCATCGAGCCCTGGCGCGTGACGCTGGTCGATACGGGAGAGAGCTCGATGACGGGCGGTCGCATCAAGCGCGCTCTTCCCTACGTCGGAAATGAAACTTTCTGTCTGACGTACGGCGACGGGGTTGGCGACGTGAATATCACGAAACTCATTGCGTTCCATCGCTCCCATGGCCGCAAGGCGACCATGACGGCGGTGCAGCCCGACGGTCGGTACGGCGCGTTCACGATGGGCTCGGACGACACGTTCATCGAGTCTTTCCGCGAGAAACCCAAGGGCGACGGCGCCTGGGTCAACGGCGGCTACTTCGTGCTCGAGCCCAGCGTCGCGGAGTACATCGACGGCGACGACACGGTCTGGGAACAACAGCCGCTGCAATCGCTGGCCGAAGCGGGGGAACTGGCGGCCTATCGTCACGAGAGCTTCTGGTTGCCGATGGACACGCTGCGGGACAAACATGTTCTGCAATCGCTGTGGGACTCCGGAAAGGCGCCATGGAAATGCTGGTAACGCCCGGACATCGCCAATGAGTGTGCAACAAGCATCAGCCGGAGTCGGCGCGGAGATGCATGCGCTGTGCGCGCAGCTCTATCCGGTCTTGCGGAGCATCACGGGAAATGGCGTCAGAAAGACGCTGCGCGCGCTGCAGGAATATCTGCCGCTGCAAATGCTGGAGGTTCCCACCGGCGTCGCGGTCTTCGACTGGACCGTTCCCTGCGAATGGAATGTGGACGACGCCTACATTGCAAACGAGCACGGCGAGCGAGTCGTCGATTTGCGCGACCATTCGCTGCACCTCGTGAGCTACAGCGAGCCCATGCGGGCCCGACTGACGCTCGATGAACTGCAGAAGCATCTGCATTCGCTTCCGGAGCACCCGGAGTGGATCCCGTACCGCACGAGCTACTACGAGAGAGCCTGGGGCTTCTGTCTGACGCATGCACAGCGCCAGCAGATGAGGCCCGGTCTGTACGACGTCGTGATCGAGTCGCGGATCGAGCCGGGATCCCTGACGTACGGCGAGTACGTGGTTCCGGGCGAGCTCGATCAGGAAGTCCTGATCTGGACGCACGTGTGCCACCCCTCGCTGGCCAACGACAACCTGTCCGGCATCGCGGTCGCGACGTTTCTCGCAAAGCAGCTTGCGGAGCAGCGGCCCCGACCGACGTATACGCATCGCTTCGTCTTCGCTCCCAGCACGATCGGCGCCATTACGTGGCTGGCGCAGAATGAGGAGCGGTTGGCGAGAATCGCGGCAGGGCTCGTCATCAGCGGCGTCGGCGACCGCGGCGGCTTCACATATAAGAGAAGTCGAGCAGACAATTCGATCATTGATCGGGTTATCGAACACACGCTCGCGCAGCTTGGAAGCCAGCATCGGATCGAACCGTTCAGCCCGTATGGGTATGACGAAAGGCAGTTCTGCTCTCCTGGCCTCAATCTGCCGGTCGGCTGCCTGATGCGCACGCCGTTCGGCCGCTATCCGCAGTATCACACCTCGGCCGACAATCTCGAGTTCATCTCTGCGCAGTCGCTCGCAGAAGCGCTCGAGCTGTGCGCCGAGACGGTTCGCAATCTTCAGTGCGTCCGGACGTACAGGAATCTCTCGCCAAAATGCGAGCCCCAGCTGGGTCGTCGCGGCCTGTACGATTCGATCGGCGGCGAGAGCGACAAGAAGAGCGCGCAGATGGCGTTGCTCTGGATGCTGAGCTACTCCGATGGCTCACGCTCTACTCTCGATATCAGCGACCTGTCCGGATTGCAGCTCGACGTTCTGCACCGGGCGGCTGAGCGACTGCAGGACGCGCAGTTGCTGGCCCCATGTTGAGCGACGTCGGCGGAACACACGAGGCGTGGTATGACTGCAATCTACTTTGACCGCAAAGTCGACGACGACACCCGGCGGCGCGAAATATTCGAAGGAAGTCTGTATGTCTATTCGCCGAACGAGCATTCGTTCGCGCTGTGCGAGATCGCCCGCGAACTGTTGAGCGAAGGATTCTCGGGGCGCGATCCGCGGCTTGCGCAGCACGAGCTGGATGTGAAGGAGTTCGCTGCGATCCTGGCCCAGGTCAAACCGCGCTTCATACATCACCCGGACTGCAAGCGCATCATCCCGAAGATGCTGGAACACATCGGTTGCGACCTTGGGCTCACGTACTTCGATGTACCGCGCATGCGTAGCGCCACCAGCGATGCTTATCTCACGAGCGGCATTGCCTACGCCTTCCATCCTCATCGGGACACCTGGTATTCGGCTCCGATGTGCCAGATCAACTGGTGGCTGCCGCTCTTCGAGGTCGAGGAAGCCAACGCCATGGCGTTCCATCAGCGATGCTGGAACCGCAGCGTGTTCAACGACTCCGAAACCTTCAACTATCAGGACTGGAATGCAAACTCGAGATTCAACGCAGCTCAGCACGTCGGCGTCGACCTGCGCAAGCAGCCGCACGCCCAGGAAGCGATCGATCTGGAGCCGCGGAACGTCGTCCTGACGCCGCCTGGCGGGATGCTGTTGTTCTCGGCCGCGCAGATGCATTCGACCATTCCGAACACGACCGGCGTGACTCGGTACAGCATCGACTTTAGAGTCGTTCACGAGAGCGATCTCGCAGCGCGGCGCGGAGCGCGCAATGTCGATTCGAAGTGCACGGGTTCGGCGATCAATGACTATCTGCGCGGCGTCGACCTTTCGCATATCAGGGACGATCTGCAGCAGCAGTACATTCCGGGTCACCCTCAACCAATCGAGCGTTGAGCCGAGAGGCGCCTGCGCGGAAATACGAATCACCAGATGGATCACATCAGCTCCGAAACCGGCCGGAATTCGCAGTGCAGGCATTGCGATGCGACGCTCACCCAGACCCTGGTGGATCTGGGGTCATCGCCGCTGTGCAATACGCTGCTGGACCACGATTCGATGCAGCGAGGCGAGAGCTTCTACCCACTGCATGTGCGCGTCTGCGGCGCCTGCTTTCTCGTCCAGTTGGGCGAGTTCGTTTCTCCCGGAGAGATCTTCTCCGAGTATTCGTACTTTTCTTCTTTCTCGGACAGTTTTGTGGCGCACGCGCGCGCCTACGCCGAGACCGCCATCGAGCGGTTCGGCTTGACGCCCGCCAGCCGCGTCATCGAGGCGGCAAGCAATGACGGCTATCTGCTGCAGCATTTCGTCGCCCGATCCATTCCGGTGCTTGGAATAGAGCCGGCGTTGAACGTCGCGGCCGAGGCGCGTCGCAAGGGAGTGCCAACGGTGACCGAATTCGTCGGTTCCGCCGCCGCCGAGGCGATTTGCCAGCAGCATGGAGCCGCGGATCTGGTCGTCGCCAACAATGTTCTGGCTCATACGCCCGCGCTGAACGATTTCGTGGCGGGGCTGCGCAATCTCCTCAAGGACGATGGCGTCGTAACGGTAGAGTTTCCGCATCTCGTGCGGCTCATCGAAGACAACCTGTTCGACACCATTTATCACGAGCACTTTTCGTATTTCTCGTTCTTCACCGCGGAGCGCGTCTTCGCCAGTCAGGGGTTGCGCGTGTTCGACGTGGAGGAGGTTGATACACACGGCGGATCGCTGCGCATGTATGCCGCGCGTGCACAGTGCGACAAGCACATCGCTACGCATCGAGTCGCGAGCATGCGTGAGCGCGAACGGGCTTTCGGAATTACGGATCTCGCCTCGTACTCGAAATTCACGGCTAAAGTGGAGCAGACCAAGCGTGACCTGCTCGAGCGCCTCGTTGACTTGCGCAACGGCGGCAAACGCATCGTCGGATACGGCGTGCCCGGCAAGGGGAACACCCTGCTCAACTATTGCGGCATCCGCACGGACTTCCTGGAGTACATGGTCGATCGCAATCCCTACAAGCAGGGCAGGTACACGCCGGGGACGCGCATTCCCATCCATGCGCCCGAGAAGATCTCGCAGACCCGACCGGACTACATCCTGATCATGCCCTGGAACCTCAAGGATGAGATCGTCCGGCAGCTCGCTTATGTACGCGAGTGGGGCGGCAGGTTCATCGTGCCGATACCTAAAGTACAGCTTCTGGACTGACGCCATGCTCAGCCTCGAAGAGTTGCTTGGCACAGATCTGGACTACGTGCTGCAGAAGGCGCACGGCGAGCTGCGTGAGCTTGCCGGGCGCCATGTATGGTTCACCGGCGGCGCGGGGTTTCTGGGGTATTCGCTGTGTCATGCGCTGGCGAGATGGAATCAGACTCACGAGCCAGCCATGCGCGTGCGTATGACGGTGCTGGACAGCTTCATCAGGGGTGTGCCGCGCTGGCTCGATCGATTGAATGACCCGGAGATCCGCACGCGCGCGCACGATGTCACAGCGCCGATCCCGGTGGAGCTGGAGCCCGCCGACTACATCGTTCACGCCGCCTCGATCGCGTCACCGACCTACTACCGCAAGCATCCGCTGCAGACCATCGACGCGAACGTCAACGGCCTCAGGCGCATGCTCGACTACGCGGCTGCGCGCCAGTCTTCAGCCGAGCAAAGCGTTCGGGGCCTGCTCTTCTTCTCGACGAGCGAAATCTACGGCGATCCACCGGCGACCGAAATTCCCACGCGCGAAGAGTTTCGCGGCCTGGTGTCCTGCACCGGTCCGCGCGCCTGCTACGACGAATCCAAGCGATTGGGCGAGACGCTGTGCGTGACGTTCGCACAGGAGCTCGGCGTGCGCGTCGCCATGGCGCGCCCTTTCAACAACTACGGCCCGGGGCTGAAGCTGGCGGACGGTCGCGTGCTGGCGGATTTCGCGCGTGATGCACTTAACGGCGCCGACATCGTCATGCGCTCGGACGGTTCGCCGACCAGAACCTTTTGCTACGTGGCGGACGCCATCGTTGGCTACCTGAAAGTGTTGACGCGCGGCCGGCCGGGCGAGCCGTACAACATTGGCATCGAACGTCCGGAAATATCCATGCGCCAGCTTGCGGAGCAGGTGGTGGAGAACGCGAAAGAGCTCTGGGGCTATCGCGGCCGGGTCGTACATCAGTCCAGCGTCGAGTCGGCGTATCTCACGGACAATCCGAACCGGCGCTGCCCGAACATCGACAAGGCCAGGCGCGAGCTCGGATACGAGCCGCAAATCTCCGTCGACGACGGCGTGCGCCGCGCGCTCACCTGGTACTACTACAACCGCGAAGGGGAGGCCGCGTAATGCGCGTTTGCGTGGTCGGGACGGGATACGTCGGGCTCGTCTCGGGCGCATGCCTTGCCGACATCGGCCACGATGTCGTCTGCGTGGATCGCGATGCAGACAAAGTTGCCGCCATCAATCGCGGCGAGTCGCCGATTTTCGAAGACGGGCTCGATGCCATCCTGACTCGCAATATGGGCCAGCGACTCTCGGCGACGACGGATCTTGCCGCCGCCTTCGCGCAGGCTGACGTCGCGCTCATTTGCGTCGGCACGCCGTTCGACGGCGCCCGGATCGATATCAGCTATGTGCTCGCGGCGGCGGGGGAGATCGGGGCGCTGCTGCGCCATCGTTCGAGCTACTGCGTCGTCGCGGTGAAGAGCACTGTGGCGCCCGGCACGACCGATGGGCCCGTGCGACAGGTGCTCGAGCAAGCCTCGGGAAAGCAGGCCGGCGTGCATTTCGGGCTGGGAATGAATCCCGAGTTCCTGGCCGAGGGCGTTGCCGTGCGTGACTTCATGGAGCCGGATCGCATCGTAGTCGGCGGAGTCGACGAGCGCAGCACGGCGCTGCTCGCGAACCTGTACGCGCATTTCGCCGCTGCACCGTTCGTGCGGACAACCGCGCGCACTGCCGAAATGATCAAGTACGCCTCGAATTCGCTGCTCGCCACGCTCATCTCGTTCTCCAACGAGATGGCGCGCTACTGCGAAGCGGCCGGCGATCTGGACATCGCGGACGTCCTCAAGGGTGTGCACCTGATGAAACATCTGCGCAATCGCGACGCCTCCGGCGAACTGCGCCAGGTGTCCGCGACGAGTTTCCTATGGCCCGGCTGCGGTTTCGGCGGAAGCTGTTTTCCCAAGGACGTGCGGGCGCTGATCGCCGATAGCGCGAGGATGGGGTTACGGTCGGAGCTGCTGGAAGCGGTGATGCGGCTGAACGAGTCACAGCCTGCGCACGTGGTCGAGCTGCTGCGGCGCGAGCTGGGCTCGATCGCCGGACGGCGCATTGTTTTACTCGGGATGGCGTTCAAGCCCGGGACGGACGACGTGCGCGAATCACCTGCGCTCAGGATCGCCGCCGAACTGCTGGCTGCCGGAGCGCAGCTCGTTTGCCACGATCCGATTGCGCTGGGCAACGCGGCAGCGGCGCTGGCTGCGCAAGGCGTCGCGGTTCACGCGATTCGCTTCACGACCGATCTCACCGCGGCGCTCATCGACGCCGAGGCTGTGTTGCTGGCGACGAGCTGGCCGGAGTATCGGCGCGTTCCTGAATTGTTCGATCGAATGGGCGCCAATCCGCTCCTGGTCGATGGCAGGCGTTTCATCGACAAATCGAAGGTGGCGCGGTATGCGGGCATCGGCCTCAGCGGCGCCGGACAGTCGGAATGTGCGGACATGATGGGGACTACGGCGGCGCAAGTGTCCGCGTAGTCGCCAGGACTGAGAGAGAGAGAGAGCAGACATGGTGCAATTGCAGAAGCCGAAGTACGCCTGGTACCGCGGAGCGGTGCGTTCCTGGGACGAGGCCGTCATTCACGTCGGATGCGAGGGGACGTATCGCGGGATCAACGTATTCGAAGGGCTGAAGGCTTATTGGCAGCCCGACGGCTCCATGGGAATCCTGGCCGTTGCGCGTCACCACGAGCGACTCAAGCGCTCCGCGAAACTGCTGCACATTCCCTTCGACATGACCCTGGACCAGTTCGACGAGGCGCTGCATTCGATTATCGAGCCGCTGTGCGTGCCGGAACAGGACATCTGGGTGCGCGCCACGCTCTATATCACCGGCGGTCTGTGGGGAGAGGAGCAGGAATCGGACCTGTTCCTGACGGCGTTTCTCACCCCGAAAGCCGCGCCCAAGGCGATACGCACCGGCGTCAGCACATGGCGGCGGGCGACCGACGTGATGCTCCCCGCGAGGATCAAGACCGGCACGAACTATCAGGTCGCGCGGCTCGCCCGGATCGAAGGCCGCTCCCGCGGCTACTCCGAAATGTTCCTGCTCAACAATCAGGACAGAGTGGCCGAAGCCGGCACGGCGTGCGTACTACTGGCGCGCGACGGCAAGTTCATCACTCCGCCGACGAGTGAGGGAGCGCTCGAGAGCATCACTGTGGACATTGTCGAGGCGCTCGCGACGGAGATGGATATTCCGTTCGAGCGCAGGCCGATCGATCGCACGGAGCTGTACGTCGCGGATGAAATCGCGATCGCCGGAACGCTCGTCGGGCTGGTTCCGGTGCTGTCGGTGGACGAGCACGAGTGCACGGGCAGAACGCAGTTGCTGGCCGCGGTCAGCGAGCGTTACTTCAGCGCGGCGAGAGGTGAGAAGCCCCATCCGCAGGTGGACCTGTCGATTCGAAAGTACACCGCTCACAGCGTGCGGCCTGCGAAGGAAGCCACCGCGTGAAATACGCTGCGTCGCTGCGGCAGCGACCGGAGACGCTGGCGACGGTGGGGATGTACC
>JBOHZJ010000373.1:0-31249 GCA_050738395.1 Steroidobacter sp.
CGTGAGTAGTGAGTCGTCAACGAACTTCCTGCGACTCACGATTCACCACTCACGACTCACTCACTTCCACTCCACACGCACTCGCTCTGTCACGCGACACACCAGCTCGTAGCCGAGCGTGTCCGCGTAGCGCGCGACGCGTTCGGCTGGCAGATGTTCTCCCCAAAGAGTGACTTCATCGCCGACTTTCGCGTGAGGAAGATCGGTCAGGTCGATCGCGGTCATATCCATTGAAACGCGTCCTGCGAGCGTGACTTCCTGTCCGTTCACCAATATCGGCGCGCCGGCGTGCATGCCGCGCGGGTAACCATCGCCGTAGCCAATTGCGGCAATGCCGATCCTGGAATCGCGCGCTGCGCGCCAGACGCCGCCGTAGCCCACCACCTCGCCCTCTTTCACTTCGCCCAGGGCGATGAGCCGCGTCGAAAGCGTCATCGCTGCTCGAAGTCCCAGCTGCTCAGCGCTGGTCTCTCGCATCGGCGACATTCCATAGAGCATGAGGCCAGGTCTTACCCAATCAACGCGTGTTTCGGGCCACGCGATGAGACCTGCCGAGTTCGCAATGCTGCGCTCTGCGTCGAGACCCTCAGTTGCAGCATTGAACAAATCGAGCTGCTGTCGAGTGTAGGAACTGTCCAGAGCCTCGGCGGCGGCGAGATGCGTCATCAAGCGCACGGACTCGACGGCCCTGCAGCGGTTCAGACGAGCATTCGCCGGGACGAAATCCCGAGGCGCGAGTCCCAGGCGATGCATCCCGGAATCGAGCTTCAGCCACACCGCAAATCGATGCACCCCATCAAACTCTTCCAGCATCGCGATCTGTTCGAACGAGTGAACGACGATTTCGAGCCGATTTGCGGCCGCTGCCGCGAGGTCCTCGGCAGTCGCCACACCTTCCAGCAATACGAGCGGATGGGTGATCCCTGCGGTGCGCAGGATGAGCGCTTCATTGATCCGGGCAAGCCCGAACGCATCGGCGCTTGCGAGTGCACGCGCCGCCGGGATGAGTCCGTGCCCATAGGCGTTCGCCTTGACGGCGGCCATCACGCGCGAACGCGGCGCGAAACGTCGCACGACCGCCAGGTTGTTGCGTAACGCCGCGCAATCGATCGTCGCCTGAGGAAAGTTCACGCGAGATCTCTCGCGATCGGCAGCGCGCGTTTAACCGAACGGACCATCGCCGTACGCGTGTTCGGGCGTGAAGTTCTCGAACTTCGTGTACTTGCCCAGGAAGGTGAGCTGCACGTCGCCGATTGGGCCATTGCGCTGCTTGGCGATGATGATGTCGGCGATGCCCTTGCGCGTCGTATGCGGATCGTAGACCTCATCGCGGTAGATCATCATGATGATGTCAGCGTCCTGCTCGATCGCGCCGGACTCGCGCAGATCGGACATTACGGGCTTCTTGTCAGTTCTCTGCTCGACGCTGCGATTGAGCTGCGATAGCGCAATGACCGGGATTGCCAGCTCCTTGGCCAGCGCCTTCAGTGAGCGGGAGATCTCCGAGATTTCGGTGGCCCGGTTCTCCTTCGTCCCCGCAACCTGCATGAGCTGCAGATAATCGAGCACTATCAGATCCAGACCATGCTCGCGCTTCAGTCGGCGTGCTCGCGCGCGTACTTCGGTCGGCGTCAGGGCGCCTGTGTCGTCGATGTAGATCGACGAGCCTTTCATCAGATTGATCGCGCCATTGATGCGCGACCATTCCTCGTCGCCGAACATGCCGGTTCGCAGGTGCCCCTGATCGACGCGTCCGAGCGAGGAAATCATGCGGAAGGCGAGCTGCTCTCGCGACATTTCCATACTGAAGACGCCGACCTTGGCCCGCGCCGGACCAAACGCGGCGTTCTCCGCGATATTCAGTGCGAACGTCGTCTTACCCATCGAAGGCCGGCCCGCTATGACGATGAGATCGCCTTTCTGCAGCCCCGCCGTCATCTCATCCAGCTTGTTGAACCCGGTGCTGACGCCGGTCAGGCTGCCGCTGTTCTGGTGCAGGATATCGAGCCGATCGATGACCTTGCCGAGTTCGTCCTTGAGGGCCACGAACCCCGATCCGGTCTTGTTGCGGCTCTCGGCGATTTCGAAGACACGCCGCTCGGCTTCATCGACGATGTCGCCTGCAACTCTGCCTTCGGGATCGTAGGCGCTGGCGGCGATCTCGCCGCCGACGTGAATGAGTTGGCGCAGCGTCGAACGTTCGCGCACTGCGTCGGCGTACGCACGGACATTGGCGGCGCTCGGCGTGTCGCGCACGAGGCCCGCCAGATACACCAGGCCGCCGGTCTGGTCGGACAGCCCTTTGCGCTCGAGACATTCGGACAGCGTGACCGCGTCCGAAGGCTCACCCTTGCCGGCGAGCTCGGAGATGGCCTCGAAGATGAGTTGGTGGTCGCGACGGTAGAAGTCGGTCGCGAGGATCCGATCGGCAATCGCGTCCCAGGTGCGATTGTCGAGCATCAGGGCGCCGAGGACCGCTTGTTCCGCTTCTACGGAATGCGGCGGCACCCGAATGTCGTCAATCGCCGCCTTATCGCGGGCTCGACGCGAGCCCACGATCGAAACCCTGGATTCGGTTTCAGGCATGCCCGTCTCTGCGGACTGATATTCCAGAGGTCTACTCTTCCGCGACGATTACGACCGGCAGATCCACGGTGACGTCCGTATGCAGGTGCAGCTGTACGACGTGCTCGCCGGTCTGACGGATCGGACCGTGAGGCAGCCGCACTTCGGAACGCTCGATGCTGTGTCCCGCCTTCTGGCACGCCTCGGCGATGTCGGAGGTGCTTACCGAGCCGAAGAGTTTGCCTTCGCCGCCGGCCTTCGCCGTCAACGTCAGCTTGAAACCTTCCAGCTTGCCGGCGCGCGCCCGCGCGCCGCCGAGTTCCTCACCTGCAGCTTTCTCCAGTTCGGCGCGACGCGCTTCGAACTTGGCGATGTTGTCTGCAGTCGCGAGCGTGCCTTTACCCTGCGGCAGGAGGAAGTTGCGGCCATAGCCCGATTTCACTTTCACGCGATCGCCGATGCTGCCCAGATTGGCGACCTTCTGCAGAAGAATGATTTCCATGAGACACACCTATGAGTAAGACATGAAGTCCGTAATCGCCAGTCCTTGGCCAGAGAGGCACGCTCTCTGCCCGATCCAAGGACTACCGACTACGGACTAACACCGGGTTGAGCCCGAGGCCGCAGCCAATTATCCGCGAAACCCCAGACCGCGAGGACAAAAACCGTAACCGACATCGACAGGGGGACGACCAGCAGCACATAAATGGCGGCCAGCCAGCCCCGATTCAGCCGCCCCCGCGCTTTGGACCGGTGCGCGGCGGCCAAGCCCTGGAAGGCGAGTGCAGTAAACGCCACCCAGGCAAGGGAAGCCATCAGCGACGATTCGGTGAGCATGGCCAGTACGAATAGCACCGTAATCACCACACCGAGCGTCAGACCCAGGCGCAGATCGCGATACTCGACGCCGAACTCGCCGGGCGCCTGCAGCAGCGACAACCACCATCGTCCGAGCAACACGCCGCCGAACACCGTCGCCAGCGCAAGCGCCGTCAATGCGCCCCACATCGTCCTCGCCCAGACTGCCACGATCTCATCCTGATCGCCCTCGAGCCGTATGCCGGCCGACGCCATGGAGTCCAGAACCTGGTGCAGCAATTGAGTCCAGACGGCGATTGGATCCGGCAGAACGAGATGTACTGCGATCAGCACCGCCGCGGCGCCGAGCACCGCGACCTGAAAACACAGGTTCATCGACCCGCTGTTGCGAAGCAGGAGCGCAAGCAGCACCGGGCTCAGGAACAGCAGGCCAATAGCCGCGAACAGCCAGCCAGTCGGTTCCGCCACGGACAACACAACCGATACCGCCGCGATTGCTCCAACGGCGGCGACGCCGAGCGCGGCCTTTGCATCGAAGCGCAGCGCAATCAGCCCTGGAATCGCGCCGGCGAGGACCGCGAACGGCAGCATCATCTGCGGCGAGAGCGCGCCGCACGCGGCGCTCGCAACCGCGGCGCGCCACGGTCGCTCAGTCAGCCAGGCGGCGATAACTCGGTGCATATCACGCCCATCCTGCGCAGCGCGCAGGACGGACCTCGAAAGGGCGACTCAGTGCTGATCTGTGTACGGCAGCAGCGCGAGATAGCGAGCGCGCTTGACCGCGACCGCGAGCTGGCGCTGATAGTGCGACTTCGTTCCCGTGATGCGGCTCGGAACGATCTTGCCGGTCTCGGTGATGTAGCTTTTCAGGATGCCGAGGTCCTTGTAATCGATCTGCTCGATGCCTTCGGCGGTGAAGCGGCAGAACTTGCGGCGACGGAAAAAACGGGCCATGACGAAACCTCTTGGACGTGAACGTGATCAGGCTGCGGCGGAGTCGTCATCGCCGTCATCGGCGAAGCGCGCATCGCGTGTCTCGTCGTCGCCCTTCGCCATTGGCGAGGGTTCGGTGACGGCGGCGTCCATCTTGATCACCAGATGCCGCAGCACTGCATCGCTGAAACGGAATCCGCCCGTCAGCTCGTTCAGCGTCTTGCTGTCGCACTCGATATTCATGAGCACGTAGTGGGCCTTGTGGACTTTGGCGATCGGGAACGTCAACTGACGCCGGCCCCAGTCTTCCAGGCGGTGCACGAAGCCATTGCCGGCCGCGATCATGCCCTTGTAGCGCTCCAGCATGGCTGGAACCTGTTCACTCTGGTCGGGATGCACCAGAAAAACGATCTCGTAGTGTCGCATTGCTGCTCCTTGTGGAGATGCCGCCTGAGGTCCGAGAAACCGCAGTGAGGCAAGGAGTGGGTGTAACCATTGCGGAGGGCCCGCAACGGGGGCGCGCATGGTAATGGAAGAAGAGACTACTGGGAAGAAGCGGTTGGCGGTTGGCGGTTAGGCGGAGCGAGCACTGCTCGCCTTCCAGACGGCGCGGCAGCGCTTCTGACTAACCGCCAACCGCTAACCACTAACCGCTTCTCTGGCGAATCGCCTCAAACAGCAGGACTCCCGTTGCGACCGACACATTCAGGCTTTCCACTACGCCCCTCATGGGGATGCTGACGAGCACGTCGCAGCATTCGCGAGTCAGGCGGCGTAGCCCGGCCCCTTCAGCGCCCAGAACGCAGGCCAGTGGACCCGTCAGTTTCGCGCCGTATACCGACGTGGGCGCCTGATCATCGGTTCCGACCACCCAGATCTCGCGCTCTTTCAGCCAGCGCAGCGTCCGGGCGAGGTTTACGACCTGAATCAACGGCATCGTTTCAGCCGCGCCGGAGGCGACCTTTCTCACGGTCGGCGACAGGCCGGCCGCGCGGTCTCTCGGAACAATAACTGCGGTTGCACCTGCCGCATCTGCGGTCCGCAGGCAGGCGCCGAGATTGTGTGGATCCTGTACGCCGTCCAGCACGAGCAGCAAGGGCGGCGCCGCTGTCGTCTTCTCCAGCATGTCATCGAGCGCACCCTCTCCCAACGCGGCGGCGGGTCGAATTTGCAGACACGCGCCCTGATGACGTTCGTTCGCGACGAGTCGATCCAGCTCGCGTACTTCCCGCCATTCGGTTCGGACGCCAACGGCTTGTGCAAGCTGCATGAGCTCGGTCGCTCGCCCATCGTCGCGGCCCTTCTGCAGGATCAGCAGTGATGCGCGCTCCGGGCGCTGCTGCAACAAGGTTCGAACCGCGTGCTGTCCAAAGATGAGCGCTTCCTCACTCATCGCCGGCCTTTGCGTCGCGCCCAGGGCCCACGCACTGCGCCAGCGCCCTGACGCGTTTCAGCGAGTTCAAAATCGATCTTGCGCTCATCGATGATCACATTGATGAGCCGCACTCGCAGATGGTCCCCCAGCCGGAACGTACGTCCGCCGCGCGATCCGACCATGCGGAAGCCGGATCGATCGCGGGAAAAGTAATCCGCGCCGAGCGCGCTGACGTGCACCAGGCCGTCGACCTGGATGCCTTTGACCTGAACGAACAGTCCGAAGTCGACGACGCCGGTGACCAACGCATCGAACTCCTCGCCGAGCTTGTCGCTCATGTATTCACACTTGAGCCAGGACATTGCATCGCGCGTAGCATCATCCGCGCGCCGCTCGTTGAAAGAACACTGCTGCCCCAACGCCGACATGCCGCCCATGGTCCAGCCCGATGACTCCACATCGCCGCCGCGCACCACATGTCGGATGCCGCGATGAACGAGCAGATCGGGATAGCGCCGTATCGGCGAAGTGAAGTGTGCGTATTCCGGCAACGCCAGGCCGAAGTGCCCGATATTCTCGGGCTGGTACACCGCCTGCGGCATCGAACGCACGACCACCGTCTGAATCAGGTGCGCCTCTTCGTTGCCGAGCGCGCGTTGCAGCACCTCGCTCAGATCCTTCGATTCAAGATCGCGACCGGTCGGCAGATGAATGCCGAAGCCCTGCAGGAATTGACGCAGGGTCTCGAGCCGATCCGCCTCCGGCTGACCGTGCACACGGTACAACGTCGGGATGCGGTGTTTCTTGAGGAAGCGCGCCGCCTGGACGTTGGCGGCGATCATGCATTCCTCGATGAGCCGATGCGCGTCATTGCGCGTGTATTCGACGAGTGCGGCGATCTTGCCGTTGGCGTCGAAGCGAACCTTCAGCTCCGGCGCATCGAAGTCGAGCGCGCCGCGCTGCGTACGCGCGCGATGCAGCGCCTTGAATACTCCCTGCAGCTGCTCGAGCTGAGAGCCCAGGGCTTTCACTTCAGCCTCATGACCTGCCGAGGGATTCGCAAGATAGGCCGCGACCTTCGTATAGGTGAGCCGCGCGGCGGAGCGCATCACGCCCTCAAAGAAGCGGGAGCGAGTCACCTTGCCGTCTGGCGTTATGCGCATTTCGCACGCGAGACACAATCGATCGACCTGCGGGTTGAGCGAACACAGTCCATTCGACAGGGCTTCGGGAAGCATCGGCAGCACGCGATTGGGGAAGTACACCGACGTGCCGCGATGCTGTGCTTCGCGATCGAGAGCTGAGTCAGGCTCGACATAGGAGGAAACATCGGCGATGGCGACGATGAGCCGCCAGCTGCCGCGCGTCTCTTCGCAGTACACGGCGTCATCGAAGTCACGCGCGTCCTCGCCGTCGATCGTGACCAGCGGCAATTCGCGCAAGTCCTCGCGGCCCCGTTTCGCCGCGGCGCTTACGGCGTGGCCGAACGCTTCGGCTTCCGCCACGGCTTCCGGCGGAAACTCGAACGGCAGGCCGTGCGAGTGAATGGCTATATCCGTTTCCATGCCGGGCGCGGCGTGCTCGCCAAGCACGCGTGTGACGTGACCGAGCGGTTGCGCGGTGCGAGTCGGTTGCTCGATCAGCTTGACCAGCACCACCTGACCGGCAGTCGCCCCACCGAGTCGCTCGCGAGGCACCAGCACCCGATGACCGATGCGCCGATTGTCAGGCACGACGAAGCAGATCCCCGATTCGTCATACAGCCGCCCGACGATTTCACGCGTGTTTCGTTCGATGACCTCGACGATCGCGCCTTCGGGTCGACCGCGTTGATCCTTGCCGCTGACGCGCACCGCGACGCGATCGCCATGCATGGTTTCGAGCATCTGGCGATGCGACAGAAAGATCGGCTCGGAGCGATCATCGGGGTGCAGGAAGCCGTACCCATCCTTGTGACCGCTGACCGTGCCGACGATGACGGACAGGCGTTCACGCAGACAAATCTCGTCGCGCCGATTGCGCAGGATCTCGCCTGCGTGCTGCAGATCCTCCAGTTCGCTCGTCAGCGTACGGAGCGATGCAGCGCCGGTTCGCCCCAGTCGCTCGGAGAGTTCCTCGAGGGTGAGCGGCCGTCCGGCCTCACGCAGAGCGTCCGTAATGGGTGACGCGGCCTGCGCGGCCCGCGGGGGGCGCAGGCCTTTCGGCGGCGCGGATTTGCTTTGTTTTGAACGTTTTTTCTTCGTGTGCATTGATTGGTTCCGGCGAATTGACACCCCCAGACGCCGTCGGTACATTGCGCGCCTCGTGCGGGGGCTGAGGTTTCCGCATTCCCCTTCCTTGCCCAGGTGGCGGAATTGGTAGACGCGCTGGTTTCAGGTACCAGTGGAGCGATCCTTGGAGGTTCGAGTCCTCTCCTGGGCACCAGGTGGTCTTCCCACTTCGTATCATCACGTATCAGCGTGTTCAATAAACCCCGTATTCTCCGGGGTTTGTCCGTTTCGCGTCCCACGCTATCGATCCTCGCCGCGCTTCAACCCAGTTGAGCCGGTGCGATGTCTTTCATGGAGACGGAGGGGTCGGACAACATCGCTGGGTCCACGCGCGCCGCGACGCCGACGAGTTTACGTCCAATCATGAACTCGGGCGCCGCATTCACGGCGTCCACCGCTGTGACCACCCCGGATCTGAGATAGAAGACGGCGAAAGAGCGCGCAGTTTTCAAACGCATCACTCGCACGTCGGCGCCGATGCAGATGCCCGCGGTTTGCAGCTTGAGATCGTACTGATCTGACCAGAACCACGGCGTCTCCTGCGGCGCAAGCCCGCGTCCGAGTATTGCGGCGGCGGCGATCTTGCCGCCTTCGATCGCGTTGTGAACGGATTCGAGCCGTCCTTCGCCGCCGGTGCATGCGATCGGTCGATAAGCGCAGTCGCCGATGGCGAATACCGCGGGATCGCTGGTGCGCGCATCGGCCCCCACACGAATCCCGTTGCAACACTGCAGTCCAGCGGCCGCTGCGATCTCCTGATTGGGAGTCGCGCCGACCCCGACCAACACCAGATCGCATTCGATACGCTCGCCGTCGGCGAGACGTACGGCGCTCACGCGATCGCCGCCCTCGAACGCTTCGAGCTGAACGGCCACGCGCAGATCCACGCCGGCTTCACGGTGCGCGGCCGCATAGAAGCTCGCGACTTCAGGTCCGGTCACGCGGCCGAGGATTTGAGGAGCAGATTCCAGCAGGACGACCTCGAGTCCGAGCTGGCGTGCGACAGCGGCAACCTCCAGACCGATGTAGCCGCCGCCTACGATGACCATGCGTGCGCCCGGACGCATGTGCGGCCGCAGTCGCTCGACATCATCGATGGTGCGCATTTCGAAGACGCCGGGAAGGTCGGCGGCGCGCAGATCAAATTTGCGCGGTCGACTGCCGACCGCGATCACCAGTGCGTCGTACTCCAGACAAACGCCGTCCGACAGCCGCACGGTTCTGCGCTGGCGCTCGATTTCGGCGACGCGCACGCCCGTCGCAAGCTCGATGCGTTGATCCACGTAGAACTGCGCGGTCCTGAAATACAGTCGTTCGACCGCAAGCGCGCCCTTCAGAAAATCCTTCGACAATGGCGGTCGCTGATAAGGCGGCGAGGACTCGGCGCCGATCAGTGAGATGCGTCCCTCGAATCCCGCCTGCCGCAGAGACACGGCGCACTGCAATCCCGCCTGACCCGCGCCCGCGATGACGATGCGCTCCACCGTCACGGCGCTCGTCCACCGGAGGAATGTTGCAGGTTGCAGGTCGTGGGCGGGAAGTTGCTGGGCATACCGCTATCTTGCGCGATCGCGGTCACGCCTGACATCCCGGAGCCGCAACTCGGCGCGCAGATCGGGTTTCAACCCGACTCCGCGGATGCGCGCTTGCAACAGGCAGTCGCACATTGCGGTACGCTTCAGCCGATGATCAGGACCTCACGACACGTGAAGCAATCGTCGAGCTCACATCCAGCCTGAGCATGCCCACCCTGCCCGCCAGTCGCCTGCCCGTCATCGTCGGCATCGGTGAAATCACCGAGAAGCTGCGCGATCCCAAGCAGGCGCTCGAACCGATTGCGTTGATGACGGAGGCGTTGCGCCGTGCTGCAGCGGACGCATCGACATCTTCCGCCGCCGCCTTGATCGCCAGCGTGGACTCGCTGGACATCGTCGCTGAGTATTCGTGGCCGTACGCGGACGCCTGCGCATTGCTGAGCGAACGACTGGACATCCAGCCAACGCGGACGACTTACGGCGCGGCCGGCGGAGAAAGTCCGGTGCGCTTCATTCATGAGGCCGCTTTGCGAATCGCGAACGGCGACAGTGTGATCGCCGCCATTGTCGGCGCCGAGGCGAACTACAGCGCCGCCGCTGCTGCAAAAAGCGGTGTGGAGCCGCCCTGGTCAGCGCGCGATCCGAATGCGAAGTTGCTTCGCGGCAAGGACATGTGCCATCCGCTCGCGGTACGACATGGCATGGTCCAGCCCGTACAGATCTATCCGCTTTATGAGAACGCGGCGCAAGCGGCATGGGGGCAAACGCAGGGTGAAGCGCTGTGCGAATCCGGTGAACTGTGGTCTCGCTACTCAGAGGTCGCCGCCGGGAATCCGTACGCATGGCTGACCAAACGTTACTCGCCCGAGGAGATCATCACGCCGACGCCGGACAATCGTCTGATTGCCTGGCCGTACACGAAGCACATGGTCGCCAACCCGCTGGTCAACCAGGGCGCGGCGGTGTTGCTGACGACGCTGGAAAAGGCGCGCGAGCTGGGCGTTGCAGACGATCGCCTCGTCTACCTGTGGTCTGGCGCGAGCGCCGCTGAACCGCGTGACTACCTGCAGCGCGATCAGTATTGGCGCTCGGTCGCTCAGGATGCGGTGATGCGTGCTGTGCTCGATCAGGCGGGAGGCGACGCATCCCGGTTTGCGCTCGTCGAGTTGTACAGCTGTTTCCCGATCGTGCCGAAAATGGCGCGACGCACGCTCGGGCTATCCGCTGATGCGCAGATGACATCGACTGGCGGGCTGAGCTTCTTCGGTGCGCCGCTCAACAACTACATGACGCACGCGGCGGCAGGTCTAGTGCGCCGCTTGCGCGAACAGCGCTGCAAACTTGCATTGCTGTACGGCCAGGGCGAATACGTGACGAAACATCACGCACTGATCCTCGCGTCCGCGCCGCCAGAGGAGAATCGACTCTCGCCGGACTACAGCGTGCAGGCGGTCGCGGATCGACAACGCGGCGCCATTCCGGACCTCGTACTCGATTACACCGGAACCGCGAACCTCGAAACCTTCACGATCGTGTATGCGCGGGACGGCGCGGCGGAGTTCGGCACAGTCATCGCACGCACGCCGGGCAGTGCGCGCCTGATGGCGCGGGTGCGCGCTGAGGACGCCGCCAGTCTCGGGACGCTCACGGATCTGGCTATTTGCCCCATCGGCCGCGCTGGGCTCGTCAGCCGCGGCGCCGATGAACTGCTGACGTGGAAGATCGCGTGACCTCTCCCCTACCCGTCGAGCTTCGCGGCTCGATCGTGATGGTCACGCTGAACCTGCCCGAGGAGCGCAGTCATCAATCCGAGCGTGTTGCGCGAGCGCCCACTGCACGTGTTCGCGCACCAGTGCGGAACCATGGTCGCGTCTGGCGTTCAGAGCATTCAACACTCTCGCAGACGTCGGCGCATTGCCGAGCGCAACGGCAATGTTGCGCAGCCAGCACTCATATCCAATGCGACGGATCGCGCTGCCCTCGGTTCGCGACAGGAATTCCGCTTCGCTCCAGGCGAACAGATCAACCAGTCTGGCGCTGTCCAGGCCATTGCGGGCGGCGAAATCCGTCTCGACCGTCATGCGCGCGAATTTGTTCCAGGGACACACCAGCTGACAGTCATCGCAGCCGTAGATCCGGTTGCCGATGGCCTTTCTGAATTGTTCGGGGATCGATTCGCGCAGCTCGATCGTGAGATACGAAATGCAGCGCGTTGCATCGAGCTCGTACGGCGCGACGATCGCCTGCGTCGGACACACATCGATGCAGGCGCGGCAAGTCCCGCAGTGATTCGTCGCGGGCGTATCGATCGGCAACGGCAGGTCGGTCAGGATCTCGCCGAGAAAGAACCACGAGCCGGCGCTGCGGCTGATGAGGTTGGTGTGCTTTCCGATCCAGCCAAGACCTGCATCGCGCGCAAACGCCTTTTCGAGAATCGGACCACTATCGACAAAAGCCCGATGTGCAAGCGACGCGCTATGCGACCGGATGCGTTCCGCCAGCAAGGCAAGGCGCTTGCGCATCAGCTTGTGGTAGTCGCGGCCCAATGCATAACGGGATACGTAGCCCAGTTCCGCGTCGTTCAACACTTCATGCGGCGTTCGTGCGTGCGCCGGCAGATAGTCCATTCGCGCGGAAATGACTCGCAGCGTTCCCGGGATAACTTCCTGAGGTCGGGCGCGCCGGGCGCCATGCCTGTGCATGTAGTGCATCGCCCCATGCCGGTTCTGTTCCAGCCAGCTCAGCAGGCGCGCTTCATCTTCGGGGATCTCAACATCCGCAATGCCGACTTGCTGGAAGCCGAGATCAGCGCCCCACTCGCGGATCTGTGCGACCAGTTCGGCAAGCGAGTCGGCGGAGGTGAATGTGTCTGACATGCGTGTGCTCTCGGGCGCGGAGTATACGAGCGGACCGCGTCAGTGATTTCCGCTAATCGAGCGCGTGTTTGATAGTCTCTCATCATGGATTCCCTACCGCTGGCCGTGCACACCGCTGCGCAAGTACGAGCTCTGGAGCGCCATGCAATCGAGACGCTCGGGATAGCGTCGTATTCCCTGATGACCCGTGCGGGCGTTGCGGCGTTCGCCGCATTGCGTAACTGCTGGCCCTCAGCAAGGCGAGTCGTAGTGGTTTGCGGGCCGGGAAACAACGGCGGCGACGGTTACGTGCTGGCGCGGCTCGCGCTCGAGGAAAAACTTGATCTCGTATTGATGGCGATCGCTGATCCAGCGCAGCTCGAGGGGGACGCGCGACGCGCCTGCGATGACTTCATCGCTGCAGGCGGCGCCGTGCAGCCGTGGAGCGATCGACATGTGCGAGACGCGGACGTCATCGTCGATGCAATCTTCGGGACGGGACTGTCGCGCGATATCGACGTCGAGACGGCGAAGCGGATCCGCTCGATCAATGACAGCACTGCAGCGGTTTTCGCACTCGATGTTCCCAGCGGCCTGCATGCGGACAGCGGAGCAACGCTTGGCGCCGCAATCGTCGCCGCGCGGACGATGGCGTTCATTGGACTCAAGCTGGGCTTTTATCTGGGCGTCGGCGCGGACCACACCGGCGCGGTGATGTTCGATGCGCTGGGCGCGCCCTCCGATGCGCTCGCTTCGATTGAACCCGCGGCGACGCGCATCGCCGCAGACACACTCGTCACGATGCTTCCTCCGCGTCGGCGAACAACGCACAAGGGCGCGCAAGGCCGGGTTCTCGTTCTCGGCGGCGGCCTCGGCATGGCGGGCGCGGCGCGAATGGCTGCAGAAGCAGCGCTGCGCGTCGGTGCTGGACTCGTGACGGTCGCGACGCGTGCGGAAAATGTCGCGGCGATCGTGGGGGCGCGGCCTGAATTGATTTGCCGCGGAGTCGAAGCGGCCGATGAATTGAAGGATCTGATCGACCGCGCTGATGTCCTGGCGCTTGGACCCGGGCTCGGGCAGGACGAATGGGCGAAGGACCTGCTGGACGCTGCGCTCGAGGCCGCATCGGGCAGCAGTAAACTTGCGATCATCGATGCGGATGGATTGAATCTTCTTGCGAAACATCCTCGCGCAAATCCGCACTGGATTCTGACGCCGCATCCCGGCGAAGCGGCGCGACTGCTGGGGTCGACTACGCAGGAGATCCAGGCGGATCGCCTGCGCTCGGCGCAAGCGATAGCTGAACGCTATCAGGCTACGGTGGTGTTGATGGGCGCGGGTAGATGTATCGTGAGCAGCAACGAGCGTCCCTGCGTTTGCGATCAGGGCAATCCCGGCATGGCTACGGCAGGGATGGGTGATGTGCTCACGGGTGTAATCGCGGGCATCGCCGCGCAAACCGGCGATCGGATCGGCGCGGCCAGAGCTGGCGTCCTGGCGCACGCCATGGCGGGCGATATGGCGGCACGCCGCGGCGAGCGCGGTCTACTGGCGACTGATCTGTTCGATCATCTGCAGTCGTGCGTCAACCCAACCCAACACAGTTGAACATCGCTACCCCTGAGGCGATGCGGTCGGTTGGGCGCGCGCTCGGGCGCGCCCTCTTGGGAACTGCATCTGATCCGGTCGTGATCGGCATCGAGGGTGAACTCGGCGCGGGCAAGACGACGCTCGTCGCCGGCGTGCTCGCCTCCATGGGCGTGAGTGGGCCGGTTCGCAGTCCGACCTATACGCTGGTCGAGCCGTACGAACTGCCGGAGCGCGCCATCTATCATCTCGATCTGTATCGATTGGCTGATCCGCGCGAGGCGGAGGCGCTGGGCATCCGTGATCTTCTGAATACTGCTGCAGTGTTGTTGATCGAATGGCCGTCGCGAGGGATCGGGATGCTTCCCCATACCGATCTCGATCTGGACATTCAATATGAGTCGGAGGGACGAGTGCTCCGGGTTGTTTCCAATACCCGGTGCGGGGACAAGCTGGTGCAAGCCATCGTTGCTGCGAAACCCGAATTGAGTACGCTATCTCCATAATTCTATTGAATTGTTCGTCGCTGCCGCGGTAGATTACTCGCGATGTTGCGCCGCGTACTCAAATTACTGCTCCCGACGCTGGTGATTGCGTGGTCGCTCGCCAGTCATGCGGCGACGCCGGTTTCGATCAAAGACATCCGCGTGTGGGCAGGGCCGGATGCAACACGGCTGGTGCTCGATCTTTCCGCACCTGCCGAGCACACGTTGATGACGCTGGAGAATCCGGATCGCGTCGTCATTGACATTCCAGCAGCGCGCATCGATCGCGTCGATCAGAATTGGCCGGCAGATCAGGGCTTCGTGCGTCAGCTGCGCGTCGGTCCGCAAAGCAATGGCGATCTGCGCGTCGTGATCGATCTGTCCGCGCCGGCGCGGCCGCACAGTTTCGCCGTTGCGCCGAATCAGTCCTACGGTCACCGGCTCGTCATCGATCTTGCGCCGACGCAGGCCGCCGGCCCGCCCGTCGTGGTGAAGTCTGCGGAAGATGCACATGGCCGCGAGATCGTGGTTGCGATCGATGCGGGTCATGGCGGCGTCGATCCGGGTTCGATTGGCAAACGCGGGACTTACGAAAAACATGTGACTCTCGCGATCGCACGTCGTCTCAAAGAGCGCGTCGATCGAGAGCCTGGCATGCGCGCCGTATTGACGCGCAATACCGATCATTTCGTCGAGCACCGCGAGCGCATCAATCGCGCGCGCAAGCAGCAGGCCGATATGTTCATCTCGGTGCACGCAGATGCATTCCACGACAGGTCGGTCGCGGGCTCATCCGTCTACGTGCTCTCGGCGCGCGGTGCGAGCGACGAATCGGCGCGCTGGCTCGCGGATCGCGAGAACGCCGCGGACCTGATCGGCGGCGTGAAGCTGGACGACAAAGACAGCGTCCTCGCCTCGGTGCTGCTCGACCTGTCACAGGGCGCAAGCATGAGCGCCAGCATTTCGGCAGCCGACAAAGTGATGGACGAGCTGTACAGCATCGGCAACGTAACGCGCCGCGGGGTCAAGCACGCGGGCTTCCTGGTGCTCAAGTCGCCCGATATTCCTTCCATCCTGGTGGAGACGGCTTTCATTTCCAACCCGGCCGAAGAAGCGCGGCTGCTCGATTCTCGCCACCAGCAACGCCTTGCCGAGGCGATTCATCAGGGCGTTCGCAGCTATTTCTACGCGAACCCGCCGCCAGGAACCCGCATCGCGCAGCTGCGCGCGCAAGGCGGCGCGAAGACCGTGCTTGCAACGACGTCCGGCGGCGAGGCCGCAGCGGGCACGTCGAACTGAGGGCGCGTCGCCCGTTGTGAGTTGTCCGTTCCGCGTTTCCGTTCTGCGTTCTGCGTTGTGAGCAGAGCGTCCTGCTGGACGCGATGCTTCTGCGGACAACGGATCACGGACAACGCACAACGCCGAACGGGGCGACACGCGGTTCGCCCCGTGGTCCCTCTGTTATTCTGCGCGCGGTTTTCTCTTGCACCGCGCCCATGCCGATTCGCATCCTCCCCGATCAGCTCATCCATCAGATTGCCGCCGGCGAGGTCATCGAACGCCCGGCGTCCGTGATCAAGGAGTTGGTCGAGAACAGCATCGATGCGGGCGCAAAGCGCATCGACGTCGAAATTGAGGACGGCGGCGTGCGCCTTATGCGTGTGCGCGACGACGGCGACGGCATCGACGCCGAGGAACTCGCACTCGCCTTGTCGCGTCATGCGACCAGCAAAATCACCACGATCGATGATCTCGAGCGGGTCGGCACGCTCGGCTTTCGCGGCGAGGCGTTGCCGAGCATCGCGTCGGTTTCGCGGATGCGCATCGCCTCAAGAAACTCACGCGCCGAAATCGGATACAGCATCAGCGCCGACAATGGAGCGTTGAGCGATCTTGAACCCGCGTCGCACTCGCTCGGAACCACCGTCGAAGTGCGCGATCTTTTCTTCAACGTGCCGGCGCGGCGCAAGTTTCTGCGCGCCGAGCGCACCGAGACCCAGCATATCGCGCGCATGCTCGAGCGCCTTGCACTCTCCTGTTTTGGCGTCGCGTTCTCGTTGTCGGCCGGAAGACGTTCGCTGGCCGACTACGCTTCTGCTGCTTCGCAAATCGAACGCGAGCGACGAGTCGCGCAGATCGTCGGCGATGATTTCATCAGCAACGCGCTCTACGTAGAACATGAATCCGCGGGATGCAGGCTGACCGGCTGGCTGTGCCAGCCTACGTACGCTCGCGCGCAGCCGGATCTGCAGTATTTCTATCTGAACGGCCGCATGCTGCGCGACCGGGTCGTTTCGAGCGCCATTCGCCTGGGCTATCGCGATGTGATGTTCCATGGGCGCCATCCGGCTTTCGTTCTGTTCCTGGAGCTTGATCCGCGGCAGGTCGACGTCAATGCGCATCCGGCGAAACTCGAAGTACGATTTCGTGACGGCCGGCACGTGCACGATTTCCTGTTTCGGTCGGTCGAGCGCGCGCTGCGCGACACATATGCAGGCGCATCGAGCGCCGCACCGGCGAACGTTGCTTCCCTCCTTCCAGAGCGTGAGCCCATGCAAATGTGGCCGGCCCGAGGACCGAATCAATCTTCCCTGGGCTTCCGCGTCGCGGAAGCCCAGCCTGCAGCGCGCACGATGCACGCAGCATCGATCGCCGCAGGCGTTCCGCCGTCAGAGACGCCGCCGCTCGGCTTCGCGCTGGCGCAGCTGCATGGGATTTATATTTTGTCGCAGGCGCAGGGCGGACTGATTCTGGTCGACATGCATGCGGCGCATGAGCGTACGACGTACGAACGGATGAAGGCGGCGCTCGATAGCGGCGAGATCGCCAGCCAACCCTTGCTCATTCCTCTCGCCATTGCCGTCACGCCCGCGCAAGCCGACGTTCTCGAGGAACACGCCGCCACATTGCTGCGCGTGGGCCTGGACATCGCGCGTTCCGGTCCCGCCAGCGTACAGGTTCGCGCCGTTCCTGCGTTCCTGGCGACGATCGACGTCCAGGAACTGATCCATAAGATCAGCGGCGACCTGGCGACGAGCGGGGCGACACGCGGCGTCGAAGAGGCGCTCAACGAAGTGCTCGGAACGATAGCGTGCCATGGCGCCGTCCGCGCTCATCGCAATCTCACTGTTCCGGAGATGAATGCGCTCCTGCGAGAGATGGAACGCACAGTGCGCAGCGACCAGTGCAATCACGGTCGCCCGACCTGGACCTACGTGAGTCTTGCCGATATGGATCGCATGTTTCTGCGGGGACGATGAGCGCTTCGGGCACGCGCGCCGGGGGGCCGATCCCATTGATCATGGGTCCGACTGGCGCAGGTAAAACGGACCTGGCGATTCACCTGGCCGACCGATTGCCGATCGAAATCGTCAGCGTGGACTCCGCGATGGTCTATCAGAGCATGGACATCGGAACGGGCAAGCCTTCTCGTGAAGTACTGCGACAGTATCCGCACCATCTGGTCGACATTCTCGATCCTGCGCAGGCGTACTCCGCCGGGCAGTTCGTTCGCGACGCCTACCGCGCAATCGATGAGATTCGGGCGCGGGGGAAGTGTCCGCTGCTGGTCGGCGGCACGATGCTCTATTTTCGTGCACTGCGCCGGGGTCTGGCGGAGATGCCGCAGGCAGATGCACACGTGCGCAGTGCAATCGACGCGGAAGCGGCGCAACGCGGTTGGCCGGCGCTGCATGCTGAACTCGCGGTCATCGATCCGACGGCCGCCGCTCGCATTCATCCAACAGATGCGCAACGCATTCAGCGAGCGCTCGAGGTGCATCGACTGACGGGTTCAACCCTGACCGGGCTGCATGCGTCGGCGAAACCAATGCGTCCCGACCTGTCGTTCGTTGCGTTCGCCTGGTCGCCGGGTGATCGGTCTCGGCTTTATGAAGGCATCGAAAGGCGCTTCGAGCGGATGATGCGGGACGGCCTTCTGAAAGAGGTGAAGCGACTGTATGAACGCGGGGATCTGCATGCGAAGCTGCCCGCCGTTCGCAGCGTCGGATACCGCCAGCTCTGGGAACATTTGAGCGGCGATGAACCTTTGAACTCCGCAGTGCAACGTGCGATTTTCGCAACGCGACATCTGGCGCGCCGACAACTCGTCTGGCTGCGTTCGGAAACCGACCTGCAATGGGTCGACGCTCTTGAATCAACTGCGCGCGCCCATATGGAGGAAACTCTCTCGGCACTGACTTCGTATGCAGCTCCGTATTAAACGAAACGCGCCTTGGACCGGAAATTCGCTGTGCTAGACTGCGGCGCTGCAACGGGCGCCGGGCGGCGTGCGTCAGCTGCCCTCCGGCTGCAGGGAAGCAGCAGTGTCGGAAGCGCTCAACCAAGAATTCAAAGTTATAACAAGGAGATAAATGATGGCCAGAGGGCAATCATTACAGGACCCATTCCTGAACACTCTGCGCAAGGAGCGCGTCCCGGTCTCCATTTACCTGGTGAACGGCATCAAGCTGCAAGGGCAGATCGATTCGTTCGATCAGTTCGTCGTTCTGCTCAAGAACAGCGTCAGTCAGATGGTCTACAAGCACGCCATCTCCACCGTCGTACCGGCGCGCGCCATCCGTCTGCCGACGAGCGACGAAGAGGGTGCGGAGGCCGTCGCCAGCGAATGAGCCGTTCGCCGCGGGAGTGTGTTGTTGTTTGAGCGTCCTCGCAGCGGTGAACGCGCACTCCTCGTACGCATCGGCCTCGGGGGTCCTCCCGGTAAAGATGAGCTAAGCGAATTCGAAGCGCTGGCCCGATCGGCCGGCGCGGATGTGCTCGGCCTGATCAGTGGAACCCGCCGCACACCCGATCCCAGACTCTTCATCGGCAGCGGCAAGGCTGAGGAAATTCGTGAACGGGTTCAGACGATCGCGGCCGACCTGGTCGTCTTCGATCACGCGCTGTCGCCCAGTCAGGAACGCAATCTCGAAGCATTGCTGAAATGCCGTGTTCTGGATCGCACCGGCCTGATCCTCGACATCTTCGCGCAGCGCGCTCGCAGCTTTGAAGGTCAGCTTCAGGTAGAACTCGCGCAGCTGAAGCACCTCGCGACCCGACTGGTCAGAGGCTGGACGCACCTCGAGCGCCAGAAAGGCGGCATCGGTCTCAGAGGGCCCGGTGAAACCCAGCTTGAAACCGACCGCCGCTTGCTGGGCAACCGCATCAAGACGCTGAATGCGCGACTGGAGAAGGTGCTCACACAGCGCGAGACCACGCGTCGCGAGCGCAAGCGCGCGGAGATACCGACAATCGCACTGGTCGGCTATACGAACGCGGGCAAGTCCACGCTCTTCAATCGCATGACTGGCGCCGGCGCGTATACGGCGGATCAATTGTTCGCGACGCTCGATCCGACCGTGCGCCGCATCGAATTGCCTGATGCGCGTTATGCGCTGCTTGCGGATACGGTGGGTTTCGTACGCGAACTGCCGCACGAACTCGTCGCCGCGTTTCGTTCAACGTTGCAGGAAGCGCGCGAGTCTGCGCTGCTCCTGCATGTCATCGACGCCGCCGATCCTCATCGCAGTGAGCGCATTGCCCAGGTGAATGAAGTCCTGGCGGAAGTCGGCGCCGGCTCGCTGCGTCAGATTGAAGTGTTCAACAAGGCTGATCTGATCGATGAAACGCCGCACGTGGAATTGAATGAATCGGGGCTCGTGCGCCGCGTGTGGCTCTCTGCGCAGACCGGCGCTGGAACCGACTTGCTGATTGCTGCGCTCGGCGAAATACTCGGTCCGGAGATCGTGCGGCGGCATATAGTGCTGCGACCGGAGAATGGCCGCGCTCGCGCCCGATTTTTCGAGGCCGGCGCCGTCGTTTCGGAGCAGTCTCTGCCCGGCGGCGAAGTGGAACTCGATGTGTCGATGCCGCGGCAGGCCTTCGAACAGCTGTGCCGCAGTGAAGGTCTGGCGCACGATGCAGGCGGCAAACCTTGTGCACATCGGGAGCCGTTCCTAGAATCGCCCGTTCCGACTTCCCTGGCCGGTTGATCAGAAGACCGGCCGCCCTTCCTTTTCCAGAGCTAAGCAATCCAACATGGCGTGGAACGAACCCGGCGGCAATTCCGGCGGCAAGCGAAATCCCTGGGGCGGCGGCAAGAAGCCGGACCAGGGGCCGCCCGATCTCGATGAATTGATCCGCAATCTGCAGCGCAAGCTGTCCGCACTGTTTGGCGGCGGCGGCGGCGCAGGCGGCCGCACCACGATGAGCGGGCCGGCGCGCGGATTCAGCATCGGCACGATCATGCTGGTAGTGCTCGCGATCTGGGCCTTTACCGGCCTGTACACGGTCGACGCCGCCGAGCGCGCGCTCATTCTGAGGTTCGGCAAGCACGTGAGCACCACGATGCCCGGCTTGCGCTGGCATTTGCCGTGGCCGATCGAAACCAAGCAGGTCGTGAACATCCAGACGATCGAAAGCTTCAGCGAGACGACCCGCATGCTGACGTCGGATGAGAATCTCGTCGACATCAATCTCGAAGTGCAGTTTCGGCGCGCCAATCCCATCGACTACGCCTTCAATGTCTTCAAGCCCGAAGACACGCTCAAGGAAGTCAGCGAGAGCGCGATTCGGGAAGTGGTCGGACGCAGCAAGCTGAATCTGGTTCTGGAATCCGGTCGTCAGGACATCGTTGCGCGCACCAAGGAACTTATTCAGCGCACGCTCGACGCGTACGAAAGCGGCGTTGAAGTGACGACGGTCAACCTGCAGGACGTCCGGGTGCCGAACGAAGTGTCGCCGGCCCAGCAGGACGCGATCAAGGCGCGCGAAGATCGCGATCGGGCCTCACTCGCGGCCCAGGCGTACGCAAACGACCTGATCCCGAGAGCACGCGGCGCCGCAGTCAGGCAGGTTCAGGATGCACAGGCCTATCGGGCGCGCAACATCGACGAAGCCGAAGGTGAAACCCAGCGCTTTCTCAAGCTGCTGACCGAATACGAGCGCGCGCCCGGCGTCACGCGCGAGCGTCTGTATATCGAAACGATCGAGTTGGTGCTGGGCTCGAGCAAGAAGGTCGTGATCGATGTAGACGGCGGCGGCAATCTGATTTATCTGCCCATCGATAAGCTGCTTGAACAGAGTGGGCGCACGCCGCCGCGCGCCAGCAGCGACACCGCAGGGTCGACGATGACCATCGAGGGTTCGTCAGCTGACGCCTCGGCGACCGACGATCGTCGCACTCGCCAATCACGATAAGAGAAGCACAGTCATGGCGAATCGCGGATTTCTTGTTCTGGTAGGCGCCGCCCTCATCACATTGCTCGTCGCGATGGCGACGTTCACGGTGCGCGAGACGGAACTGGCGATCAAATTCAGGTTCGGCGAGATCGTGCGAGCCGACTATGGCCCGGGGCTGCATTTCATGCTGCCGATGGTGAACAACATCCGGAAGTTCGAGCGCCGCATCGTGACGCGCAACTACCCTTCAGAACAGTTCCTGACCAGCGAAGGCAAGATCCTGCGCATCGACTTCTACATCAAGTGGCGCATCTCCGACGCCTCGACGTACTATCAGGCGACCTCCGGCGGCGATGACGAAATTGCGGCCGTGCGTCTTGGCAGCATCGTCAAGGACGGCATCAAGGGCGTGATCGCGCGACGCACGATTCAACAAGTGGTCGCGGCGGAGCGCGCGGAATTTACGGGCGAGATTCTCAAGCTGGCGGAAGACAGCACCCGCGGACTCGGTCTGCAACTCATCGACGTTCGCGTGAAGAAGATCGATCTGCCTGAAGAAGTGAGCGAATCGGTGTTCAGCCGCATGCGCCAGGACTTCGATCGGCAGGCGAAGCAACTGCGCGCCGAAGGCGGCGAGAATGCCGAAAAGCTGCGGGCCGAAGCCGACCGTGAGCGCACCGAAATTCTGGCTGAGGCGTATCGCGAATCAGAAATCATTCGCGGCGAAGGCGATGCCGCTTCCGCGGAGATCTACGCGAAGGCGTATTCGCAGAATGCAGATTTCTATTCCTTCCATCGCAGCCTCCAGGCGTATCGCAAGGCGATCGGTACGGAAAACGATGTATTGGTCATCGAACCGGACAGCGAGTTCTTCAAGTTCCTCAATCGCGCCAGCCCCCGCTGATCCCCGGGAAGCCATGCAGATCGACGACCCTGACCTGCAGGCAAGCAGTGGGTGGAAAGGCGGGGTCGCCGGCGCAGTGACCCCGGCGAACGCGCCGGCGCGGGGATGCTTCAGGTGAACTGGTCGGATCTGCTCGCGGCGTTCGCGCTGTACATGGTGCTGGAGGGGATTCTGCCGTTTCTGAATCCGCAGGCGTTGAGGCGCATCATGCTGTCATTCGCCAATGTGGCCGACGCTCATTTGCGACTCTGGGGTCTGGTCAGCATGAGTCTTGGCGTCGCGCTCCTTTATTTCGTCCGTTCATAGCATCTCATGAACAAGAATGTCGTCGTCATCGGCGCCCAGTGGGGCGACGAGGGCAAGGGAAAGATTGTCGATCTGCTGACCGACAGGGTCGGCGGCGTTGTGCGCTTTCAAGGCGGCCATAACGCCGGACATACGCTCGTCATCAACGGCAAGAAGACGGTTCTGCGATTGATTCCGTCGGGCATCCTGCACGAAAGCGTGAAGTGCTTCATCGGCAACGGCGTCGTGCTGTCGCCGAAAGCATTGTTCGAAGAAATGGGCGAACTCGAGCGCGCCGGCATCGAAGTCGTACCGCGTCTGCGCATCTCCGAAGCCTGTCCGCTCATCCTGCCGCACCACATCGCGCTCGATCAGGCGCGCGAAGCCGCAATGGGCGAAGCGAAGATCGGCACCACGGGGCGCGGCATCGGACCGGCTTACGAAGACAAGGTCGCGCGGCGTGCGATCCGGGTGCAGGACCTTTTCACGCGTGAACGCTTCGCCGCCAAGCTCGGCGAAGTACTCGACTATCACAACTTCGTGCTGCGCAACTACTTCAAAGTTGCTGTCGTCGATTTTCAACAGACGCTGGACGAAGCCTTGCAACTTGCCGAACGTTTGCAGCCGATGGTGGCGGACGTCTCTGGAGAAGTGAATGCGATGATGCGCGCCGGCAAGCGCCTGCTGTTCGAAGGCGCACAGGCGGCTTTGCTCGACGTAGATCACGGCACCTATCCATTCGTCACTTCGAGCAACTGCGTAGCTGGCCAGGCCTGCGCAGGCGCGGGCGTCGGCCCGCAGCATCTGCACTACGTGCTCGGCGTGGCCAAGGCCTACGCCACGCGCGTGGGGAGCGGTCCGTTTCCGACGGAGCTCGATGATGAAGTCGGTGAACATCTGCGCGTGCGCGGCAATGAATATGGTTCGGTTACAGGTCGACCGCGGCGTTGCGGCTGGTTCGACGCCGCCGGACTACGACGGGTGGTCGAGATCAACGGCGTCACGGGGCTGTGCATCACCAAACTCGATGTGCTCGACGGGCTCGACACAGTGCGGGTGGCGGTCGCGTACAAAGTGCGCGGCGAACGTCGCGACTTGTTGCCGGTGGGCGCTGACGCTCTCTCGATCTGCGCGCCGATCTATGAAGAACATCCGGGTTGGAAAGAGAGCACGGTCGGCGTGAAGTCGTTCGACGATCTGCCCAGGAACGCACAGTCCTACCTGCGACGGCTGGAAGTCCTCGTGGGCGCACCGATCGCCATCATCTCAACGGGTCCCGACCGTGTTGAGACAATCGTTCTCAAGCATCCGTTTGATTAAGAGACCGACGGCGTGAACGCTGGCGTAGCCGCGTTCACGCCGCCACGTCATCACTCACGAATCCTTCGCGGCTTCGCTCTGACATTGTCGATCAGACGTGCGCGGCCGATGCGCGCGGCGGTCAGCACGACGAGTTCGGTCGACTTGTCATGCGGCATTTCGAGCGTATCGGCGTCGCGGATCGAAAAATAGTCCGGCCGAAAGCCAGCTTGCTGCAGGCCAGTCGCGCCACGCGCTTCGATCGAGGAAAAGTCCATCTCGCCGCGTTCGATGGCGATACGGGCGCGCTCCAGTTCTGTGAATATCGCGGGCGCGACTGTGCGCTGTTCCGGCGACAGATATCTGTTTCGCGAACTCATCGCGAGCCCGTCGGCTTCTCGCGTCGTGGGCACGCCGACGATTTCAATGGGCATGCACAGATCCGTCGTAGCGCGACGAATGATCATGAGCTGCTGAAAATCCTTCTCGCCAAACAGCGCTACGTCCGGCTGCACGAGATTGAGGAGTTTCGCTACGACGGTCGCAACGCCCATGAAATGTCCGGGACGGAACGCGCCGCAAAGAATGTTCTCCAGATCCGGTACATGCACGCGCGCCGTCGCCTCCTGCCCGCGTGGATAGATATCCGCGACCTCCGGTACGAACAACACGTCCACGCGCAACGACTCGAGCAGCGCGCGATCCTCGTCCGGAGTGCGCGGATACGCGGCATAGTCCTCATTCGGACCAAACTGCAGCGGATTGACGAATACGCTGACAATGAGCCGATCGGCCAGCGTGCGTGCGCGACTCACGAGGCTGCCGTGCCCAGCGTGCAGATTGCCCATGGTCGGAACGAACGCGATGCGCTCACGCGCGCGACGCCAGTCAATGACGCGAGTCCGCAACTCGTCCGGCCGGGCGATCACCTGCATGAGAGAGCCTGCGAAATCAGAAGCAGTGTTCAGGACCGGGGTAGGTGCGGCTCTTGACCGCTTCCGTGAAAGCCTTGACGGCTTCCAGCGCGCTGTCGTGGCCGGCCATGAAATTCTTCGAAAATTTCGGCTTGCGCCCGGCGGTGACGTCCAGCACGTCGTACAGAACCAGAATTTGCCCGTCGGTATCAGGGCCGGCGCCGATGCCGATGACAGGGACATGAAGTTCCTTCGTGATCTGCGCACCCAGATTCGCGGGAATGCATTCCAGCAACACGATGTCCGCGCCGGCTGCTTCCAGCGCTTTCGCGTCGCGCATCATCTGTTCGGCCGCAGCCTCTTCGCGGCCCTGCACGCGAAAGCCGCCGACTTTGTGCACCGATTGCGGCTTGAGCCCTAGGTGTGCGCACACGGCGATGTCGTGCTCAGCCAGGAACTCGACGATCTCGATCTGGCCAGCGCCGCCTTCGAGCTTGACCATCTTGGCGCCGCCTTCCTGCATCAGACGCACCGCGTTCTCAAGCGCCTGTTCGCGCGAGGCATACGTCATGAACGGCATATCCGCCATCAGGAATGGCCGGTAGAGGCCCCTCGTGACCGCACGGCAGTGATAAATCACATCCTGCAATGTCACGGGCACGGTGGTGTCATGACCCTGGATGACCATGCCGAGCGAATCTCCGACGAGCACCAGATCGACGCCGGCGTCGTCGACGAGGGTCGCAAAGCTCGAGTCGTACGCCGTGATGGCGGCGATCTTTTCGCCGTCCGCCTTCATGCGCTCCAGCGTCGCTACATTGACCGGCGGACGCGGCGCGTAGCGCTCTTGCAGATGCTTGTACATGGCTTCGCAGGCGTAACTGCGTTCGGGATTCGAAGTGGGCAAGAATGACCGAGGGTTCCGGAAACATCAACCGCCGCCGACCGCGGCGGGTTGACGGGTGGACAGTTGACGGTTGACGGCCGGAAACGAGGCAAACTGTTGTGTGCTTCGGCCCTGTCAACCGTCAACCTTCTCCCAATCAGATCGCGCTCTTGAGCGGGTTGTAATACTGGCGGCCGCGCCGGATGCGCTGCACCTGGTCAAGCAGCTGCAGGTAGTCGCGATCGTTCGAGACGAAATCTGCTTGCGCCGCGTTCACGATGAGCAGCGGCGAGGCGTCATAAGCATGAAAGAATCGAGCGTAGGCCTCCTGCAACTTCTCGAGATAGTCACGCTCGATGTCCTTCTCGTAGCGAATGCCGCGGCGCTCGATGCGCTCGAGCAGAACGTCGATCGGCGCCTGCAGGTAAATCACCAGATCAGGCGCCGGCGCATCCACCGCGAGCCTTGAATACACCTGCTCATACAGGGAGAACTCTTCGTCATCGAGCGTAAGACGCGCGAACAGACGATCCTTGTCGAGCAGATAGTCCGCAACGCGCACTGTGTCGAACAGATCGTGTTGCCGGATGTCTTCGAGCTGTCGCGTACGCTGAAAAAGAAAGAACAATTGCGTCTGCAATGCGGCGGCGCGTGGATTGCGATAGAAGCGTTCGAGAAACGGATTTTCGTCCGCCTGCTCCAGGATCAGCTCGCTGCCGAAACTGCGGGCGAGGCGTCGCGCGAGACTGGTTTTTCCGACCCCGATCGGGCCTTCGACGACAATCAGGCGGTGCGACGTGGCGACTGCGGGATTCTCTGCCATGGATCTCGATGAGGTGTTCATTTGACTGGGGCGAGACCGTCCGATCCCACGCGCGCCGCGAGCGTGCTGACGCGTCCGTGCCCTGGAACGATGAGTGACGGCGCGATGTCACAGAGAGGATACAGGACGAAATTGCGCGAGGGCGCGCCCCGATGAGGCACCGTCAGATCATGCTCGTCGATGCGCGCCTCTCCATGCACGAGCAGATCAAGGTCGATGCGACGCGGCCCCCAGCGCATTACTGGCAGCGCACGACCCATGTCGGCTTCTATCTGCTTGAGCGCCAGCAGCAGCTCGCGAGGCGTCAGCTGAGTCAACAGTCCGGCGACGGCATTGATGAAGTCCGGCTGCTCCCGCGGCCCGAGAGGAATGGAGCGATAGAGCCGCGACTGCGCGACCAACCGACAACGAGGCAACGAGTGCATTCGTCCGAGGGCCGCCTCGACCTGCGCCGCAGGATTATCGAGATTGCTGCCGATCGCCACGTACGCAGGCGTCCAGAGATCTGTATTCACGCTCAAGCGGGCGGCGCGCGTCGGCGCCGGCGTCGGCGACGTGCTGGTCCCGCCGCGGATGCACGCGGCGCTCCCGACACTTCCTCGACACGCGCGATCCGTTCTTCTGCGGAAAGCGGTTGGATATCGGTCCACCATTGCGCCAACTCAGGATCCGCTTCACCCGCAGCAGCGCGCAACAGGAGAAAGTCATATGCGGCGCGAAAACGCGGATGATCGAGCAGGCGCAGCGCCCGGCGTCCTTCGCGCCGTTCGAAACGCGGCTGCAATCCGACGATCTCGCGCAGCGGCAACGTGAAGCGCTTCGGCACCGCGACTCGCGCCTGCTGACGCGCGGTGACTCGTTCGCACGCCGCGAGCAACTGCGGTACTTCCTCGCCCTCCGGAGGCGGCTCGTTCAGGTAGGCCTGCTGAATCGCCGGCCACAACAACACAGCGAACAGGAACGTCGGCGTGACGGATTTCTCCGCGAGCACGCGTTCATCCGTACCCTGCAGGCCGACGCGCAAAACCTGCACCGCCGTGCTGTCCGGCGCGTCATGAATCACTCTGGCAAGGTCGGGGAACAGATGTTCGAGCAGGCGGAGCCGATACAGAAGATCGAACGCATTACGCGCGCTGCCCGTAAGAAACATCTTGTTCACTTCATCGAACAAGCGCGCAGGCGGCACCGCATCGAGCATCCATGCAAGCTTCGGAATCGGCGCAAGGGTGTCAGGATGGATGCTGAAGCCCAGTTTCGCAGCGAAACGAACAGCACGCAGCATACGGACCGGATCCTCGCGGTAACGCGTCTCCGGATCGCCGATCAGCCGCAAAATCTTCGCCTGGGCGTCGTCGAATCCGCCGACGTAGTCCCAGACCGAAAAGTCCTCGATGTTGTAATAGAGCGCGTTCGCGGTGAAATCGCGACGCCAGACGTCCTCTTCGATCGTGCCGTAAAGGTTGTCGCGCAGAATGCGGCCGCGATCGTCGAGCACCCGATGACCGCCCTCATCGACGCTGTTGTCTTCATCGATCGCGGTGTGCTCCGCGCGAAATGTGGCGACTTCGATGATCTCGTAGCCGAAACGCACGTGCGCCAGATGAAAACGCCGACCGATCAACCGGCAGTTGCGAAACAACTGTTTGACCTGATCCGGATGCGCATTCGTCGCGATGTCGAAATCCTTCGGATTCAGACCCAGCAGCAGATCGCGCACTGCGCCGCCGACCAGAAACGACTGGAATCCGGCTTCTTTCAGCCGATAGAGCACCTTGAGCGCATTCGAGGAGATATTGGCGCGCGAAATCGGATGTTGGTCACGAGAAACGACCCGAGGGCCGATTTCAGCGTTCGAGTCCGAGGAAAAATTACTGTCGTTCAATAGCACTCGCCGCTTGAGCCAGAAAAAGCGCGCCGTATAATAACGCACCTCTCCACGGGCGTTCGCCCGGCTTTCCTCCGCTCCCATCGTCTAGAGGCCCAGGACACAGCCCTCTCAAGGCTGGTACGAGGGTTCGAATCCCTCTGGGAGCGCCATATTTTGCGTCTCCGTACGAAAACTGTACGAAAAGCCGGGCCAGCCATCAACGGCTCGGCCCGAACCCCGCGTGTTCGGATCGGAGCTGAAGTTGAACGCGCGGGCCTGCGCCGCAATGGCCGCCACCTCGGAAACCCGCGCCAACCCCTGCGCGCTCTCAACGCATGCCCGACCTGCCCCTCTGCAAAGGCGAGCTGTGGGTCTGCGAAGACCACCGATTCGTTCCATGGGACGGCGGAACAAATACGTGCTGCGACGGCTCCCGGCGTTCCGTGCGAGTGCAATCTGTCCGGGCGCATGCCGCCGGGCTTCAAAGCGTGCCCGGATTGCTCTGGCGGCGAGGTCGAACAAGCGCCGCAATCGCCGCCTGCCACGGATGCATCTCCGCGACATTGAGATGATGCTGGCGACGAATCACCGGCCGTTCTCCCGCGCCGGCTGGGTCTTTGAGTTCAGGTACGACGGGGTACCGCGTGCTCGCCGGCAAGGACCAGCTACTTACGCGGAACAAAAAAGACGCGACGAGCTGGTATCCGGAGATCGTTCAGACGCTGCATAAGGTGCGGCAGTTTCGTCATGGACGGCGAGGTATGCCTACTCGACGAGAAAGGCATCCCCAACTTCGAAGCGATGCGCAGCTGCGCGGTGCGCAAAGGCGGCGAGCTGGTCACGTTGTTCGCATTCGACCTGCTCTGCCTGAACGGCCGCGACCTATGCGCGTTGCCGCTACTCGAAAGAAAGCGTCGGTTAAACCGTTTAATCCCGACCGACCATCCGCGACTGCGCTATGGACCGAGGGCGAGTTCATGTTCGAGCATGCTGTTTCGATCGGGCTCGAAGGCGTCGTCGGCAAACGCGCCGACTCGCCGCACATCGGCGGCCGCAGCCGTGATTGCCTAAAGGCGAAGCCGGTCGGCTATCACGACGGGTGGGAACGACCGGGCCGGAGAACCATCGCTCCGGCGGACCCGCAACGGGCTCGTACGCTGAGACTCAATTAAGGCGCAGGCCGCTCGTATCTACACCGGATATCCACAACTTGTCGCCAGCTTGTTGGCTATCCGCCACGTTTCAAACCGTTCAGGCTTTACGTGTCTCTCGCGGCTTGCAGCCGGCCGGCCCTATCTGTATAAAAACACATACCCGAACCGAACCGCCATGCGCGATCTGCTCTCAGACCTATCCCCCGCACTGGCCACGCGCGCCATCTCGCCCCAGTGCGAACTCGGCGCGTATGAAGCTCTTTGGGCGAGGGAGGGTGCCTCGTTCAAGAGCATTGCGGAGATGTTCCGGGAACACACTGGCGCCGTACCGTCCGACTTTGTGCCGGCGGCGGACGCGGAGAAACACGCGCGGCTTGCGCTAAGTGCGATCAAGGACGCTGGGATCACCCACTTCGGCGTGCGTGTTCACGGCGCGGGCGAATATCCGGACCGCTTGAGGGACGCCGAGAATCCTGTCGAGCTTCTATATTTCCAAGGCAATTGGGATATCGCATCGTCCAGATGCGTCGCCGTTGTCGGCACGAGACACCCTACCTCTGAGGGCGAAAAGCGGGCTGCCAAACTAACCCGCTTGCTAGTGCGCGAGGGTTTCACAATTGCGTCCGGACTCGCTCAGGGCATCGACACTGTGGTGCATAAGACAACCATCGAGGCCGACGGTCTGACAGTCGCGATCGCGGGTACCCCTATAACGAGTGCGTATCCAGCGCAGAATGCCGAACTACAGAAGCACATCGCCGACCATCACCTGCTGATCAGCCAAGTTCCGATCGTGCGTTACTCGCGACAGACCTTCCGGGGAAACCGGCTGTTTTTCCCCGAGCGGAACATCACGATGTCGGCCTTGACCGAGGCCACCATCATCGTCGAGGCCGGGAATACGTCCGGCACACTCATTCAAGCACGACATGCGCTGCAACAGGGCCGCAAGCTTTTCATATTGGATAGTTGCTTCCGCAATCCGGAGCTAACATGGCCGCAGAAGTATGTCGAACGCGGCGCGATTCGCATTTCTGAATTTGAGGAGATAGCGGCCCGCCTTGCTTCCTAAACGCTTGACCTGGATCGACGACACCAATCGAGGCGATCATTTTTTTTTAGAGGAGCACGATAAGTGCTACTTCTTCGGAGAGTATTTCAGCGGAAAGGGTTATTCGGGCGGGCCAACGAACCAGCTCATACACAACTTCAAGATCAAGCCTTCGGTGGCTGCGACAAATCCTGCACGCGGCACCTATAAGGAAAAGGCCGTGCGCGAGATCGCATCGGGCCTTCGCCGCGCAATAAAACCCGGATCGATTCCGGAGATGACTTTCGTACCCATTCCGCCGTCGAAGATTCGAGGTCACGCAGATTATTGCGACCGCCTCTCGCGGACTCTTCGCACAGCGTTTGGTGGGCTGGGCGCCGACATTCGGGAACTTCTCATGCAAACGGAAAGCACTGAAGCAGACCACGCTCGCGCCGACCGCATGAGCAAGGATGAGCTA
>JBOHZJ010000374.1:0-10217 GCA_050738395.1 Steroidobacter sp.
CGGCAAGCCGGCGACATTGAGTATCACGAGTTTGCCAGCCGCGAGTTCCAGGCTGACGGTATGCATCGAGATGAAGCTGATGCCCATTCCGGCCATGACCGCCTGCTTGATGGTTTCGTTGCTGCTCACCTCCATCGAGGCCTGGAAACGCACGCCGTGCTCTTTGAAGACATGCTCCATGGATGCGCGCGTTCCCGAACCTTCCTCACGAATCACGAAATTCTCCGTGCTCAGCCGCTTCAGCGGAATTCGTCGCCGGCCCGCCAACGGGTGATCGGGCGGCGCGATGATCACCAGCGGGTGTTTCGCGAACGGCTCCGCGGTCGTGACCAGTTCGCGCGGCGGCCTTCCCATGATGACGAGATCGATCTCGTTGGCCGCGATCTGCCTGATGATCTCCTCGCGGTTGCCGACCGAGAACTTGATTGTGACCTGTGGATATTCATGGGTGAACGCGGACAGCAGCGAAGGAGCAAAGTATTTGGCGGTGCTGACGGCGCCAAGCTTCAGCGCGCCGCGCTTCAGGCCGCGCATCGCGGCAAACGCCTCGCTCGCCCCGCGTAACAGATCGCTTATCTGCATCGCGTAACGCAGCAGTTCCTCGCCCGCGGCGGTGAGGTGAATTCCGCGGCCGATATGTTCGAACAACGGCAGGCCGAGCTCCGCCTCGAGCAGCTTCATCTGCTGGGACACGGCCGGCTGCGTCAGATGCAGCTCGCGCCCCGCCCTCGTGAAGGATTTCTGCTGCGCGACGGCGGTGAATACGCGCATTTGCCGCAAGGTGATGTTGCGCATGTCCGCCCTCCAGGGGAACTGCATAAGACAAACTTATACCAGAACCAGGAATGTTCAATTGGACCTAATGCTTGCGGCAGGCCACGCTGCGTCCCATCGCTGAATTGACGTGTTGGGAGACAGGAGATGAAGCGGATCGGCAATCGCGCCGCACCAGGCGCTGCGGCGGAGCGGTATCAGCCCGGTGTACGGAAGTACGCCGAGATGGGTTACTGGGATGGCGACTATCTGCCGAAGGATACGGATGTGCTGGCGCTATTCAGGATTACGCCGCAGCCGGGCGTGGACGCGGTCGAGGCCGCAGCCGCAGTCGCTGGTGAGTCGTCAACAGCGACGTGGACAGTTGTCTGGACCGACCGGCTCACGGCCTGCGATCGCTACCGCGCCAAGGCTTACAAGGTCGAGCCCGCCCCCGGGGCCCCCGGCCAGTACTTCGCCTATATCGCCTACGACCTCGACCTGTTCGAGCCCGGTTCGATCGCAAATCTGAGCGCCTCCATCATCGGCAATGTGTTCGGCTTCAAACCGCTGCAGGCGCTGCGGCTCGAGGACATGCGCTTTCCGGTCGCGTACGTGAAGACCTTCGCGGGACCGCCGACCGGCATCGTGGTCGAGCGCGAGCGGCTCGACAAATTCGGTCGGCCGCTGCTCGGCGCCACAGTCAAGCCGAAACTCGGCTTGTCAGGAAAGAATTATGGGCGCGTCGTTTACGAGGCGCTGCGCGGCGGGCTCGATTTCACCAAAGACGACGAGAACATCAACTCGCAACCGTTCATGCACTGGCGCGACCGATTCCTGTACTGCATGGAAGCTGTGAACCGCGCGCAGGCGGCGAGCGGGGAAGTGAAAGGCCATTATCTCAACGTCACCGCCGCCACCATGGAAGACATGTACGAGCGGGCGGAGCTTGCGAAGGAGCTGGGCTCGGTGGTGGTCATGATCGATCTGGTGATCGGCTACACCGCGATCCAGTCGATGTCGCGATGGGCTCGGCGCAACGACATGATTCTGCACCTGCATCGCGCCGGTCACGGCACGTACACGCGCCAGAAGACGCACGGCGTGTCCTTCCGCGTCATTGCAAAGTGGATGCGGCTCGCCGGCGTCGATCACATCCACGCCGGAACGATCGTCGGCAAGCTCGAAGGCGACCCGAACTCGGTGCAGGGTTACTACAACGTGCTGCGCGAGGCGCACAACGCAGTGGATCTGCAAAGGGGCCTTTTCTTCGAACAGGATTGGGCCGGTCTCGGCGGCGTCATGCCGGTCGCGTCCGGCGGCATCCATGCCGGACAGATGCATCAGCTGCTGACCTATCTCGGCGACGACACGATATTGCAGTTCGGCGGCGGAACGATTGGCCATCCGATGGGAATCGCGGCAGGCGCAACCGCAAATCGCGTAGCGCTGGAAGCGATGGTGCTGGCGCGTAACGAAGGCCGCGACATCTGGTGCGAAGGTCCGGACATTCTCGTCAACGCGGCGCGCCACTGCACGCCGCTACAGGCGGCGCTCGATACCTGGGGCGACGTGACCTTCAATTACGCGAGCACCGACACGCCTGATTTCATTCCGACGCCGACAGCGGCGTGAGGGAGCAGACATGCGACTCACCCAGGGGACTTTTTCCTATCTTCCGGATCTCAGCGACGAGCAGATCGGCGCCCAGGTCGAATACTGCCTGCGCAACGGCTGGGCGATCGCGGTCGAGTACACAGACGACCCGCACCCGCGCAACACGTACTGGGAAATGTTCGGCATGCCGATGTTCGACCTCAGGGATGCGGCGGGAATTCTCCAGGAGATCAACGCCTGCCGGCAGACGTTTCCGAATCATTACATCAAGGTGAACGCGTTCGACGCCACGCGCGGCGTCGAATCGTTGCGACTGTCATTCATCGTCAGCCGACCGAAGGCGGAACCCGGCTTCAGCCTCGTCCGCGAGGAAGGCCCGGGCCGCCAGGTCCGCTACACGCTGGGCGCTTACGCGACGCGACAGCCCGAAGGCCGGCGGTATTGAGCGGGTGACGGAGATGAGATCAGCGCTTCAACGTATCGCACACGAGTCGCCCGCCGCCGGATTCGACCTCGATGCGGTCCTCCGTGCTTCGCAGATCGAACCGGTGCTGGAGCAACTCGAGCGCGAGCTCGTTGGGCTGGCGCCGGTGAAAAGCCGCATTCGCGATATCTGCGCGCTGTTGCTGGTCGACGCTCTGCGCCGCCAGGCGGGGCTGAGCACGGACCCTCCTTCGCTGCACATGAACTTCACGGGCAATCCCGGCACGGGAAAGACGACGGTGGCGCTGCGCATGGCGCAGATCCTTCATCGCCTCGGGTACGTTCGCAAAGGACACCTGATCGCGGTGACGCGCGACGACCTGGTCGGCCAGTACATCGGACACACCGCGCCGAAGACCCGTGAAGTGCTCAAGCGAGCCATGGGGGGCGTGCTGTTCATCGACGAGGCCTACTACCTCTACCGTCCGGAGAACGAGCGCGACTACGGACAGGAAGCGATCGAGATCCTGCTGCAGGAAATGGAGAATCATCGCGAGGACCTGGTCGTGATCCTCGCCGGCTACCAGGATCGCATGGAGCGGTTCTTCCGCAGCAATCCCGGACTGTCCTCGCGCATCGCCCATCACATCGACTTCCCCGACTACAGCGCGGCGGAGCTGCTCGCGATCGCGCACCTGATGCTCGAGCAGATGCAGTACGCACTGAGCGCCGAGGCCGAAACGGCATTGCGCGAATACATCGCACTGCGCCCGACCCAGCCGCAATTCGCGAACGCGCGCTCCATCCGTAACGCGCTCGACCGCGCACGCCTGCGCCAGGCGAGCCGCCTGTTCGCCCAGCGCGGTTCCGCGCTGACGAAGAACGCCCTGATGACGATCGAGTCGGCCGATATCCGGGCAAGCCGCGTGTTCGCCCAACGAGTGGAACCATGACGAGTGAAACCATCACGCCGGCCCCAAGGACACTGACGCGCTTTCTCATCGAGGAGCAGCGTCGTCACGAGAATGCGACGGGCAACTTCACGGCGCTCGTGAACGATGTGCGGCTCGCATGCAAACGCATCGCGACGCAGATCGGCAAAGGCGCGCTCTCCGGCGCTCTCGGTTACACGGATACGGTCAATGTGCAGGGCGAGACACAGACGAAGTTCGACGTGCTCGCAAACGACATCTTCATCCGCACCAACGAGTGGGGCGGACAGCTCGCGGGCATGGTTTCGGAGGAAATGGAGGCGCCCTACGCGATTCCCGCGGAGTACCCGCGCGGCAAATATCTGCTGCTGTTCGATCCGCTCGACGGTTCCTCCAACGTGGATGTGAACATGCCGGTCGGCAGCATCTTCTCCGTGCTGCGCTGTCCGGAAGGCGTCTGCGAGCCGGTCGAAAGCGATTTCCTGCAACCCGGCGCGCAGCAGGTCTGCGCCGGCTACGCGATCTACGGCCCTTCGACCATGCTGGTGCTGACGACGGGCCGCGGCGTGCACGGCTTCACGCTCGATCGGGAAATCGGCGAGTTCATGCTGACGCACCCGGACCTGCGTATCCCTCAGAGCACGTCCGAGTTCGCCATCAACGCCTCGAATTCGCGCTACTGGGAATCCGCCATCAAGCGCTACGTCGGGGAGTGCCAGGCGGGAACGGCCGGGCCGCGCGGGCGTGACTTCAACATGCGCTGGATCGCATCGGTGGTCGCCGAGACGCACCGCATCCTCATGCGCGGCGGCGTCTTCATGTATCCGCGCGATCGCAAGGACCTCTCCCGCGCCGGGCGGCTGAGGCTGCTCTATGAGGCCAATCCCATCGGCTTCCTGATCGAGCAGGCCGGCGGCCGCGCGAGCACAGGTCGCGAACCGATCCTGACGGTGAAGCCCGAAAGCTTGCACCAGCGCATCGGCTTTGTCTTCGGGGCGCGCGCGGAAGTCGAGCGCATCGAGCGCTACCACCGCGAGCACAACGATTTCGAGTTCGAGGCGCCGCTGTTCGGCAGTCGCAGTCTTTTCAGAACTCCCGCATAGGCCACAGGACCCGCACCACGGAGCCGACCATGTCCGCCACTCATCCCATCATCGCGGTGACCGGTTCCTCGGGAGCAGGCACGACTTCGGTGATGCGCACGTTCGAGCAGATCTTTCGCCGCGAAGCAGTGACGGCCGCGTTCGTCGAGGGCGACAGCTTTCATCGCTACGACCGCGCCGGCATGAAGCAGAAGATGGCCGAGGCCGTAGCCCGCAATGACTACAGCTTCAGTCATTTCGGACCGGAGGCCAATCTGTTCGCGGAGCTGGAACGCCTGTTCAGGGATTATGCAGACGGCGGCCGGGGACAACGGCGCAAGTACCTGCACGACGAGCAGGAGGCGGCGCCGTATGCGCAGCAGCCCGGCACGTTTACACAGTGGGAAGAGCTGCCGGAGTCGACCGACCTGCTGTTCTACGAAGGACTGCACGGCGCGGTGGTGGCCGAGGAAGTGAACATCGCCCGGCACGTCGACCTGCTGATCGGCGTCGTCCCGGTCATCAATCTCGAATGGATACAGAAGCTGCATCGCGACCGCGCCACGCGCGGCTATTCGGCCGAGGCGGTCACCGACACGATCCTGCGCCGCATGGACGACTACGTGCACTACATCTGCCCGCAGTTCTCGCGCACTCACATCAACTTTCAACGCGTGCCGGTCGTCGATACTTCGGACCCGTTCATCGCACGCTTCATTCCCACGCCCGACGAATCCTTTCTCGTGATCCGCTTCTCGAATCCGCAGGGCATCGACTTTCCCTATCTGCTGTCGATGCTGCACGGCTCCTTCATGTCGCGAGCGAACACGATCGTGTGTCCGGGCGGCAAGATGGATCTGGCGATGCAGCTCATCTTCACGCCGATGATCCTGCGCTTGATCGAGCGCAGGAAGGAATCGCTGGCGCGCAAGCCGGGAACGATCGCGCCTGAGCGTGCAACCAGCAAGTCACAGGGCGGCCGAGCTCTCGACGCTGCGCCCAGCGGCCGCAATCCCAATGGAGAATAGTCGTGCGCAAGCCCGTTGATTGCATCGAGGCCGTCGCATTTGATCTCGACGGCACGCTCATCGATACCGCTCCGGATCTCGGCGCAGCGGCCAACATGATGCTGGTGATCCTCGGCGGCAGGCCGCTGCCGGAACAGCGCATCCCGACATTCATCGGCGCCGGCGTCGGTCAGTTCGTGGCGCGAGTGCTCACCGCCAGCCTGAACGAGACCACGCCAGATCCGGCGTTGCAGGCAAGCGCTGCTGCGCTGTTCAGGAATCTGTACGCCCAGCGACTGTTCGAGCGCAGCCACATCTATCCCGGCGTGCGGGAGGCCTTGCTCACACTGCAAGCCGCCAGGCTCACGCTGTGCTGTATCACGAATAAGGAAAGCAGATTTGCGGGGCCGTTGCTCGAGGCCGCGGGCCTGCGTGCTTTTTTCGAGTTCACGTTGTGCGCAGATCGCGCCGAGGACCGAAAGCCCAGTCCGAACCTGTTGCTGGCAGCGTGTGCGCGGCTCGGCGTTGAGCCTCGGCGCCTGCTGTATGTGGGCGACTCTCGCGCCGACATCGTCGCGGCTCGCGCGGCAGGCTGTCGTGTTGTCGCTGTCGATTACGGCTATCACCACGATCTGTCGCTCGCAGAGACGCTGCCGGAGGCAATCGTCGGAAGCCTCACGCAGATCGTCCCGCTGTGTGCGCCGCCGAGGTCGGGCGCCCGCGCGCCGGACACGGCGAAAATCGCGTCGTTCGCCAGCGACGTCGAAGAATGCGCGGCCAGCGTCTTTCCGAGTCGTAAGGGGGTTGCACTGTGAATATCGAGCTGGCGATTCCGCCGCCCACGCACACGCGTGTGTCTCGTCGCGATCAGGTGAACGTACTGCGCGCGCTCGCCATGGACGCAGTTCAGAAGGCCAACTCGGGCCATCCTGGCATGCCGATGGGCATGGCGGAGATCGCCGAAGTTCTATGGCTGCGCCATCTGCGCCACAACCCGGGCAACCCGCAGTGGTTCGATCGCGACCGTTTCGTCGTTTCGAACGGCCATGGCTCGATGCTCCTGTATGCCTTGCTGCACCTCAGCGGCTATGAGCTGCCGATGCAGGAGCTCCAGCGTTTCCGCCAACTGCACTCGAAAACTCCGGGTCATCCTGAGTACGGCGTCACCCCAGGCGTGGAGACCACGACCGGACCTCTCGGGCAGGGTATTGCGAACGCGGTGGGCATGGCGATCGCCGAGAAACTGCTGGCTGCGGAATTCAACCGTCCCGGCTTCGTCGTCGTCGATCATTACACCTATGTGTTGCTCGGCGACGGCTGCATGATGGAAGGCATTTCGCACGAGGTCTGCTCGCTGGCTGGAACGCTCCGTCTCGGCAAGCTCATCGCCTTCTACGACGACAACGGCATCTCCATCGACGGACCGGTCGGCGGCTGGTTCACGGATGACACAGCACGCCGCTTCGAAGGCTACGGCTGGCGCGTCATCAGGGACGTGGATGGACACGACAGGGAAGCAGTCGACGAAGCGATTCGCGAAGCCCGAGCAGCCGCGGACAGACCGACGCTCATCTGCTGCAAGACCGTGATCGGTCACGGGTCCCCGAACAAGGCGGGCACACCCGACATGCACGGAGCGCCGCTCGGTGAGCAGGAAGTCGCCGCGACGCGCGCCGCCCTCGGCTGGAAATATGCGCCCTTCGAAGTCCCGCCGCACGTCTACGAAGCCTGGGACGCGCGGTCGAAGGGCGACGCTGTCGAGCGCGCATGGAACCGCAGATTGTCCGAGTACGCGCGTTCCTTTCCCTACGAGGCGCGCGAGTTCGAGCGGCGCATGCGCGGCGAGGCGCCCGCGGACTTCACTGAATCTGTGCGTCGGCTGACCACCAGGGCGCATGTGAAAGCTGCGTCGATGGCGACGCGCAAAGCTTCGCAGGAAGCCATCGAGGGATTGGCTCCGTGGTTGCCGGAACTGCTCGGCGGCTCCGCCGATCTCGCCGGGTCGAATCTGACGCTCTGGTCCGGTTCACGCGCCGTCACGGCGGCGGCCGGCGGCGACTACCTGCACTACGGCGTGCGCGAATTCGGAATGGCGGCGATCATGAACGGCGTGGCTTTGCACGGCGGACTCATCCCGTACGGCGGCACATTCCTGACGTTCTCAGACTACTGCCGCAGCGCGCTTCGCATGGCCGCGTTGATGCGCATTCGCTGCGTGTTCGTATTCACTCACGATTCCATCGGTCTTGGCGAAGACGGCCCGACGCACCAGCCTGTCGAACACCTCGCGATGCTGCGGCTGACGCCCAACATGGATCTCTGGCGTCCGTGCGATACCGTGGAGACTATCGCCGCGTGGGCTGCGGCCATCGAGCGTCGCGACGGACCGACGAGTCTGGTCTTCAGCCGGCAGAATCTGCCGTTCCAGTCGCGTGCACCCGAAGCAGTCGACAACGTACGGCGCGGCGGATACGTGCTCGTCGAGCCCGATGACGCGCCACGGGCAATCATCATTGCAACGGGCTCCGAGGTTGCATTGGCGGCGGCGGCGCAGAAATCACTTGCGCAGGCGGGCGTTCCGGTGCGCGTTGTCTCGATGCCCTCGACCACCGTGTTCGATCGTCAGGACGCGGAATATCGTGATGACGTGTTGCCGCCATCTCTGCCGTGCGTCGCTGTCGAGGCGGGTGCGCCCGATCTGTGGCGGAAGTATGTGGGCCGTTCCGGCGCGATCGTCGGCATCGAACGCTACGGCGAATCGGCGCCTGCAGCGGACCTGTTCCGTCACTTCGGATTCACACCCGCAAGAGTCGTCGAAGCAGTGCAGTCGGTTCTTGCGCGCACAACCGAGAGGCAGTCATGACAATGGCGTCGTTGCGACAGTTGCTGGATCACGCGGCGGAGTACGGCTACGGCATGCCCGCCTTCAATGTAAACAACATGGAACAGGTACAGGCGATCATGCAGGCGGCGGACGAGACTGACAGTCCCGCGATTCTGCAGGTCTCCGCCGGAGCGAGAAAATACGCGGGCGAAGCGTTCGTGCGTCACATGGTCCTCGCCGCAGCGGAGACCTGGCCGCATATTCCGATCGTTCTGCACCAGGATCATGGCGCGAGCGCGGCAGTTTGCCAGGGCTCGATCCGTTCCGGATTCACCAGCGTGATGATGGATGGCTCGCTGGCCGAGGATATGAAGACGCCCGCAACCTATGAGTACAACACGCACGTGACTGCGAAGGTCGTCGAAATGGCGCACGCAGTGGGTGTATCGGTCGAGGGCGAACTGGGTTGTCTCGGTTCGCTGGAATCGGGCACGGCGGAGGATGAGGACGGGTCGGGCGCGGCAGGCAAGCTGTCGCACGATCAATTGCTCACCGATCCGGAGCAATGCGCGGACTTCGTCGCGCAGACCGGCGTTGACGCACTCGCCATCGCCATCGGAACCTCTCATGGCGCCTACAAGTTCTCTCGGCAACCCACGGATGACATTCTCGCGATCGATCGCATCCGTGAAATCCACCAGCGCATCCCGAATACGCATCTCGTGATGCACGGCTCTTCGTCCGTGCCCCAGGAGTGGCTCGCGGTCATTCGCGATCACGGCGGTGAAATCGAAAGCACATGGGGCGTGCCGGTCGAGCAGATTCAGGAAGGAATACGCAACGGTGTGCGCAAGATCAACATCGACACCGACATCCGGCTCGCCATGACGGGCGCGGTGCGCCGCTCGCTCAGCGGCGATCGCAGGGAGTTCGACCCACGCAAGTTCCTCAGGGACGCGACGGCCGCCGCGCGGGCGATCTGCAAGGGGCGCTTCGAAGCGTTCGGCTCGGCCGGCCAGGCTTCGAAGATCAGACCCCTGCCGCTCGAGCGGATGCTGGACAGATATCGATCGCAGGATTCGCCGCCGTTGCGCTTCTAGCCCGCGCGACGTCGGACAGTGATTGGTGGACTCCTCTCTCACGTTGGCGTCCAGGGAGGCGTCCATCTCAACACCAATTAATTTGAGCTCGCGCGAAGCTCGCGGCGTCTGAGATCGAATGGGCCGTCAGACCTCTTGCGCCAGAACACCTCTCGCTGACGATGGCCAATCCCCTTCTCGCGCCAACGTGTCTCGATCGAATGTTTATGCTTCAGAAGCCGATCTGGGAAATGAATCTGCCCCCTTTCTTATTTTTCCTTCGAGTTACAGCGCGCCCTCGTGATCCAGCGATTCGAGAAACGGCTTCACCGCAGCAAGAAAGGCCCGCGGCCGCTCGATGTGCGGGAGATGACCGGCCGCCTCGATGATGTGGAACGTCGAGTTCGGCAGCGCCTCGTGAAGCGCCCAGGAGTTCGAAGGCGCGATGACTGCATCGAAGCGGCCGTGAACTACGAGAGCGGGTTGCTCGAATCCGCGCA
>JBOHZJ010000375.1:0-14387 GCA_050738395.1 Steroidobacter sp.
CCCGTTGGGAGAGGGCCGGGGTGAGGGGATCTTCGGAAGGGCCGGGGAGAGGATGAGCGACCTCGGCCACTGACAGACACGGCCGCAGCTTCTCGTACCCATTGGCCAGCAACTCACTCACCGTCGGTACACGCCCATACTCTTCGCGCAGACGTCTTTCGATCTGCCCGCGTAGCGCCCGAAGGTCGCCGCGAAGCGGTGCAGCCGTGCGCCTGAGTCCGTGCACAGAAGGAGCCTCCGGCGGCATCGGCGTCTTGTCGCGCTGTGCCGGCGGAAGTTCGTTCATCGCCAGACGCACATAAATGCGTGGCGCGCAGGACTTCAGCGCGCGTTGCACGCGCGTGGCGTCGCCGCTCAGGAAATTCGGTGGAGAGCTCTCCGCGGAATGATGACACGCGCCGCAATGAGACCTGAACGGCGCGGTGAACTCCTGCGCATCTGCCGATTCGGGCGCCGACTCGATCGAAGCTTGCACATGAACGGAATCCTCGCGGCGCCCGATCGAATCGCCTGAGCGCAATTCAGCGAGGACCCGATCGAGTGCGAGTGGTCGCGTCGACTCCGGACGCGAGCTGAGGATGCGGGCGATAGCCAATCGAGCCGGTGCGAAGTCATCCATGATGGAAACGCTCGCCGTCGCCTCGGCTTGCTCCCGCGACCTTCCTGCCGGCCAGCGCAACGAAATCATTTCAACGGCATTGCCGTCTGGCAAACGAGCCGCTGTCCCGCGCATGCGCGGCGCGAACGCGACGGCGTTCGCCTTCGACCGGATCGACGTCGCTTCAAGATGGCGAACGACACTCCCGTCATCAACCCGCAGCGCATCGATGACGCCGCTCGATTGATCTATCCAGCCGCGCAATTCAAAGGACGAATCAGAGAGGGAGTGAGTGCAATGGAAGCGGATACGGCTACTGCGTCGCTGGACGGCGCAGCGACCTTCATACGCCCTGAGCTGGCGAGATTTGTACGCGCGCGCAGCCAGCGCTCTGCTCAGCTCTTCTACATCGCGTGCACCGAATGATTCGGAAAGCCCTTTCACCAGCACGTCGGCCAGCTGCGCTCCGTCGGCCGGCAGTATCTCGAGCGGCGCGCGCGGCGCAAGCGCCTCGAACACTGCGGGCACGTGCGATTGCGCGAGACCGGATTCGTTGGCCGCGAGCGGATTGCGATTCGGGACATCGGGATTCGGAATTGCGAGGCCGCCCGGCCACAGCCGCTGCGAACTGCGCAGCAATGTCGCGGCGACCTCGCTGGTGAACGAAGGATCGGCGTCGTAGGCGCGGTGACCGGTCAACGCAAACTGCAAAGCGGCGGTAAGGGCGCCAGTGCGACATCGCGCACCCGCTTCCTTGACGCCGCAGCCGTCCTCCCACAGGACGTTGGTCAGGCTGATCCGATTGGCGCGATCCGTCGCATCATCGACGGCATTCGAGATATCAGTCGAGCCGCGCGCCGCGATCGACTGAAAGGTCGTGTGATGCTCTTCAAGACGCGCAGCGATGACGGGATTCGCGTTCGTCTCATCCCAGACCTGACGCGAAAAGATGGGGCCATGATTCTGATGACAGGCCAGACAAACATCGCGGCGCGCGTGGAACACGTCGGGCTGCGTTCCTTCCCGATAGTTTTTGACGAGCTGAAACTCGAAGCGGCCGGCCGCTTCGTTGTAGCTGATCACTTCGATGAGCGCACTGCGTTCCTGGTAGCCGATGTACAAGCGGTCGCGCAGCAGGCGCGCGCCGCGACCCTCGCCGACGACGGCGGACACGATACGCGGCGATGCGAAGAAGTCAGGTGAAGCCGCGACCCGTTGCAGAGAGCGTCCGAGCGGGAGGAGCACGGAAAGCACGCAGGGCGCACCTGCACTGCAACCGGCCGCGGCTTCAATTCGGTTCAGAAGCTTTTCGTATGGAAACGGCACGTCGCGCACACCGTTCGCCTGCATCGTGATCAGATCGAATAGCGATGCGCCCATCGGCGGCGCATCCGGCCCGGGCGTCGCCGGATCCACCGCCCAGACGGGCGGCTCTGCCGCCAGCGCAGTTGCATGACAAGCTATGAGCTGCAATGAAAGGAACACTGCTTCGGAGAGCCTCATGGGATTCGGGGATTCGCCGGTGGTATGTCGGGATTCGGGATTCGGGATTCGGGATTCGGGATTCGGGATTCGGGATTCGGCAAAAGGTTTGAGCGAGAGACGATCGTGTCGAGCGCATTCTGCGAGTCCCGAGTCCCGGGTCCCGAGTTCCCCGTTGCCCGTTCCCGATCCTCAGGTCTGCGCCATAACCACGCGCTGCTGCGTGCCCGACCAGCAATCCTCTTTCACCGCGCCGGTTTTCACGAACGCGTCGCCCTCGGCGTCGGCGATCGCTTCGTTGTAGAGAACGAAATTGAGCAGGAAGACCCTACCGGCGTAGGCGCGGCCCAGATAGAAACCGGGGCGCACCATGCGGATTTCGTCGCGGATCTGAAAACCGTTGCGACCGGCGATGAAGTCCGGCTTTTCGCGGTAGCCCGGGAGTTCGTCGCTGAATGCGTAGTCAATGATGATCGACTCGCGGCGTGAATCGAGCAGACTCTGTCCGCAGTACAGACGCGCTGGAAACATGAGCCACTGATCGCGGCCGGCGACTTCGATCTTTGGAACGTCGCGCAACTCACCATCGACGATGGGCGCCAGCAGACTCAGGTCCTCGATGCGATTGCGCAGCAGTCGTTCCTGCCGATAGAACACCTTGCCGCGCCACAGCGTCTTGCCGAGCGCTTCCACCTTGTGCGCTTTCAGTTCAACCGCCAGACCCGGCAGCCCGCCGACGATCTCCGCGATGCGTCGATCGCCTTGCGCGTTCCTGGGGAAGAACAGCCCGCCGTCGAACGCGCCGTCCGGAATGGGTCCGGCCGTCAGGCGCGCATAGATCTGATCGATCTGCTCCTGATCGAAGTTCGCGATGTTCTTCGGCGTGAGCCGCTTGAGATCGTCAGGCGCGAGCGGAAACTCATACTCGACCTGGGCGAGATCGGGTTTGGATGCGTAGTCGGTGGAGTACTTCGCGAACTTGATGTCAGGCGCGCGGTGGAAGACGGAGTTGAGGTAGTCGCAACCGGAGAGCGATACCGTGCAAAGCAACAGGATGACGAGGTAGAGGGTGGAGAGGGCGCTGTCGCGCCACCCCTCACCCCAACCCTCTGCTGCACAGGACGTGCGAATGTCGCGGGCGCATGGACGCGCTGGAGCGACGCCCACAAGGGGAGAGGGGGTAAGAAGGTGAGTCGCGCCACCCATCACGCAGTCTTCTGCACTCCGATCTTTGTGCTCTTTGCGGTCTTTGTGGTTACTCATGGTCTTGTCTCTTCGTCTTGTCTCGTCAGATCGTCGCCAGGAACGCCGTCAGCGCCTTCTTGTCGCCGGCCGACAGGCCTTCGCCGAAGCGATGGCCTTCGTTCTCGATCAGGGCGCCGCAGGCGCCGTAGATTTTCAGTAACTCCGGACGTTTGCGGATTTCCTCAACCATGGTCGCGGGGTCGCGCGTCACTTCTTCGCGGATCTCATTGATGGCTGCAAACACGTCGCCGCCGCGTTGGGCGCCGAGTTCCTTCGCGAGACGTAAGCGCAACACATCGGGATGCAGCTTCGATTGAACCAGGTCGCCGACGAAGCGCTTGTGCTGAAAGTTGCCGAGTGCACCCGCGCTCGCACCGGCGGGAATCACTACGGAGAACCCAAGCACCTGCTTCTCTTCCTTGCCGTCCCACAGGCGCGGGCCGAAGGCGATCGGCACGTCGTCGCTGAACCTGGTGATTTTCGGCGTGCGCCGATCAGGATTGAGCAGTTCGTCCATCGACGCCTTGTAGAGATCAAAGCGTCCCCGCACGCTTGGGTCAAAGGCGCGACAGGCCGGCGCCTTGTCCGCCGCGAGCAACTTGCCGTGCGCGTCCGCATAGGGCGATCTGTAGAAATCATTCGCCGTGTTCGCCGGCTTGCCGCACAACTCTGGGCCCATGGCGTTGTTGTGCATGAACGGTGCGTGCGCCCACAGGCTGAGCAGCGAGATGTTGCGGTAGTAGCCGCGGCCGCCCTCGCCTGCTTCACGCAGATTGGGATCCGGGGCGCGGCTGCGCAATGTTTCGGAGCCGTATTCTTCCCAGACGTGTCCCTTCATGTGATTGGAGTGCAGCGCACGACAGCGGAACGTGCCGACTTCCGAGGCGATCGTTTCACGGTCGTTGCCCATCCAGTCCGCGCGCAGTCCGGTTTCAGCATCGATCGCACGGAAATCGCGATTGGCGAAAGCGCCGCCGTCCGTCTCAGGGATGCTGGAGTGGCATCGCGCGCAATTCGCGGCGAACAGTTCACGCCCGCGCGTTACCGCGCCGCGGCCGAACTCTTTATCGAGGTCTGCTACGAAGTCGTCGTACTCGTAGCGCGCCGTCGGATTCTTTTTCTTCTGCTCATTCGCGCGCGCTGCATGCAGATCCGTGGCGTCGGTCTCAGCCGAGGTCAGGAAGTCCATGATGTTCTGCAGCCGATCCTCGATCGCGCGGAAATTTGGACAATCGCGACGACACTGGCCGATATTGAACGGCGTTTGCCCGAAATTGCGCTGCTGCGGATCGAGCTGACGCAGATCCGTCAGATGATTCACCCAGCATTGCTCCGCGCACGAGCCGATGTTGAAGTAGACACGCTGGACCGCTTCCAGGCCGCCGATCGAATCCTCGCCGCCTTTGAGGATGTGATGCACGGACTCGGATTGGGTGCTGCGGCGCCAGCATTTGCCGTCGCGTTCGGGCTCACACCAGCAATCGGCGTCGTCCTTCGCACACTCGCCGACCTTGCGCCACTTGTTCACGACTTCATTCGCGAACGTCGGCCGACGCTGCGTGTGGATGATCGCGTTGATCGTGCCCGGGTTGTTGACCTGATCGGTCGGCACAGCCGACGTGTCGGACGTGCCCGGCCGTGCATGCGCGAACACCTGAAATTCCAGGCTGGCGGGCGACATGCCCGACGCGAGGACTTCCGAGATGCGCGTGTACTGGTTGCCCACCGCGCCCTTGAGGTTCTCCCACCGCGGATGAGCAGGGTCGCTTGGTGGATTGAGGGGATCGAACGCGATGTGACAGGAGCCGCACGTGATCCCAATCAGGAAGGGCGGCTCGATGGACGCGTCCGCGAGACGGCTGACGGCTGAATCGCTGTTGGCGGCGTCCTTCGAAAGCTTCGCGTTCAGTCCTTCCCAGCTGGCGGGACCGCCATTTACGGCGATCCATCGCTCGCGATCGAAGCGCGGATTCGGGAACTTCCGGAAGCCCAACGCGCCCGTCGATGTACCGAACGCCAGGTCGCATGCGGACTGCCGCTGATTCTTGCTCCGATGGTGCGGATCCGCCGAGTCCGCGGGCGCCTCGGTAAAGCCGCAGGCGGGATCACGATAACCCTCGCGTCCGACGTAGCTCAGCAGTTCAGCGTCGCCAGGGCACCAGTCGAAACCATAGGTTTCATCGAGACTCCGGGCCGGGCAATTCTTGCTTCCCGGTACGCAGCAGCCGGGATCATTCATGATTCCCCACGCACCGAAGCGATCGTCGCGCTCCTTGCTGTTCAGGACGCGGAACCAGTCGATCAGGACGCCGACGCGCTGCTGAAACGTATAAGTATGAAAGCGGTTGTTGCCGGCGGTCGCCTTGTACCAGATCTCACGTCCGGCGCGTTCGGAAGGATTGAGTCCCGCCTCCCCCGCATAAAAGTCGGGATGATCGGCGGGCGCAGGCGAGTTTGCCGCGGTTGCGCCGGGCACAGCCTGCTTCGCTGCGCTCGCGATTGCGATCGGAGCGGGGATGGGCGCCGGATCATCCTCGGCCGATCGATTGAGCAACACTGCCAGCAGAAAGCTCGCCGAGATCAGCAAGCCGCCAACGATCACGCCTCGCTCCATATCAGGCTCCCGTCGCCATCGACGTCGTACTTTGTCCCTCCAGGCGAGAGTAGTGAGCGGCGGACGCGTTGTGACGTGGCCATAAGTCGCAGACGCTGGCTGCCTGGCTAACGGGCCGACTGGCCAGCACTGACACCGAGCCGGCGTCTGGGCGGTCAACCGGTTGGCCAGCAGCAAATGACAGCCCTGCGGGATTTGCTTAAGCTCCCGCCATGAACAACCGACGTTCCGCAATGCACCGCAGCCTGCCCCGACTGGCGACCGTGCTCGGGATTCTGGCTATCTGCCTTGGAGCCTCATCCAAGTCGTGCCGAATCATTTCCGGCAACATCGAGAATAGTGATCGCTTATCGCTCACCGCTACGCTGACCCTGCAGGAGCCCGGCGGTCAGAGCACCGACACCTTCGAGCGCGGCGAGCCGATCGAGCTGGTTCTCACGGTGCGAAACGAACTCGAGACGGCGGCAATCGTGGAGTTTCCTTCGACGCGGACCTTTGATTTCGTGGTCCTTCGAGAGGGCACGGCAGAGGTCGTCTGGCAGTGGTCGGACGATCAGCCTTTGTTTCAGCAAATCCCAAGCGAAATCGAATTCGCACCGGAAGAGACGCAGACCTTCAGGAGGACCTGGAATCAGACTGGTACGAGCGGCGTTCAGGTGCGAACCGGAACTTACGAGGCGCGCGGCGTCCTGGTGTTCAGCGGCTTCGATACGGATCCTCTACAGGAGAACCAGCAGGGTTCGGCGCTCGTGCGCTTCACGATTACCAGTGACTAGCGACTGGCGATTGGTGACTGGTCCGAGAAGATGCGCCCTGCCCGTCGCCTGCGCTGGATGCGACGTCGCGCACTTTTCCGACTATTCACCAGTCACCAGTCACTTCATGTCCCGCCTGCATCATGAACACATCGTGCGGATCAACGATCCCGCGAATGCGAGCGGGCTGTGGCTGACGCGCGAGCAACTCTGGCAAGGACTGCGGCACACCGTCGTTGCGCCCCAGGCGGTCGATGAATCCATTGACTCGGCGTCGGTCGCCGAACTGGACCCGTGCAGACTCAGGCGGGAAATCCGTCGCGGCCGGAACGCCGTGCGGGATGAAGTCGAACTCACGCCAAACGACTCCCTGCGGATCACCGCCGATGCGAACGGCATATTCGCCGGCAGCACGCTCACGATCCGCATCGAGGAACCGGCGCCAGAGATGCTGTTCGTGCGCTTCACATATGAAGTTTGCGGCCTCGCAGATATCCGCGCCGCCGAAGAAGACAATGCACGCTGCTCGGTCTACCAAACCTCCGACATCGACCGCATCCGCGCCGCACGGCGCTATGCTGCAAGGGTGTAAGGCTTCGCCGATGTCCGTTGTGCGTTCTGCGTTGTGCGCCGGGCAAGACAGCGCGTCCCATGACTTGCGGACAACGAACAACTGACAACTGACAACGGGCAGACAGGCAACGGGGGACTCAATGGATCGAGAGGCGTTCTTCTGGCAGATCATGGATGGCAGGCAGCCGCGGCCGGCCTGCGCCGATACGCTTGGCATCGAGTTTTCCAACGTTCGACCCGACGAAGGCGCGATCGAGGTCGCGTTCGTCGCGAAACCCGAGTTCCTGAATCCCGCGGGTAATGTGCAAGGCGGCTTTCTGGCGGCGATGCTCGATGACACGATGGGTCCGGCGCTTGCCGCGACTCTCGGTAAAGGCGAGTTCGCACCAACGGCCAATCTCAATGTGTCCTTTTTCAAGCCTGCGAAGGTCGGCGCGCTGCTGGGGAAGGGTCGCATTGTGAGACGTGGCAGGGATGTGTGTTTTCTCGCGGGTGATCTGTTTCAGGCAGGCGAACTCATCGCATCGGCGACCGCGACGGCAATCGTTCGCCGTCTCGGCGATCGCGCGTCGTGAAATGACATGAAGTCGCTACTCATCGTCGCGCTGGGCGGCGCACTGGGCTCGGTTGCTCGCTTCAAACTCTCGGGTCTGGTGCTGCACCACACGATCGCCTGGCGATTTCCGGCAGGCACGTTCGCCGTGAACGTTCTCGGCTGTCTGATCGCAGGCGTGCTAGCGGGGCTCGTTACCAAGCACGATATGTTTGCAGCCGACACGCGTCTGCTGTTGTTCACAGGCGTTCTCGGCGGCTTCACCACCTTCTCGGCGTTCGGCGTCGAGACGATGTACTTGCTGAAGCGCGGCGAGTTGTTGGTGGCTGCAAGCAATGTCGTGCTGAGTGTAGCGGCGGGACTTATCGCGCTGTGGATCGGGTTTGCGCTCGCCGGGCGCGGGCATTAGTGCGTTGTCCGTTCTGCGTTGCCCGTTGTGCGTCAGAGAGCTCGCACCGCTGTTGCACTGACCTGCGCACAACGCAGAACGGACAACGCACCTCGACAGCTACACCAGCACGGCGACCGGAAACTCCGCGAACGCTTCCGCGGCCCGCACCCAGCGGGCGCCTTCGATTTCCTCGATTCGAACGCGCCGACGTGAGAGCAACTCCTTCGAAGGCGACGATTCGCCGATATTGATTCTTGTATCGCCCCACACGCGCTCTCCGAGCGGCAGCTCGGCGTTGCCGCCCATCAGCTTCGCCGTCCAGCGCGGCACGATTGCAATGCAGGTGCGATATTCATACGTACGCGCGAACGCGAAGACATGATCCTTGTGTTCGCCCTCGATCTGCAGCGGCTGATACGCGCCTCGTGAAAACAGCTCGGGCTGCTCCTTCCTGAACTGCAGCAGCTGTGCGGCGACGTACAACTTGCCCGCGCCCAGGCTCACGTCCGCGAGCAGAGCAGCCGGAGAACCGTTCAGCGCCTGAATATCATCGAGCTGTTGCGAGATCGCACCGAAATCGATCGGCCGACGATTGTCCGGATCGACGAGCGTCAGGGCCGTCTGCTCCGCGCCCTGATAGAAGTCCGGCACTCCGGGCGAAGTTATCTTCAGCACCGTCACGGCGAGCGAATTGATCTGGCCGAAGAAAGCGATCGTCTGCGCAAATGTCGCGAAGTCATGCAGAAAGGCGCTGCGCTCGGGACTTCCGAGGACCTGAGCGACAAAATCGCCGAGCGCCTTCTCATACTCCGCATTCGGGCTGATCCAGGACGTTGAACGCTTCGCCTCGCGCGCTGCTTTCACCATGTACGCCTGTAACCGCTCGCCCAGCGTCGACAGATCCTGATCCGCGCTCCACACGCCCGCCAGCGTCTGATAGAAGAGGTACTCATCCTCGCGATCCGGCGCCGAGCCGTCATCGAGCTGGAGGCGCCGACTGCGGTTGAGGCGCGTCCAGCGCGACACGTGCAGCTTCCACAGATCCGGCAGCTCGCTCAACACGGCGATGCGTGCGCGTACATCTTCGCTGCGCTTGGTGTCGTGCGTCGAAGTCGCGAGCAGCGCGTGCGGCCAGGTTTTCGCACGCTCCAGATTCTCCTGGTGCATCGCCGTGGCGGACACTGCAAAGCGGCTCGGATCACCGCCCACTTCGTTGAGACACACGAGGCGGTTGTATCGATAGAACGCGGTGTCCTCGACGCCTTTGGCGGTGACCGGCGCCGTGACCTGCTGAAATTTCATCGCGAATTCGAGCATCGCCTGTCGGTGCGAAGCCGGGCGTTGCGTCGCCGCGTCGCCGAGCAGCACATCGCGCAGAAAATCATAGACGCTCAGCTCCGCGCCTGTACTGCGGCGGCGTGCGACGCCGACCGCCCAGTGGACGAGGCGGCGATCCTCAGCACTGATTCCGCGCGGTGAGATGTAGGTGCGATACACCGGGAAGCTCGCGATCACCTCGATGACCGCATCGCGAATGGCGGCGCGCGTGAAGTCGGCCGTATGCCGATCCATCTGTGCGATGCGATCGAGCTGGGTTGCGAGCACTTCGACTTCGGCCGCCAGCGACGCCCGCATGACGCGCTTCCTGCCCAGGTACGCGATCTCATCGAAGGACGCCTCGTTCTCCGTGAACTGACGATAGCGGCGCGTGGTGCGCACCTCCTCATCGCCGCAGACGAGCCAGGTTGTCGACAACGCCGCGAACTCATATCCGGTCGTTCCCTGCACCAGCCAGGACTCGGGCAATCGCTCGTGCGTCGCGAGGATTTTTTCGGTGACGACGTACAGCGGCTTGCGCTGCTCGTCATTGGCGCCGAAGCGACGCTGCAGGCGCTCGAAATAGGCTTCGGGGTCATAGAGGCCGTCCGAATGATCGATGCGCAGTCCGTCGATGCAGCCCTGCTCGATCAGCTCGAAGATGAAGCGGTGCGTGCTCTCGAAGACCTCGCGCTCGTCCATGCGCAGCGCCGCCAGATCGTTCACGTCAAAGAAGCGTCGATAGTTGATCTCATCGACGGCAACTCGCCAGTACGACAGTCGATACGCCTGTGCTTCCAGCAACGCATCGAGTGCATCGAAACTGCCGGGCCTGACCGGTTCGCCATTGATCGTCGCGAGCGTCGCGTTGATGTGCTCCAGAATCTGCGGACAGCGCTCGATCAGGCGGATCAGTCGCCGCTTGTGCGCTTCCTTGTCCCGATAGCGCACCGCGACCGACTCGGCCGAGGAATCGTGGCGCGGCGGCAGGTTGCCGAACGCATTCATCAGGCTCTCGAAATCCGCCCGGTTGGCGTCGTCCGGCGGCAGCAGGAGCTGCGATATCGGCTCGGCCGCGAAGATGCGCGGATACTCACGCGGATCGATGGGCATGCGGTGCTCGTGATAGTGCACCGCGAAGCCGCCAGCCGCGCTGTCGAATTCGAGTTTCAGTTCGCCGCGCTCCAGCAAGACGCCATAGGTCTCGCCGAGCACCGGCACCAGAATACGGTCGCGCATCGATGCGCGGTTCGGGCGCCAGTCGATATCGAAGTGCGTCGCGGTGCGTGCAGCCGGGCCGTTTTCGAGCACATCCAGCCACCACTCATTGTCACTGCCCATGACTCCGAGATGATTCGGCACGATGTCGACGATCAGTCCCATGTCATGCGCGTGCAGCGCTTCGATGAGGCGATCGAAATCCTCGCGCGTCCCCAACTCCGGGTTCAGTTGCGTGTGATCGGTGACGTCATAGCCATGCATGCTGCCGGGCCGCGCCTTCAGAACCGGCGAGGCATACAGGTGACTGATCCCAAGCCGCGCCAGATAGGAAACGATGCGAGTCGCATCGTTGAACGTGAACTCGCGATTGAACTGCAGGCGGTAAGTGGCGCGGGGAATCTTCATGCGGTTTGTCCGATTGCCCTCTCGCAGAGATCGCTGAGAACGCAGCAGGATGATCAGATCCCGGATGCTTCTCTATTCCATTCCAACAGCGATCTCTGCACTCTTTGCGAGAGACCGGTCCTGTCTGTCTGTTCCGCTCTTCTCAGCGATCTCTGCGCTCTCTGCGAGAGGACCCCTCCGTCTCGGCATCAGCCTGCACAAGCACCAAACGTACTTCCCACGGCAGGAGCGCTGCGTCAGGCGGTGCGCCGATCGTGGAGTAAATGAGTTCCGCGTCCGGCGCCGGGAGCGACGCTGGTGCTTCACCGAGATTCGCCAGCATCACCAGCGCCGATCCGTTTCGGAGCGGCCAGCGGACGCTGATGCATTGGCCGCTCACCTCAAAGGAGCTTTTGCCCGGGACAATTTCAGCGATGCGCGGCGTGACGTGACTGGCTCGAAGGCCGAGCAATATCCGGACGTGCTCGAGTCGCTCGGCGTGCGGCGGCCTGTCCCGTTCCGTCCAGTCGAGCCGGCTCTTCTCAAAAGTCGTCTGCGCGTTGGGATCGGGAATGCTCGCTCTGGCTGCCTCATCAGCGAAAGCGCCGAAGCCGGCGAACTCCTCGCGGCGTCCCGCGCGCACGGCCGCGGCAAGCTCACCCTCGTAATCGCAGAAATACAGAAACGGCTGCGATGCTGCGTACTCTCCGCCCATGAAGAGCATGGGGATCTGAGGCGAGAGCAGCAGGATCGAATAGGCGGCGCGCAGTCGTTCAGAAGCTGCGAGCTGCGCAATGCGTTCGCCGAACGCGCGATTGCCGACCTGATCGTGGTTCTGCAGAAAGTTGACGAACGCCGTCGGCGGCAGGTGCGCACACGGTTCGCCGCGACGCTCCCCGCTGAACGCAGAACGTTCGCCCTGATAGGCGAAACCCTGCGTCAACACCCGGCCGAGATGTGCGAGCGGTTGATCCGCATAGTCGATGTAGTAACCGTCTTTTTCGCCTGTGACGATGACGTGCAGCACGTGATGGGAGTCGTCGTTCCATTGGGCGACTGCAGAAGTGAATGGCGGACGGCGGACGGCGGACGGCGAGGGTTCCGACTCGCGCTGCAGCCGGCGCGCTTCATTGTTGTGATTCTCGAGCACCACGTGCACGCAGCGCTCGCGCCCCGGCCCTTGCCGTACTGTCTCGATGAGCTCGTCGATGAAATGCGTTGGACTGTCATCGTGCATTGCGTGCACCGCATCGATGCGCAGACCGTCGAAGCGATACTCGTTGAGCCAGTAAAGTGCGTTCTGAATAAAGAACTGACGCACCTGGGGATGCGCAAAATCGATCGCATCGCCCCACGGGGTGCGATGCCGGCGGGTGAAGAAGTCGCGCGCGTAGCGCGGCAGATAGTTGCCTTCGGGGCCGAAGTGGTTGTAGACCACGTCGAGCAGCACCATGAGATTGCGCTGATGCCCCGCCTGAACAAATCGCTTCAGATCGTCGGGCTCGCCATACGCTGCATGCGGCGCGAACTGCAATACGCCGTCATAGCCCCAACCGCGCCTTCCTGCAAACGCCGCGAGCGGCATCAACTCAATGGCGGTGACGCCCAGCTCCGCAAGATCATCGAGGCGTTCGCCGGCGGCAGCGTAGGTTCCAGCGGGTGTGAATGCACCCACGTGCATTTCGTAGACGACTGCGTCGCACCAGGGTCGTCCGCGCCATCCTTCCTCCAGCCACTCGAAGCTTTCCGGATCGACGAGCCTGCTCGCGCCTTGCACGCCCTGCGGATTGAAGCGCGATGCAGGATCCGGCGCATCGAATTCGTCATCGATGCGATAGCGATACTCCGCAGCGGCCCCGACATCCGCGATTTCAAGTTCGAACCAGCCGTCGCCTGCTGCGTTCAGATCCACCTCGAGCTTGCGGCCTCTCGTTGAATCAGCTTCCAGCACCACGCGCTGCGCATTCGGCGCCCACAGCCGAAAACGTGCGTTCCCGTCGGCGTCGATATCCGCGCCGAACGGCATGCGATGCCTGCATTTCATCCGTCCTTCTCCTGCGGAAGCGGAAATTCGAACAACGCCAGCGCGCGGCCGGCGAGCGTGTAGGCATCGCTCGGTTTGAAGGTGCGCTCTTCGGCTTCGAAGCCGGTGGGATTGGTCGTATCGAGCCGCAATCGCCAGTGCACATCTTCGGGCTGTGCGGGCAGATGGAATTCCACGGCTTCGTGATGCGCGTTGACGAGCAGCACGAAGTCGCTGTCGACGACAATCTGACCGCGCTCGTCCTGTTCGTTGAGCCCGCGGCCTGACAGAAACACACCAAGGCTGCGCGCAAAGCTCTCGCGCCATTGTTGCTCGGTCATCTCCGAGCCGCTGGGATCCAGCCAGACGATGTCGCGCACGGCGTCGCCGCGGATCGCACGATTCTGAAAGAACCTGCGCCGGCGAAACACGCGATGCGAACAGCGCAGGCGGATCAGGGCGCGCGTGAACGAAAGCAGCGCCTGATCGTCGCGCCGCAAAGTCCAGTTGAGCCAGGTGAGCTCGTTGTCCTGACAGTACGCATTGTTGTTGCCCTGCTGCGTGCGTCCCGATTCATCGCCCGCGAGCAGCATGGGCACGCCCTGCGACAGAAAGAGAGTCGTCAGAAGATTGCGTGTCTGGCGCTGACGCAGGGCGAGAATCTCCGGGTCATCGGTGGGTCCTTCGACGCCGCAGTTCCAGCTGCGGTTGTGGTTCTCGCCGTCGCGGTTCTCATCGAGATTCGCTTCGTTGTGCTTTTCGTTGTAGCTGACGAGATCGCGCAGCGTGAAGCCGTCGTGCGCGGTGATGAAATTGACGCTCGCATAGGGCCGCCGCCCGCTGTGCTCGTACAGGTCGCTCGATCCGGAAATGCGATACGCGACATCGCCGATCAGGCCGCCCTCGCCTTTCCAGTAGTCACGCACGACGTCCCGGTACTTGCCGTTCCATTCGGTCCAGCCCACCGGAAAGCGCCCGACCTGGTAACCGCCCTCGCCGAGATCCCAGGGTTCGGCGATGAGCTTCGCCTGCGAAATCACCGGGTCTTGGTGAATGATGTCGAAGAACGCGCCGAGTCGATCGACTTCGTGCAGCTCGCGCGCGAGCGCGGAGGCCAGATCGAAACGAAAGCCATCGACGTGCATCTCCTCGATCCAGTACCGCAGACTGTCCATGATCATCTGCAGCACGCGCGGGTGCAGCATGTTCAGCGTGTTGCCGCAGCCGGTGT
>JBOHZJ010000376.1:0-7174 GCA_050738395.1 Steroidobacter sp.
CTCCCAAAGGGAAAAAAAGATACATTCTCTGAGGAGAGGTGAAGAGAAAAACTCCCTCTCCCCAGGGAGAGGCTGGGTGAGGGGATCCTTTAACGCGGCGTCAGCGGCTCTGCCTATTCACCAGTCACCAGTCACTACTCACAAGTCACTAGTCACCAGTTACGGCTCTCAGCGCATGCACCTTGCCGTTCAGATCTGCCGCATAGACGATGTCATCCACGATCAGCGGCGAGGCGCCGAATCCCCATTCGGCTTTCTTCGCTATGACCTCGGGCGTTGGCGGATCGAGATACACCCAGCGAATGGCGCCATTCGCACGATCGATGCCGATGACAGATCCCGCGCGCACCCCCGGATAGGCGCCCTGCCCTACCGTTCCCGCGACGACGAGATCATCGCTCACCGCCGTGCGCTGCCACGCCCAGCCTGGCACGCGCGCCATCCACTTCTGTGAGCCGTCATTCGCGTCGATCGCATACACACCGGTCGCGTCCGATGACCCGGTGTAGACCACGCCGTCACGCACGACGGGCGGCGATTCGATCCACGAGAACCAGTAGTAGTGCTTCCACAGTTCCTTTCCAGTGGCAGCATGGAGCGCAATCAGATCGTAACTACGGCTGCCGACAAACACACGATCGCCGTCCACGACGAGATCCCCGGCGACGGGCAACTTCGCATCGTATGTCCAGCGCTGCTTGCCATCGCGCGCGCTCACGCACTGAACTGTTCCGTCGAATGCCGCAAACAACACCGTATCGCGATACAACGCAGGCGTCGCCGTCATCATGTCTTGCGCCTCGATGCGCCAACGCTGCTTGCCTGTGGCTACATCAAGTGCATAGAGATGTTTGTCGCGGCTCGCTACATATATATGCGTCGCGTCGGCGACGACGCTCGAGCCGTACCGATCCCAACGCGTCTTTTCCTCGGTAGTGGGTATCCGTTCCGGACTGCCGCTATCGATCTTTGCGCGCCAGCGCTCCTTGCCGTCGCCCTTATCGAGCTTGTAGAGAAACCCGCTGTCGGAAGCGACGTAGAGCGCATCGCCAATGACTGCCGGCCGCGCTTTGATCGGCTTGCCAGTTTCAAAGGCCCAACGCGGCTTACCGGCCTCGTCGATCGCATGCAGCGTTCCGGCTTCGTTGCCGACAAAAATGAGTCTCGTCTGCGGATCGTGCGCAAGTCCGGCCCACACGGGCGACTTCAGATCAAACGTCCATTTGACTGCGGGCCGCGGGAAGTCCCACGTCGGCGCCGTCGGCTTCGTCATCGGTTCGATGCGATGGAATTCAACGGGAATCCTGTAAACCGGAACTGCGGCTTCGAGCAGATAACCGCTCAACGTTCCCTTTGCGGCGTCGTATCGCAGCGGAAATGGATAGGGTTGTATGTCGAGCGTGTCGCCGCTCACCGTGACCGTACCGATCGGCAAGTCGAAGCCGCCGATCGCAAGCAACGACAGTCGCACCGATTGCTTGCCGTTCTCTTCCAGGAAATGCAGCAGCAATCGCGACGACTCGCCCGCGTGAGTCGGCTCGGCAGACCACCACCCGACGACGTCCGGGAACTTCAGCGCATCCGCGGCGTGCGCAGACGCGACGCCCAAGATCATCAAAATGAACGAACGCCACAGTGTTGCAAATGAATTGAGCACTGATTGCGCGCACATGATCCGTCTCCCGATATTGTTGTGAATCGACGGAGTGTGAGACGAAGGATTCCCGCGGAGGTTCAGGACGAAGTGTGCGCCGCTGCGTCCGCTGCGAAAGCTCTGCCGGCAGCGCCGGTGTACTCCAGATCGTCACGCTCGGATTCCGGGCGCGGCTCTCCGATCGACGTCACCCACCCGGCCTTCGCGAACTGTTTCAACACCCACCAGCCCGGATCCGCTTGTCCTGCCTCGAGACCCATACGCGCTGACTCCGGAAAGGCATGATGATTGTTGTGCCAGCACTCGCCGTACGTGAGCAGTCCGAGTCCCGGAATGTTCGACGCCTGAACCGACGCGCCTGCAACTCGCCAGTCCCCTGGCCCGGGATTGTGACACCAGTATGTAATGCTCCAGTGGCCAACGACGCTCGCAGAAACGCGCGCCGCCACGCCCCACACGACCCAGCTCCAACCACCGGCATAGAACAGCGCGAGCCCGACTGGAATCTGATGCAGCATCCACGTTCGCTCAAGGAATCGATACCAGGGATCGCGAGCGAACTCCGGCTCGAGCGTAAAGCGCGGCGGCCTTGAATATCGGAACGCACAGTTCAATTGCCAGAAGACGTCCACGAACGGGCTGCGTCGATGGGCAAAGAAGTCGTGACATTCCGGCTGGCGCTGCGCCCAGTCACGTGCGTCGTGAATCCGCAGAATTCCGAACGGACCGGCGACGCCGACCAGCACGCCGATGTAGACAAGGGTTCTCTCGAGCCATTTACTGCATTCGTAGCTGCGATGAATAAACCGGCGATGCATGCCGACTGAATGTCCGAGCAACAAGGAAATATAGGTCGAGACGACGAACAGAACGACAGCGCTGATCGTGATGTTGAGCGGCCCTGCAATGAGGGCGACGGCCAGCATCGTCGAATTCCAGAGCGATTTTGCTGGACTCCAGACGACTGCACCCTGCAGGGCGTTGGCGCCTCGCCCGTCGATACGAGCAACTTCCTTCATCATGTGCGTGCGCCTCCGGACAACCTCGGCGGTCCCGATCGTGCGATCTCACGTGAGTGCGCTGGGCATTCTTTCGTGACAAATTCTGGCCAGCCGCCTGGAAACGAAGCCGATCATGACGCCCTCGATGATCCGACGGTGAATGCATGGTCATTCAGATCCAGGCGATGATCAGACCTGCCGTGTAACAGACCGCAGCCAACGCAATGCCCCTGAAGGGGACGCTGAACCAGTAGACCTTGCCCAAGGCGACATAGCCGGCAAGAAGGACCAGCCCGACGATGCAGAGAAATGCGGATTCGAACAAAAATCCAGGATGCGCCAGAGCAAGAAAACCGTATATGGCGCCGAAGAGCATCGCGCCGAAACTGTGACTCGCATTGAATCCGATCCAGGCTTTCCACATCGTCGTCTCGCGGGAAATGACGGGAGACGCCGCACTCATTCGCGCCGCGAGCTCGGGATCGCGCGGGTGCAGCTTCGAGCCGCCAAATGTGTAGAGCAGATGTATCAGGCCGAGCGTGAGGATGATCGCCGCGGCCATGACAATCAGTACTTGCGAGACCATTGCTAAACCTGTTCTTGTCGACGGCCTTACGGTAACAACCCCGGGCTACCTTCCTCGTTCTTGCGAACCAACGCCATTGAAACTCCCGCCGCGATGAGTGATGAACCGGCCGCCGCCGTGAAAACGCGTTTGATGCGGCCATTGATTCTCGAACGCCGAAACCCGGACGAAAGCATCGCGTACGCCAGCAGCACCGAGGCCGCAGTCCCGAGATGAATGGCGGCCAGCGTCGCGAGTTGCGGGCCGAGTGCACCGGCAGGATCGACGAACTGGGGCACAAGCGCACCGAAGTACAGCAGCGCCTTTGGATTGGCGGCATGCAGAGCGAAGCCGCTCAGCATTGATCTGCGACTCGCGATCGGCGCAGCAGCGCCTGACGCTTCCGATGATCTCGAGCAGGCGGATAACAGCAGCCGTACACCGAGATAGACGAGATACGCCGCCCCCGCCCATTTCATCAGGGTGAACAGTTGGAACGACGCGGCCAGTATTGCTGAGAGCCCCGTCACCGAAAGGACAATGTAGAACGCGTCTGCGGCAAGCACGCCGAGCCCTGCCGGGGCCGCCGACCGCATGCCTCCTGCGACTCCTTGCGACGTCACGTAGATCACGGCCGGTCCGGGCGTCGCCGTCGATAGCAAGGAGACCAGAAAGAATATTGTGAGGGTGTTCATATTATCCAGCGCCACATGCTCCCTGCCGAGTTGCCTGTATGCGCTGTGACATCGTCATATTCTTTCCACCCAGTTTGATCTCGAGAATGCCGACGATACGATCGAGAGTTGTATTCAGCCGGGCCGTTCCGATTGCCGCTTGAGGGTTTTCGCAGACCAGCCGATAACGGATCACGCCGCCGCTCGCGCCCTCCTCGCTCAGCGTGCAGCCGCTTAGAGACGGGCTTCGCAGAATCGGGAAGATGGAAGAAAGGTCGCGTTGAGTCAGGCAGTGGCGCTCGCGGCTCGTGGCATAGCGCAGGTTCTCCTCCAGGTGAGGCATCATCGTCTCGGCGACGACTTCATAGACGCCCGGCCGAACGTTGTCGGCCGATGCCTGTGCTCCCGCGGACACCAATGCAATCGCTGTCCACGAAGCCGCTCTCGATCGCAACCAGAAACTACCGTACGTCATCGATCCATCCCGCCACCCTGTCGTCAGTAAGTCCCGCTTCCGCCGAGCGTCGCATCTCGTCGCAGCACGTAGTCTAGGCCTTCAGTCCGGCGCCCGGAAACCACGCGCCGGAACATGAAATGGGGACAGTCCCCATTTCCCGATCCCGAGGCTCGCGGTTCGGTCCACAGCCACAGAAGCCATGGCTCCTCACCTCAATGCTCATGGCTCCTCCGAGTGATTCGGCGTTGACGCCGGATGAGCACACTGCTCGGCATCGGAAACTGGATCGATCTGGGGATACTCGTGCTGAAAGAGACAAGGCTGGCGGTGGCGCGGCGCAGATCTGGCGCCGCTCTCGCGGCAGCTGTGGCGAGCGTCGTCTTCGCGGCTTCCGCGTGTGCGGCCGAGATCGAGCCGCTGCATGTGCAGCTGAGCATCCAGGGCGGTGCGTTCGAGGGCGAGAACTGCGAGGGCGGTGAGTGGTCGGTGAGTTGGCGCGGCGAACTGCCGGCCGAAACGAACGACATCACCGACCTCATCACCAGTTACAGCAGCTTCGATACGACGAATGAGCGCAATCGCGTCGATCCGCCGGCGCAGGTAACCACAAAGCCGGTCATCTGCCGCGATGACGACGGCGCGATCGTACTGCAGACCTCGATGGGCGGCGGCACGCGCGCGATCCGCGGTGTTGCATCGCTCAATGACAATCCATCAGTTCCGTCGCCGTTCTTCGATTTCGCCGTGGAGGACGCGGGCACGTGTCGGGTGAAGACGCCGTTGATGACGCAGACGTTCGAAACCAGTCTCCTTCAGATACGCGCGCCGAACCTGAGCACGCTCAACCCTGCGTTCAGCGTCACCCGCGAGGAACTCGAGAAGGGGTTCACCAAGCGTTACACGATCGAAGGCCCGGTGGTCGCGAGCGCCTTCATGTGCATGGGCACGCCGGTGGAACGCGGCGAGCTGATCGTGAGCTACAAACAGGACGCGCGCCGGCCGACGATCGGCCTGGCGGGATGCGCACATGTTGAGCGCGGCGCCAGCGCGACGGTAACAGCGAAGGTCGATCCGCCGGGCGGCAGTGTGCGCTTTACTTCGGAGCCCGCATCGACATTGTCACTCAAGCCCTCCGCCGCCTCGGTAACGGTCACCGGCGCCACGCCCGGACGTGCGAAGCTCACAGGCGAATACACCTACAACGGCAAGACTGCGACCGCGACCTTGCCTGCGAGCAGCATCGAACTGATTTCGGTCAATTCTGGCGCGGCGATTCCGAAGCTCGGTTTGCTCGGTCTGAACGGCCGCACCAGCTCGAAGGTATATTCGTTCCCGATCCAGTCGAATCCCGTCGACGCCGGCGATCTGTTGATCTTCACCGTCGAGAATGAAGCGCTCGCGAGCGTCGTCACCAACCGCAACTCCATCGGGATTCAGCCGGTGCGTGAGGGTCGCACGCGCATCCAGGCGAAAACTGCGTGCGGCGCGCCGATCGGTCCGCCGATCGACATCGAAATCGCGACGTGCGATCCCGAGGTGCGCGGCGAGTTCGTTCGCCTGCAGGAGCAGCTCCAACGCCGCGAGCAGGATATTGTGCGGCGTATCACTCGATTGACCGCCGACTCCGAGTTCCAGCGCGCGGCGACCGAAATCAAGGACAACACTATTAACCTGGCCGTCAAGACGTCCGAGTTGATAGCAGCGACGCTGACCGGCTCTCAGGCGACGGCGGTCAGGAACGGGACAGCGACCGCTGCATCGCTGAGGCAGATTGAAACCGCTCAGAACATCTGGACGGTCTCCGGCATCATCACTGACGCTCGCAACGGCGCCATCAACTCAGCCGCGGTCAGCACGTATGCGCTCTACCTCGACAGCTGGTCTGCTTCGGCGCTGAAAGCCGCGATAGATTCAGGGCTCGCCGCGCAACAGTTCGGTCAGGATCTTGGAACGCTCGTCGGTGTAGCCGAGCAACTCGAGCAACTCACTACTCAGCACGATGAAGCCCGGCGTGAACTGTATCGAGTGACGGATCGTCTGCATCGGTGCGACAAGCTTCCGCCCCCGCCGCCGCTGCCGCCAAAGAAGGACCCGCCGCGTCCGCCGCAACCGCAGCCTCAGCCGCCGGAACAGGAGCTGCCGACGGATCCGACGCCAGAACCGCCGCCGGATCCGATCGAGACGCAGCCGACGCCCGAACAACCGCCGAGTCCTCCGGGGCCGGTCGATCCTCCGCGCAGACCGGGCGGTGCATCGTTGTGCGTGCGTGAAGTTGACGAACCTGTCGAGTCGCGCCAGCTACGCGACGTCCTCACTGCGGCGTCCAGTTATCAATCGATGCTCACGCAGACCGGTGAGGCGCTGCGTGAATTCCAGGCGGTCGCCGCGGAACTGCAGCGTCTGAACGCACTGCCCGATCCCGAGCGCGCCAACGGCGTCGCAGCGCTCGGCCCCCGCTATGACGCGGCCGTGCAGGCGTTCTTCCGGATCGGCGAAGCATCGCGTGCGCATGAGGAAGAATTCGCGCTGTGCACGGATACGTGGGCGGATACAGTGAAGAGAATCCGGACGCAGTACTAAGGGAAGACGTTAGCGGATAGCAAGATCGGTCCGCTCGTCACCTCTCTTCAGGAGTGACTGCCGCAGCGCAGAAGAAGCGGAGCGCCGCGCTCTCTGACTAACCGCCAACCGCTGACCGCCAACTGCTACTTGCGGGTGAGCACCAGATATCGCACTGGCGCCTCTTCTACCCGCGCCAGGTTGAGGAAGTTCGACAGCTCGTTGGGCGGCCAGACGCCGGAGTGCTGCCCATGACTCATGTAC
>JBOHZJ010000377.1:0-2812 GCA_050738395.1 Steroidobacter sp.
TCCCAGTAGTGGGTCTGCAGCACGCCCATGCCCGGAGTCGTGTTGTTCTCGCGCACCTCCGTCATGCGGTTCAGCGCATCGAAGCTTTAGCTGACGTAACTCGTGTCCGGCCACTGCACGTAGTTGCGGTTGCTGTTCGCGTCATAGTTGTACGTGAGCGTGCGCCCGAACGAGCTTTCGGTCTGCAGGCGCTTGGCCGTATCGTACGCGTAGATGATCCCCTGCCCGCTCGTGCTGCCGAAGCGCTTTGACTCCGGCCGACCGGCCGCGTCGTACGCCGAGTACACATCCTGCGTGGTCGTGTCTGGCAGATCCTTCAGCGTCTCGCGATTCAGGTTGTCGTAGCCGAAGGCGATGATGCGTCCGTCCCGCTTCCTCAGGCTCGCGCGATTGCCGTTGTTGTCGTACCCGTACTGCTCGTAATCCGTCGTACTCGACTGATTGGCGCCCTTCGTCGCCATTGGAAAGCGTAGGTTGAACAGCCGATCGAACTCGTCGTACTCGAATGTGCTCAGGTTGTTGTTTGCGTCCTTCACCGTCCGACGCTGACCATTGAGCGTGTACGTGTAGGTTGCATAGTCCTGCTGAAGCGCAGTTCCGTAGGCGCGGATCTCCTTCAGCACCTGCCCGGCTGAGTCATAATCGAAGCGCGTGCGGCGATTCACCGGGTCGGTGATCTGAAACGCGCGATCCATCGCATCGTATGCATAGGCGGTCGTGTTATTCGCGCCGTTCGCCTCGGTGTATATCTTGCTGGTCTTCGTGTACGTGATGGTCTTCAGCCTCTGCCACGCGGTGACCGAGGTTCCCGAAAACGCCGTCCCAGCTTCCTCGTTCTCGACACGTCCCAGAGCATCGTACTTCGCCTTGCTCGCGGCGATCAGCGCCGCTGCGATGTTGCCGTTATGGCTCTTGGTGTGCGTCTTGCGCCGATTGTTGTCGTAGGCGAACTCGGTAACATAGAGGCGAGGATCGGTGGTCGAGGTCACATTTCCGATCGCGTCATAACCGTACTGCGTGACGGCGTTAACCCCGCCAGGATTCAGCGCGGTCGACTGCAGATTGAACGTGGTCGCATGGTACACATTCGAGACCACGAGACCCGTTGGATCATTGGTGGTGAGCAACTGCCCGCGCCCGTTGTACGCGAAGCCGTAAGCCGGCCGCGAGGCGCCTGTGGTTGGCTCAGGACGCGTCGCGGTCTGCAACAGCGAGCGTCCATTGCCGCTCTCGTAGTAGGCGAAGTTCGTTCGATTGTTTTTGGCGTCATCGATCCACAGCGGCTTGTTCCACGCCGTGTGCCAGCCCGCCTTGACCGTCAATGCTGCCGGCGTGCACGGCTCGGCGGTGCAGCCCTTCGGCCACTTCGCCATCTCGATCGTGTTGTTGCGCGCGTCGTACTTGAACACCTCCCGATCGTCCTCGGGGTAGATGTATGAGGTCACGCGCCCGCGCACATCGTACGTTGCCGATGTCGTGCGGCCGATCTCATCCATGAAGCCGATTGCACGTTTGCGATTGTTGTAGAAGACCGTGTACGTGCCGCCGGAAGGATCGACGCGCTCGCCACGAACGCCATCGGCGAGGAAGAACTGATAGGGACCGCGCGGATCCGGACCTTGCAACGCGACGGCGTCGCGCGCCTCCTTCACCCGGCGCAGCGTGTCGTAGTCGTACCGAATCGCCGCAGCGCTGGCGCTCTCGGCATTGTAGATGTGAGTGAGCAGGTACTTCTGGCCGGCGACCGTCTGCGTGAACTGATTGACGCCGCCGCCGGGCTCGGTGTGCGTGACCGTCCCCGCCATAGTGGCATCGCCAGTCACCGAAACGGAACGCAAGTCAACGCCGCTCAAACCGTTGTTGAAGCCGCCGCGACCGCTGTCGACGAAAACGATTCTGCGTCCAAGGGTGTTGCTGACTTCGGCAAGCTCGGGGACCGATCCGACCGCGGTGCTCGTGCTGTACGTGAGATTGATCGTCACGCCCTGTGGGAAGCTCCAGCTCGCCATACGCCAGCCGCGCAACTTCGCGCAGTAGGTATCTCCATTGTCGAAGTCGTGGGTCCACGGCGAGAACGTTTGCACATCACCGTGCGCATTCGTCACCTGGAACGTCACGCCCGTATTGCTCCAGCCGCGCGTGAGGACGTACGTCACGTCGCCGCCGCCGCATGACGGCTCCTCATAAATCGTGCGAGACGCGCTCTGCGTGAGCGTCGCATGCGGGCCCGCGCCGGTCGCAATCCACATATCCTGCGTAGTCGAGGCTGGGTTCAGGATCTTGACGAACTGGCGAGTATCGGCGCCGACGTTGACCGTCGCCACGTTGCCTGCCAGTTGCCGCACCCACCAGGCGATGGCGAGTACGCCCGCGACATCACGCCTGAGGACGTCGGAAGACGTATAAATGTCCTGCGCCGCGAGAAAGGCAGCGATCGTTCCCGCTGTTGCACGGATGTCGCCGTCGCCCATGACTTCCAATCCGCTGCCGGAAAGTGTGAGCGCGTTGTTCCAGTTAGTGGTCCACGGCTGCTGTGGCTCAGTGTGCGTGACCGGTCCCAGCGCCGTGGAACGCACGTTGCCGCCTGTCCAGGTGAGATTCGCACTGAGCTCATAGGGGAAGCCGCCGTTGCCAACGGAGAGCGAGGCCGAGCTCGTTGTCGTGACACCGCCGCTCAGCATGTCGACCCCAAGAACCCTGGAGCGATCCACGAAGCGGCTCTTCAGGATGTCGGCGGCCTGCGCGGGATCGTATTGCGCCTGGTGGCCTCCCTGAGCGCCGCCGCCGCCACCCTTGGCTCGCTCTTCTCCGC
>JBOHZJ010000378.1:0-3585 GCA_050738395.1 Steroidobacter sp.
ACTCACGTTCGCACCGCGCGTCCTCACGAGCGCACGGCCTGGCAGCGATTCCTGCCGCAAGGCCCGATCGCATTTTTACCGCTGGCCGATGGGCGCAGCTCCATCGTGTGGACGACCAAGCCGAGGCACGCGCAGCACCTGGCGTCATGTCCTGCCGAAGAGGCCGCGGCTGAGATCGAGCGCGCGATCGACGGTATCTTTGGAACGACTGAGATCGCCGGACCGCGCGGCGCCTTTCCGTTGCGGCTGACGCATGTGCGTTCGTATTGTCGCGAGCGGTTCGTACTCGTGGGCGATGCGGCGCATGCCCTGCATCCACTGGCGGGGCAGGGCGTGAACCTCGGGCTTCTGGATTGCGCCGCGCTCATCGAAGTTCTCGGCGAGGAACTGGCGGCGAGCGGTCGCGCCGATGCGATTGCCGAAATGCGGGCGCTGCGTCGCTATGAGCGCTGGCGCAAAAGCGAGAACGCTATCGCGCTTGGGCTGATTGACGGCCTGAATCGGCTGTTCAGTACATCGAACAGTACACTCGGATGGGCGCGACGCCTGGGACTTACCGCAGTCGATCGCAGCAGCCTTGCCAAACGATTCCTGATGGGCCGCGCCATGGGAACGCGAGGCGAGATTCCGAAAATCGTTGCGGGGACCTCGGGCGGAGCGCGAGCATATGAGCGATAGCTTTATTCAGTCGCCGCCGACGCTGGGCGATACCTATCTTGCAGACACATTTCTGCGCGGCTATCTGCAGCGCAAACTTCCCGCCGGAACGTTGCGTGAGATCGAAGCTGACCTGCACGAGCTCGGGGCGGCGTCTGGCGGCGAACTCTATGCATTGCAACTAACGGATCGCCGGCGTGAGCCCGAGCTGCTGCAATGGGATGCATGGGGCAATCGCGTCGACCGGATAGAAGTCTCGCCGCTGTGGAAGCGCGCTGCGGCGATCGCGGCGAAATCGGGACTGATCGCAATTCCCTACGAGCGCGCACACGGACGTTACTCGCGCATTCATCAATTCGCCGCCGTGTATCTGTTTCATCCTTCATCCGATGTTTACACCTGTCCGCTGGCGATGACGGACGGTGCGGCTCGCACGCTCATCGTTTCGGGCAACGAACGCCTGCTCGAGCACGCGCTCCCGCGTCTGATAAACCGGGATCCGGCGCTTGCCTGGACCAGCGGTCAATGGATGACGGAATCGACCGGCGGTTCCGACGTGGGTGCGTCGCTCACCCGCGCGGTGCAGGAGGACGGCGGCTGGCGGCTCTATGGCAAAAAATGGTTCACCTCGGCTATCACATCGCAAATGGCCTTGACGCTCGCGCGTCCCGAAGGGAATGGCCCAGGGGGCAGCGGTCTGGCGATGTTCTACGTCGAAACCCACGATGCATCCGGGCGCCTGAACGGCATTCGCATCGAGCGCCTGAAGGACAAACTTGGGACGCGCAAAGTGCCGACCGCAGAGCTGACGCTCGAGGGCGCGCACGCCGAACTCGTCACGCGAGCGCGCAACGGCACGCGCGACATCGAGCCAATGCTGGTCGTGACTCGTACCTGGAACAGCGTCACTTCGGTCGCCTTCATGCGCCGAGGGCTCATGCTCGCCCGCTCTTATGCCGAACAGCGTCGCGCGTTCGGAGCGCCGCTGAATCAATTGCCCCTGCATGTGGACACGCTCGCCGGCCTCGAGGCGGAGACGCGCGGCGCGTTCCTGCTCGCCTTTGAACTGGTCGAATTGATGGGACGACTCGAATCCGGCGAGATCGACGATCGCGAGCGCGCGTTGCTGCGACTGATCACGCCGATTGCAAAGCTGCTGACCGCAAAGCAGGCAGTCGCCGTCGTCAGCGAATGCATTGAAGCATTCGGCGGCGCCGGATATGTCGAAGACACCGGCCTGCCAGCGCTGATGCGCGACACGCAGGTGTTGCCCATCTGGGAGGGGACGACCAACGTGCTGGCCCTCGATGCGATGCTGAGGGGAGATCTCGCCCGCGGCTTGCCGGCGCTGCGCGCGCGAGCCGAGCAGTGCGTCGCCGGGGTTCGCGAGCCGCGACTGGCCAAGGTGAGCGCCGTGGCGGCGGCGGCGATCGAACGCGCGGAGCAATGGCTGCGACAGCGCGGCGACGCTGCGCAGACACAATCGCATGCCCGCCGTTTCGCCATGACGCTCGGTCGCGCGATCGAACTCGCCCTGCTGATTGAACATGCGCAATGGGAGATCGATGCGCTCGGTCGCGGCAGCGGGGTTGCGGCCGCGGTGCGATTCGCCACGACTCCGATCGATCTGCTCACCGACATCGATCCTGATGATTCCGCCCTTCTGTTCGGCGTATGAGCTTCCAATAAGATGCGGCGTGTTTGAGGCAGTGCTGCAAACCCGTTACGCTTGGCGCCTGGTCGTACAGCCCGGAAGCCTTTTCGGCGCCACTTGAGAACAACCCGCGCTCGCATGTTTGTTCGAACAGCCTGGTTCGAAGGGACGGACTCGTTGGCCTGCGCAGAGCTTCTCTGATGCAAGCTTCGCAATGAATGGCTGACTATCTGTTCGCAGCCTCTTTCAATGAATAATCGTCACATCTACGTGCTGTCCGCAGTGCTGGCAGTACTGAGTCTCGCGCTGTTCGTATACAAGGCGCGCGTGCTCGGCTTTCCAGTCAATCCTCAGGAGGAGACGCAGATCTGGAATGTCGAAGCAGCGCTCTCGTTCGATCCGGGCCCGACCGCAGTCAAGGCGACCCTGCGAATTCCCGGCCTGACGCCGGGGTTTGCGATTCTGGATGAGAATTTCGTGTCGCGGGGGTTTGGACTGACGACCCGTAATGCCCCCGCGGGGCGCGAAGCGCAATGGGCGCTGCGCCAGGCGAGCGGCCGGCAGACGTTGTACTACCGGGCGCTGATTTATCGCGACGAAACGCGCATCGCGGAGGACACCACACCGCCGTTCCCGGCGCCTCCCATTCTCGATGAGCCCTCGAGAGCAGCGCTCGAAGGACTGATCGCCGAAGTAAGACGCCAGTCGGCGGACGTCTCGAGTTTCACGACCGAGCTCCTGCGCCACATCAATCAGGCGGAGAACGACCCGTATGCGAGCCTGTTCCTCAAGCGCGGCAGCACGGTCGCCGAGCGCGCGCAACTTGCGACCGTGTTCCTTGCCGGCGCGCAGATCCCGGCGCGGGTCGCGCATGGGATTACGTTGCGCAATGAAGCGGGTCGAGTTGAGGCCGACCCGCTGCTGGAGGTGCACGACGGCGTGCAGTGGCTGTATTTCGATCCGCGCACGCTCGAGCAGGGTCTGCCGCCGGATTTCCTGATCTGGTGGCGCGGCGACCAGGGCATTGCGAGCCTCGAGGGCGGCTCGAGTCTCGAAGTGACGCTGGCGGTGCAACAGAATCTGCTCGATTCGATGCTCGTCGCCGAGCGACGCGCCGAGCAGGCCGGATCGCACTCGATGGATTTTTCGCTGTTCGCGCTGCCGATCGCCACTCAGGCTGTCTACAGCGTGCTCGTCATGATTCCGGTCGGGGCGCTCGTGATCATGCTGTTGCGCAATTTCGTGGGCGTGAAAACGTTCGGAACGTTCATGCC